>JBJEMZ010000227.1:0-5997 GCA_051879935.1 Wujia sp.
CCGGAAGTACAGGGATACGGGTATGTTTTATCCCACGATAAGACGAAGGCGCGTGTGCTTGTGGTGGAAAATGATGATACAAACAAAGTGTTCACGATCGGATTTCGGACACCGCCGTCAGATGATACCGGCGTGCCGCACATTACGGAGCATTCTGTTTTGTGTGGTTCTAAAAATTTTCCGGTCAAGGATCCGTTTGTGGAGCTTTGCAAGGGAAGTCTCAATACATTTTTAAATGCCATGACGTATTCCGACAAGACCGTGTATCCGGTGGCCAGTCTGAATCAGACAGATTTCCATAATCTCATGCATGTGTATCTGGATGCTGTTTTTTATCCGAATATGTATACAAAAAAAGAAATTATGATGCAGGAAGGCTGGCATTATGAAATCGATGAGAAAACCGGAGAACTAATCTTTAACGGCGTTGTGTTCAATGAGATGAAGGGTGTCTATTCTTCCCCGGAGCAGCAGCTTTACCGTATTATTGAAAAGTCGTTGCTGTCCCACACGGCATATGGATTTGAGTCGGGCGGAGATCCGGTGGCAATTCCGGATTTGACGCAGGAAGCATTTTTGGCGTTCCATCAGAAATACTATCACCCAAGCAACAGTTATATTTATCTCTATGGTGATATGGATGCGGCAGCTGAGCTTAGCTTTATTGACCGGGAGTATCTGTCGGATTTTTCCTATCAGGAGATTGATTCTGCACTGACAAAGGAACCATGCTTTGAAGAGCCGAAGCATGTGGAGGAGTTTTATTCCATTTCGGACAGCGAGGAGGAAGAAGACAACACATATCTGACATACAATGTTGTAGTCGGAGACAGCTCGGACAAGAAACTCTGTTCTGCATTTTCAGTTCTTGAGTATGCACTTTTATCGGCACCGGGTGCCCCATTAAAGAAAGCTCTGATTGATTCCGGCATCGGAAAGGATGTTTTTTCCTCTTATGATGATGGAATCCTGCAGCCGACATTTTCCATCATAGCGAAAAATGCAAACCGTTCGGATGAGGCGCGTTTCATTCAGGTCATTGATGATACACTTTCCGAGATGATAAAGAATGGGCTTGATAAAAAATCATTGCTTGCGGCAATCAATTATTTTGAATTTAAACATAAAGAAGGAAATTACGGTCGGTATCCAAAAGGACTCATGCTCGGCTTAAATGCATTTTCTACATGGCTGTATGATGATGCGGCGGCACTGGATCTGTTTAGCATGAATGAGGTGTATACTTCATTGAAAGAAGCGGTATCCGAGGGTTATTTTGAAAAACTGATAGAGACGTATATCTTAAAGAATACACATAAAACGTATTGCATGCTTTCTCCGAAAAAGAAGCTGAATCAGGAGATTGTGGAACGGGAAAAGAAGAGACTTTCCGATTATAAAAAGACATTGACACCGGAGCAGATTGAGCAAATCCGTGCAGATATGATTCATCTGAAAGCTTATCAGGAAGCGGCGGACACGGAAGAGGATTTAAGAAAGATTCCGATGCTTGCGATATCAGATATCGAGAAAAAAGCAAGAACCATTCAGAATACGATTTCCGAGATTGAACACGTAAAGATTGTGAGCCATGACATCTTTACAAATGGTATCACATATCTGAATCTGAATTTCTGTATGGATGATATTGACTACAGGAAGTTTCCGACCATTGCACTTCTGACGGAAATATTCAAGTATGTGGATACAGAACACTATAGCTACAATGAATTGTCAAACGAAATCAATTTGTATACGGGCGGAATCGGATTTGCAACGACGATTACAAACACGAAAGAATACAATCGTTATATTACGCATTTTGTTGTAAACATGAAGATGCTGGATGAAAACGTGGAGAAGGCCATGGAGCTTGTGGAGGAGATTCTCTTTACATCGAAGCTCCAGGACAAAAAACGTCTGCGTGAGATTATAGCGGAGACAAGAGCAGGACTCAAAGATGATTTGCTGGATGCTGGACATTTAACTGCGGCAGGACGTGCAACGTCTTACATTTCACCGATTGGTGTCATAAAGGAACTGACGGAAGGCGTGGATTACTATGAATACCTTGCAGATTTGGATGACCATTTTGATGAGCGCTGTGATAAGCTGATTTCGGATTTGCAGGATGTACTCGGACAGCTTCTGCGCAGAGATTCTTTGCTTGTCAATTTCACTTCGGATAAAAATCCGGAGGTTGTTTTGAAAAAGTGTATAACGGAGTTTTCCTGTAAGCTGTCAACGAGGCTGGAATTTGACAAAGAAAAATCCATACCGGTCGTAAAGAAAAATGAGGGATTCAAAACGGCAAGTCAGGTGCAGTATGTGGCAACAGCCGGTAATTTCCTTGAGAAAGGATATCCATATACCGGGGCGTTAAATGTATTGCAATGCATCTTTTCCTATGATTATTTATGGATTCATGTACGTGTAAAGGGCGGCGCGTATGGCAGTATGTGCAGTTTTAACCGGAGTGGTAATTGTTATTTTACTTCGTATCGTGATCCGAATCTTATGGAAACATATCAGATATATAAACAGGCACCGGATTATGTCAGACAATTCCAGGCAGATGAACGGGATATGACCAAATATATCATAGGTGCAATCAGTAAAATGGATGCGCCTCTCACACCGTCTGCAGAGGGTAATTTCAATTTTGTCTGTTATTTGATGGGACTTTCGGATGCGGATTTACAACAAACCCGTGATGAAGTGCTTTCTACGACACCGGAGGTTATACGCGGACTTGTCGGGTATGTGGAGACTGCTGTTTCCGGGGACGTGATCTGCGCAGTTGGTGATGAGGCACGTATTGAATCGGAAAAAGAACATTTCCTTGAAGTAAAAAATGTTTTCTGATAAGATACCTTGATTATAGGAGAAGAGAATGGATATACAGACATACAAATCAGGTTTTGTTGCGATTATCGGCAGACCAAATGTGGGAAAGTCAACGCTGATGAATCATCTGATCGGACAAAAAATCGCGATAACGAGCAGCAAGGCACAAACGACCAGAAACCGGATTCAGACCGTATATACCGATGACGAGGGGCAGATTGTGTTTCTCGATACACCGGGTATTAACAAGGCGAAAAATAAGCTTGGCGAATATATGATGCATGTGGCACACGGAACGTTAAGCGAAGTGGATGTTGTCATGTGGATTGTGGAGCCGACTACCTTTATCGGTGCCGGAGAACGCCATATCATTGATGTGCTTGGCAAGGTAAACACACCGGTGATTCTTGTGATTAACAAGATTGATACGGTGGATAACCAGGCAGTTGTGGATGCAATTAACACTTATAAAGATGTATATGATTTTGATGCGATTGTCCCGGTATCCGCACTGCGCGGACATAATCAGGAGGAGCTGATCCGAACGATTAAGAAGCTATTGCCGTTTGGACCGCAGTTTTATGATGAAGATACGGTGACGGATCAGCCGGAGCGGCAGATTGTAGCGGAATTAGTGCGGGAACAGGCATTAAGACTTTTGGACAAGGAGATTCCGCATGGAATCGCGGTTGTGATCGACCGCATGAAAGAGCGGCCGGACGGAAGCTGTATGGATATCGATGCCACGATTATATGTGAGCGGGATTCCCACAAGGGCATCATCATCGGCAAGCAGGGAGCCATGTTAAAGAAGATCGGAACCAAGGCGAGAGTGAGCATGGAGAATCTGCTTGACATAAAGGTGAATCTGAAATTGTGGGTAAAAGTGAAAAAGGACTGGCGAGACAGTGATACGCTGCTTCGCAATTACGGATATCGGGAAGAAACATAGGAGACAGAGGAGAAGGAAAATGAAAATCGGATTTGACAATCAAAAGTATTTGGAAATGCAGTCACAGCACATTCGTGAACGGATATCAAAGTTTGATAATAAGCTGTATCTGGAGTTTGGAGCAAAGCTGTTTGATGACTACCATGCATCGAGAGTTCTTCCGGGGTTTGAACCGGACTCAAAGCTGCAGATGTTGTTGCAGTTGAAGGATCAGGCAGAAATTGTCATTGTAATCAGTGCTGAGGATATTGAGAATAACAAGGTGCGGAGTGATTATGGTATCACTTATGACATGGATGTGTTGCGCTTAATCGATGAATTTCAGGCAATCGGCTTATATGTGGGAAGTGTGTGCCTTACAAAATATGCTGGGCAGGCATCTGCTGAGTTGTTCCGCAAAAAGCTGTCGGAGCTTGGAATCAAGTCATACAGACATTATAAAATTGCCGGATATCCGAGTGATATCGCGCACATTGTCAGTGACGAGGGATATGGGAAAAATGAATATATCGAAACGGAACGTCCACTTGTTGTAATTACGGCGCCGGGACCTGGAAGCGGAAAGATGGCAACCTGTCTGTCACAGCTTTATCATGAGTATAAGCGTGGGGTAAAAGCCGGTTATGCGAAATTTGAGACATTTCCTATCTGGAATCTGCCGCTCAAGCATCCGGTTAATCTGGCTTATGAGGCTGCAACTGCAGATTTGAATGATGTCAATATGATTGATCCGTTCCACCTTGAAGCATATGGAGAAACAACGGTCAATTATAATCGCGATATCGAGATATTCCCGGTTGTTGCAACGATTTTCGAGCTTATAGCAGGAAGCAGCCCATATAAATCTCCGACGGATATGGGTGTAAATATGGCCGGTAACTGTATTATTGATGATGAGGTATGTCGAAACGCATCTGCCCAGGAGATTATCCGGCGCTATTATCGTTGTCTGTGTGACAAGAAGCGGTATGGGCAGTCCAAGGATGACAAAAACAAGCTTGAGATTCTTCTTCGTCAGGCGGGCGTCACAATTGAGGACCGCCTTGTTGTGAAAAGGGCATTGGAACGTGAGGCAGAGACGGAGCATCCGGCCATGGCAATCGAACTTCCTGACGGAACGATTGTAACCGGAAAAACAGGAGACTTAATCGGAGCTTCTTCTGCTGCTGTGTTAAATGCACTCAAGGTACTTGCAGGCATTCCGCATGAGGTAAAGCTTGTGTCGCCGGAAGCGATTGAGCCGATTCAGCGGTTAAAGACCAGCTATCTCGGTAGCCATAATCCAAGACTTCATACGGATGAGATACTGATTGCGCTTTCCACGACTGCGGCCAGTGATGCAAATGCAAGACTTGCGATGGAACAGCTCTCGAAGCTTCGAAACTGCGAGGCACATTCGACGGTGCTTTTGTCCTCGGTGGATGAACAGCTATTAAAGAAGATAGGCGTCCGTCTTACCTGTGAGCCAAAATATGAGGAGGAAGATCGGAAATATCACAGACATTGATAAAAATCCGGAAAATCCATATAATAATTCAGAATATTACATTGTAAATGTCCAGTAAATCTGTTAAAATGTGCTTGCTTTTCTTTCATGAAAAGCGAGCACTTTTAGTATGTAGAGATACTAAAGAAAAATCTGGCCTGCCATCTGCCAATGCCATGGATAAGGATGTCAGGAACATAAGGAGGATGAGAGTTTATTGGAAAACAACATTGGTTCAACAAACATTATTGAGCTAAAGCACATCACAAAAACATTTGAGGATGGGTTTGTCGCTGTAGAGGATTTTAACCTTACGGTAAAAAGGGGCGAATTCGTAACGTTTTTAGGGCCTTCGGGCTGTGGTAAAACCACGACACTCCGCATGATAGCGGGCTTTGAAATTCCTACAGAGGGAGAGATACTGTTAGATGGTAAGGAAATCGGAAAGCTTCCGCCTAACAAGCGCCCAATTAATACAGTATTTCAACGATATGCATTGTTTCCACATTTGAACATTTTTGACAACATTGCCTTTGGATTAAAAATCAAAAAGCTTCCAAAGGATGAAATTAAGCGAAAGGTAAAACGCGTTCTCGAGATGGTGGACTTAGAAGGCTTCGAGACAAGAAAGGTTTCGACACTTTCCGGTGGCCAGCAGCAGCGAATTGCGATTGCACGTGCACTTGTAAATGAACAGGAGATTGTTATTTTG
>JBJEMZ010000228.1:0-9271 GCA_051879935.1 Wujia sp.
TTCGTTAATCATCGGAATCAGGATACGGTTAACAACAAAGCCCGCTGCCTCGTTTACCTGTACCGGGGTCTTACCGATCTCCTCAGAAATCTTGATGATCTTGTCAACTGTCTCAGCCGGTGTATTTACGCCTGCGATAACCTCAACCAGCTTCATTCTGTCTGCCGGGTTGAAGAAGTGCATACCGATCATCGGACGTGTCAGTCCATTACCAATCTCTGTAATCGAAAGTGAAGATGTATTAGAAGCAAAGATACACTCCGGCTTTACAATCTTATCGAGCTCTGAAAATGTTGTCTTCTTAACGCCCATATCCTCAAATGCAGCCTCTACGATTAAATCACAATCTGCACAGAGATCTTCCTTGAGGCCCGGTGTGATGCTTGCAAGAATCGCATCTACCTTCTCCTGTGTCATCTTTCCTTTTTCTACGAGTCTTGCATAGCCTTTTGCGATCTTATCCTTACCGCCTTCAGCCCACTCCTGCTTGATGTCGCAAAGTGCAACCTCATAGCCGTCAACCTGAGCAAATGCCTTTGCAATACCCTGACCCATGGTACCAGCACCAATAACGCCAACCTTCATGTTTATATCCTCCTTAAAAATATATTACTTACTTATTCTGGAACGGAACAACCTTTAATTTTTTCTCTTTATCCTTCTCTAAGAAGTTGCCCATGCCTGCCTTCTGGTCTTCTGTCTCAAAGCAGTCACCGAACAGTTTCTCCTCAATCACCATTGCCTGATCCATATCTACCTGCAGACCGTCGTTGATTGCCTTCTTGCAGTTTCTGACTGCAATCGGAGCATTTGCAGCAATACCTGCTGCCATCTTCTTTGCTGCAGGAAGCAGCTCCTCAAGCGGATAAACAGCATTTACAAGACCGATTCTTAACGCTTCGTCTGCCTTGATATTTCTTGCTGTGTAAATCATCTGCTTTGCCATGCCCGCACCTACAAGACGTGCAAGTCTCTGTGTTCCGCCAAAGCCAGGTGTGATACCAAGACCAACCTCCGGCTGACCGAATACTGCATTTTCAGAACAGATTCTGATATCGCAGCTCATAGAAATCTCACATCCGCCACCAAGTGCAAATCCGTTGATTGCAGCAATTACCGGAAGTGGAAATGTCTCAATCTTACGAAATACATCATTTCCCTTCTTACCAAATGCCTCACCCTCTGCCTTTGTGAGCGTGGACATTTCTCCGATATCAGCGCCTGCTACGAATGACTTCTCGCCTGCACCTGTCAAAACAACGGCTCTTGTTGTATCTAAATCGATTGCATCGAAGGTTGCTTCAAGCTCTTCCAACACCTGACTGTTCAAGGCATTGAGTGCCTTTGGACGATTGATTGTCACAACGCCTACAAAACCTTCCTGCTCATAAGTAATAAATTCCATCTTTATCTCCTTAATACTTCTTAATTTGCGTTATGCGTTCCGATTAATCCTCAATCTTAACGATTGTTGAACAACCCATACCGCCACCGATACAAAGTGTAGCAAGACCTGTCTTAGCACCCTTTGCCTGCATCTCATGAAGCAATGTAACAAGGATACGACATCCAGAAGCACCTACCGGGTGACCGAGAGCAATCGCACCACCGTTCGGGTTGAGCTGCTTGTCAACATCAATGCCAAGATCCTTACCAACTGCAACAGACTGAGCAGCAAATGCCTCATTTGCCTCGATAATATCAAAGTCCTCAATCTTCATGCCTGTCTTAGCCATAACCTTCTTTGTAGAAGCTACAGGACCGATACCCATGATAGATGGGTCTACACCGCCAAGTGCACCTGCTACAAATGTAGCCATAGGCTTAACGCCGAGCTCCTTAGCCTTCTCCTCTGACATAACAACGATTGCAGCAGCACCGTCATTGATACCGGAAGCATTACCGGCTGTAACAAATCCGCCCGGATTGATTGTACGAAGCTTTGCAAGTGTCTCTACAGTTGTACCAGGGCGAGGGCCCTCATCCTTCTTGAACTCAACCATCTCTTTTTTCTTCTTGATCATAACCGGCACGATCTCTGCATCAAATGCTCCGGAAGCCTGAGCTGCCTCTGCCTTCTGCTGGCTCTTTGCTGCAAACTCATCAAGTTCCTCACGTGTAAGTCCCCACTGCTCACAGATGTTATCAGCAGTCTTAATCATATGATAATCATTGAATGCATCCCAAAGAGCATCATTTACCATGGTATCAACAAGCTTGCCGTTGTTCATTCTGTAACCAAAACGAGCATTCATAGCTGCATAAGGAGCCATGGACATGTTCTCCATACCACCAGCTACAACGATATCTGCATCGCCTGCCTGAATCATCTGAGCAGCCATGTTTACACAGTTAAGACCGGAACCGCAAACTACGTTTACTGTAACTGCCGGTGTCTCAATCGGAAGTCCAGCCTTGATTGATGCCTGACGTGCAACGTTCTGTCCAAGACCAGCCTGAATAACACATCCCATATATACGTGATCTACCTGATCAGCAGGAACGCCTGCTCTCTTCAATGCCTCTTTGATTACGATAGAACCCAATTCCGGTGCCGGTGTTGTGCTAAGTGAACCACCCATAGTACCGATTGCTGTACGACAAGCGCCAGCCAAAACTACTTTCTTTGCCATGTTGAATTTTTCCTCCATTCATTTTAATTTCAACCTGTGCCGACAGAAATACAAGCCGACACGCCTAGAGCCATAATATCATATTTGTAGATGTTTCGCAACAATATAAAGCTCTACTTTTGTTTCTTTTTGTGAACATTTCGTATTGTTTTTTTATTTTTGTTATGTTGTGGTGTCTTTTCCGTTTTCTGTCTGTACGTGTCTTTTTGCCCGCGTACATCTTTCGGTCCGATCTGTTTTCTCGGACGTATCAGACATTTCTTATCATACCCGATCAAATCCGTCCTATTTGCAAGCACAAGAGCCTCATATACAAGCTCATAATTCTTCGGATTTCTGTATTGAATCAACGCGCGTTGCATCGCCTTCTCATGCGGGGATGTCGGTACATACACCGGCTTCATCGTCCGAGGGTCAACACCGGTATAATACATACAGGTCGATATCGTCGATGGTGTCGGGTAAAAATCCTGCACCTGTTCCGGCATATAACCCATATCGCGCAGATATTCTGCAAGCTCCACCGCCTCCTTCATCGTAGATCCCGGATGGGAGGACATGAGATATGGCACCATATACTGCTTCATGCCAAGCTGATCGTTGATGCGTTTATATTTCTTGCAAAACGCCTGAAAAACTGCATTTTCCGGTTTCCCAAGCATCGACAATACATTGTCAGATATATGCTCCGGTGCCACTTTTAACTGTCCGCTGACATGATGCTCACAAAGTTCCCTGAAAAATGCATCATCCTTGTCCGCCATCAGATAATCAAACCGGATACCCGACCGTATAAACACTTTTTTTACACCCGGCAGGGCACGCAGCTTTCGCAAAAGTTCCAGATAATCCGAATGATCGACAATCAGATTCGGGCATGGCTTCGGAAACAGGCACTGCCTGTTTTGGCACACACCATGAATCTTTTGTTTTTCACATGCTTTCACACGGAAATTCGCAGTTGGTCCGCCAACATCATGGATGTATCCTTTAAATTCAGGATCCCGAATAATCTGTTCTGCCTCATGCAGAATGGATTCATGGCTTCTTGTCTGCAACATTCTGCCCTGATGAAAAGTCAATGCGCAAAAGCTACATCCACCAAAACAGCCACGATTACTGATCAGGGAAAATTTCACCTCCTGTATTGCAGGAATTCCGCCCTGTTTCTCATAAACCGGATGGTATGTCCGCGCAAACGGGAGCGCATACACATCGTCCATCTCAGTCTCCGAAAGCGGTGCCGCAGGAGGATTTTGAATCACGTATTTATTTTCTCCATAAGTTTCCACCAGAATCTGTGCCGTAAAATAATCCGTGTTATCATATTGTATTTTAAAGCTCTTTGCATATTGCAGTTTATCATCCTGTAATTGTTTATAGGAAGGAAGCACAATATATTGTTCATACAGATGTTCCAGGCTCTTCGCTTTGTAAACCGTTCCTCTCACAAAGCTGATATCTTTGACATCCATCCCACTGTCAAGCGCCTCTGCAACCTCCACAATTGCCCGTTCACCCATTCCATATATAATAAGATCTGCCTGTGCATCCAAAAGAATCGAATGTTTCAGGCGGTTCGACCAATAATCATAGTGTGCGAGCCGGCGCAGACTTGCCTCGATTCCGCCCACAATGATGGCTGCATCTTTATATTTGCTTCTTATAAGATTGCAATATACAACCGTTGCATAATCCGGTCGTTTTCCCATGACTCCGCCCGGTGTATAGGCATCTGTCTGTCTTCGTTTTTTAGATACGGAATAATGATTTACCATGGAATCCATATTTCCGGCACAAACCAGAAATCCAAGTCGCGGTTTTCCGTAGATGGCAATACTTTCTTTATTCTTCCAATCCGGCTGCGAGATAATGGCAACTTTATAGCCATGCGCCTCTAATACTCTGCTGATAATCGCAGGCGCAAACGATGGATGATCCACATAGGCATCTCCGATTACATAGACAAAATCCGGCTGTTCCCATCCTCTTTTGTCCATCTCTGCCCTGTTAATCGGAAGAAACCGGTCATCATATACATAATCTGTACCGTGATAAGTTATCATTTCTTTTTCCTGTTCCATAGCATGTTCCTATTCTTCAAGTGTTCTGCTGTCACGAATATACTGATGTGCACATCCGGCTCCGGTTGCCACAACCTGATCCGGATTTTTGACATGAATTACAGGCACCCCAAGTTTGTCCATAATCAATTTATTCATACCAAATATTTTGCTTCCGCCTCCGGCAAGAATAATGCCATTTTCGGAAATATCTGAAACAAGCTCCGGAGGGGCAACCTCTAACATACTTCGAACCAGCTCCAGTATTTGATCTGTTACCTCCTGACAAGCCTCAATCATCTCGGAGGATTTTACAGCCAGCTTCGTCGGGAGCCCTCGCACAAGCTCTTTTCCTCTTGCATATCCGATTGCATCCTGTTCCCGTGGAAATACAGAGCCGATATCCTTCTTCAACTGTTCTGCCGACACCTCGCCAAGCAATACATTGTGTCGTTTACGCATATAGCGGATAATTGCATCATCATAATCATCGCCGCCCACTTTTATCGAACTGCTTTGCTGCACACCACCCTTTGCCACAATCGCAATATCGGTTGTTCCCGCTCCAATATCGACAATCATGGCACCAACTGAGGATTCAATGTCTACACCTGCACCGATGGCTGCTGCAAACGGTTCCTCTAACACATACACATTTTTCGCGCCGGTCCGATAAACCGCATCACACGCCGCACGTTTCTGAACATCGGTGACACCACTTGGAACGCATACACAAATATTCGGTTTGCCCCATATTTTACGTTTTGAAATTGCTGACTTTACATAGATTTTCAGCATACGCTCCGTCATAATATAATCCGAAATCACACCATTTCGTATCGGTCTTGTCACCTCGATATCCTCCGGTGTTTTTCCCATCATTTTTTTGCTTTATTTCCAACGGCAATGATTTTTTTACTCCTTGCCTCATACGCAACAACCGACGGCTGATTGACAACAATACCTTTATCCTTTATGTATATCACCGTGTTGGATGTTCCGAGATCAATTCCTATATCAATATTAACCACTGCAAAAACCCCTTATCTTCTGATTTTTGATTTTTTCAGACAAAAAAACCGATGCTTAAATTATAAGCATCGGTTCCTTTTTTTTCAATGATTATTTAAAATCTTCGCTTAGCAAATATTTCCGACTTGTGCCTTTTGCCTTTTCGCGTTCCTCACACTTAAGCATTGCATCATCGCACGCCTTCAGCATACGATCGATATTTCCGGATTCCATCGCCATCAGCAGATTCTTAACAGTACCCTCAACCGAATCATCAGCCTTATATCCCTGCTGTGCAAAGTATCCCTTGACTATTGTAACCATGTCAGCATTGGAAATACCTTCCATGTCAATCTCATGTGTGAAATAGGATTTCGTGCTTGCAGCGCCATCAAACAACCGTTTGATAGATTCTGTTGCACCTGTCAAAATAACAACAATATCATTTGCATCCTTGGCAGAAAGCTTCATAAGCTCCTGCATCTTATCAGCGGCAATCAGACCTGCATTTTCAACGACCAGACAACCACCTGCCAACTTTGTCATAGCATCCGAAAGCTTAACCTTGTTAAGAGCCTGTGCCTTAATCTTGGCAATCGTCTTCGCCTTGCAAATACCCATATCGTAATAGCTTCGGGCAAAATCCTCGCCTACACAGGTAAGTCCGAATCCATGATCACCCTTCATGACAACATTGCGATTTGCGTTATCGGCAACAACAGCATTGAATACAGAAATAATGCGTGCTCCGGACTTTTCCATCTTCGTATACTTTTCAAGATAAGATGCTGCAAGTGGAAGTTTTCCTTCCTCTGTCGGCATTGTGAGGTCAATCTGAATCTTGTCTGCTTCCTCAGCCTCTTTGTTTGCTGCCGCTTCCGCCTTTTTAGCCTCATCAAGTGCCCTGCGCGCTTCCTCAGCCTTCTTCTTTGCGGCTGCTTCCTTCTGGGAAGCTTCCTCGGCTGCCTTCTTACGTGCATCCTCTTCTGCCTTTTCGGCAATTGCTTCCTCTGCACGTTTCTTAGCTTCCGCCTCTGCTTTCTTCTTTGCTTCCTCAATTGCTTTCTTCTGAGCATCTTCAAGCGCTTTTACGCGTGCTTTTTCTTCCGCATCACGCTTGGAAGCCTCCTCGGCTGCCTTCTTCTCTTCAGCAACAGTTTTCTGTTTTGCTTCTTCTACTGCCTTTGCAGCAGTCTGTTCCGCTTTCTTTGTGCTTTCAAGAGTCTGTTTTGCTTCTTCAACCTTCTTTAAAGCTTCCTCAACCTTCTTTTGCGCATCGGAAACCTTCTTTGCAGCCTCCTCAGCGGACTTCTTTGCAGCTTCTTCCGCCTTCTTGCATGCTTCAATCTGCGCTTTGCTCTTTGCCTCAGCGTCCGCTTTCTTCTTTGCTGCCTCTTCGGCCGCTTTCTTTGCTTCCGCTTCCGCTTTCTTCTTTGCTTCCGCTTCCGCTTTCTTTTGAGTTTCCTCAGCCGCCTTCTGTTTTGCGTCTGCATCCGCTTTCTTCTTGGAAGCTTCCTCTGCCCGCTTACGATTTTCCTCCGCAAGTTTTACTGCCGCCTCTTCTTCCTTCAGCGCATCATCCAAAGCCTTTTGAGCCTCTGCAGCTTTCTTCTTTGCTTCTTCCGCCTTTGCCAAAGCTTCCTGTTTTGCCTTCGCTCTTGCTTCTGCCTCAGCCTTCTTACGGGCATCCTCAGCTGCCTTTTTACGAGCCTCCTCAGCCTTCTTACGCTTCTCTTCTTCCTCAGCCTTCTTGCGAGCTTCCTCAGCCGCGCGTTTTTCAGCAGCTTCTGCAGCACGCTGCTTTGCAGCAGCTTCTGCAATTCGTCTTTCCTGTGCGTCTGCCTTTTGTTCAGCTTCCTTTAACTTCTTACGTCTTGCTTCCTCTTTCCGTGCTGCCTCCTCAAGAGCCGCCTTTTTCTTTGCAGCTTCCGCTTCTGCAGCCTTCTTAATTCTCTCCTGCTGCTCAGCCATCTTATCAGCAGCAGACTTCTCGTTTTTCTTTTCTTCCGGCTTTTCGGCTGTTTTTTCCGATGTTTTGGCAGAATCGCCATATGTTGCAAGCTTCGAAATCTCCGCGCCTAACGAATCTTCATCTTCATCTCCCAAATCATACATACTGTTTACATCATTTGTAGGTGTACTGCGATTTGGAACGATACTGATAATGTCATCATCAGACTTTTTCTCCTTTGACTTGTCGCTTGCTTCCCATGCAACACCATCCGAGATAATAGTTGTATTTCCATCTTTGGTAAACTGTTGTTCCTCAGATGTCTCTTCTCCACCGATAATCTTGACGCTTCCGCTTCCCTGTGCAAGCTTCGTCGGCTGCAACTTCGCTTTTTCGTCATTGACTGGTTTGTTGACTGCCGGCTTTGTCTCAGCTTTCTTTTCCTCCGGCTTATTTGGCTCCGGTTTATTACCCTCCGCCATTTTTAATGAAGATTTCTTCTCCTCAGACTTCTTCTCCTCTTTGTTGTCCTTACCTACATTCAGATCAAGTCCAAGTCCGCCGGATTGTTTCTTCTCACCAAGTCCTGCGCCACCGAGTCCTGTGCCACCGAGTCCTGTGCCGCCGAGTCCTGTGCCGGTCGAAGCTCCAAGTCCACCTCCGGACACCTTATCAAGTGATTGGCCTGATTTATCCGGTTGAATTCCGACACTCATGCCAAGACTTTCCTCTTTGCCCTCAGATTTTGCCTTGCCCCCGTTTTCTGCCGGTTTTTTCTCAGCAGCCTTCTCTTCAACAGTTTTTTCTGCCGGTTTCTCAGCAACTGTTTCTTCCGGTTCATCCTCCAGCTTGATGCCAAGCTCAGCTGCCTTCTTGCGACGTTTCTTTTCTTCAATCTTCGCAAGCTCCTCCGCTGACAGAGTCTTGTATTTTGGCTTATTGCCATCCGACGAAGTCTTGTTTGAAGCAGTCTCACCGGATAATTGCATTGCTTCCTGCTCTTTTTTCAGCTTTGCAGCCTTCGCTGCTTTCTCCTTTTCTACCTGTGCTCTTACAGCAGCAATCAACGCTTCTCTTTGATCAATAGCCACGCCCTTTGCCTCCTTTCAGTACTACCTTCTCGTCAAGAATCATCTGTATTCTTTTAAACGTTTCAGCAAATTTTTCTTGGTTGAATCTATCTTCAAAGATGCTTTTAATTCATCTCGTGAAGGTCCTTTTGTTTCCGGTTGTCTTTTTGTTTCAACCGGCTTTGATGTCTTAACAGATCCTATATCAATCCCCAAAGATGCAATCAACGCTTCTGCCTCCCGCTGCATCTGCTCCTCTTTAAGCATATTCTCAGACATCTTGTCCTGCGCCTCTTCCATGATTTCATGGAAATTATTCTCTACCGCTTTTACTTCTTTATGATAATCCGGGAACAGTGAAGACTTAAATTCCGGAAAATCCAATTTCTTTTTCGGCGGTTTTGTTGTAAACGGAGCAACCCACGGTCTCTCCGATGACTTCTCAACAGATTCCTCGATTGATTCCTCCTCAATCGGTTCTTCCTCGACGATTTCCTCTGCCGGTTCCTCCTCGACGATTTCCTCAATCGGTTCTTCCTCGAT
>JBJEMZ010000228.1:9371-19110 GCA_051879935.1 Wujia sp.
TTTTTCTTCCTTACGTTTAAATATCTTCTGGAAAAAACCTTTTTTTTCTGGAAAATCTTCTACATTCGAATCAGTTTGCTCATCCTGTTCGCCTTCAGAAACTTCAGAAGCTTCAGCAACATCCGCTGTTTCTGGCGTTTCCTCGGTTGCGGCAAGAAGTTTTTTCTGTTTCTTCAGTTCTTTTTTATCTTTCCGTTCCTGCTCCTTGTCCTGTTTCTTGAGAAGACGTTTTACCATCTTTTCAGAGCTCGCCGGTGTATAAGAATCCTCATACATAACCGTAATTTCAGCTTCCTTTGGATGCATCCGGGCATAATCCGTTTCAAGCAATGCTCTTTCTTCTTCACGCAATTGTTCAAATTCCGCTTTATCATCCGGAACTTCTTCGTGCGCATACACGTTAAACAATGTGTCTAACGAAATATTTCCAGCCTCGACATCCTGTATTCGACGACTATTTTCAGAATCCTTATAGGAGGCATAATACAACTCAGCAAGTGTTTTTGCCTCTGTTTTTTTATCCTGCTTTTTGTACAGGAAATACAATTCAAAACTCCAGTCATAATCCAGATTATGTGCGTAAGATGCAAGTAATTCTTCAAGTACCTCTCCGGAAGCCCCTTCGTGTTTCTTCCATATATACTGCATCAATTTTGTATCACTGCTAAATGCACCGGCATCAAACATATACATATCGTAATATGTCTTTGCCAATTCGAAAAAGCCCATCCGCAAATATAGTTCCACAAAGGTAAACAAGATACGTTTTGATTCCGGCCCCAACCGATGAGCCATAATCAGACAACGTCTTGCATCTTCATATCTGCCATTTTGTATGTATATCTCTCCGCACAATCTCAGAAATTGAGGGTTCAGGGATTTGGTCAAGTCCTGATGCTCCACTAATTCGAGTGCCAGACTGTACTCTCTGGAATTCGCTAGTTCTTTTATTTTATTTACACTGGCCATACTGAGCCCTGCGCTCATACTCTGTCACCTCTGCTAGCAAACTTTTTGTTACTCAAATACCTTCTCAACCTTCTCGATTACAGTATCCTTCATATTGCCTCTTGTCTTCTCATATTGAAGTCCGGACTCCATAATCTCAAGAAGTTCCATACGATATTCATTATCAATGTCCTTAATATACTCCATAAGAACATCCTTCAGTTCAATCACATACTCTTTGGTCTGCATCTTTGCAAGCATCTCATCCGGATTGAATTTCGCACCGCTCTTCATCTCTTCCTGCTTACGTCCGCAGATCAGACACTCATCCACGCCTGCCTCATTTACATAGCCACAGTTACAGGTCCAGATCATGCCATCTGTTCTATACTTTTCAACTGCATCAATGCCACGCTTCTCCTTTAACGCAGCAAGCCTGTGCAACGGCATACTTACATTGATTGGCTGATCGTTACATGCAAACACACCACGACTTGTCACATATTTGGAAATTGTAACCTTGGCATCCTTGAGCATCAAAACATCCTTGGCAGGCAGTTTACAATCCATGTAATTTGCCTCAATCAAAGATACATTTCCTTTCTCAAATACAAAATCCAGATCCTTTAACAAAAGTCTCTCTTCATACAGATTCGTCAACTCTACATCTGCACGAATTGCCAAAATATCATCCATATTATAGTTAAAGAAATCTGCCGAAATCTGAACGCCCTGATTAGAACTCTTAAGCAGAATCTTAACCGGTCTCGGAACAAGGCGATTGTAATAATTACTTACATACAATTCCTTTATGATAACCTTGTCCTTCTCCTCCACCTTTTTTAATTTGACAGCCGTCCCTGACGCAATCGTTCCAACCGAATAGCTGGCAAACTGTGTGTAATTCAGTTCCACACCAATGATTGCATCTGCTTTCTTATTAGCAGCCATCTTCTGCAATCTCTTTAAAGCTGTCTCGTTTACCTGTTCGAGCTTACTGGTCAGTTTCTCACTCTCTGAATCCGACATCTCACTCACACCGGCTGCAAAGCCCTTGAAAAAGTTTGAGCTGAGTACGGACTGTACATTTACAAAGCCCAAATACTCAACGATTTCATACCCTTCAAAGCTCTGTCCTGAAGTCAACATAATTTCCGCCATTTTTCATACCCTCCCAATAAAAAATAATCGATAAAATATATCTTGAATCATATCACATTTTCTGCACATTTAAAAGTACTTTTGTATAATTTATCGCATATGCCTACATTTTTTTGTGCATTTTTCTCTAAAATAGACAAATATCTAAAACGGAAGCGGATTTTTATTTTCATATTTATAAAAATAAAACTCCAGGTCAAAATAGGTATGTTCTTCACTGTCTGCTACCAGCGTCCAATTTTCAAGCGCATCCAGATTTGGAAAATACGTATCTGCTGCATAGCTGTAATCAATTTTTGTTACATGCGCATACCTGCAATACGGAAGCAGCATCTCATAAATTTGTCCACCCCCGATTACATACACTTCTTTGTCCTTATACTTTTTTAAGCTCTCAAACAATTCCTCTTTTGAATGCACCACCTCGGCACCGCGAACCTCATACCTCGGGTTTGTTGACAAAATAATATTGTCGCGGTTTGAAAGCGGTAATCCGTTTGGAAAACCGGCCAGCGTTTTTCGTCCGAGCACCACTACATTTCCCGTAGTTATCTGACGAAAGAATTTGTGATCCTCCGGTATGGAAACAAGTAACTCTCCCTTATTTCCGATTGCCCAGTTTTTATCAACAGCTACGATTAAATCCATCTTTGCCTCCTCACTAAACCGCAATTGGTATATTTTTAATCTGCGGTCCTGTCTGGTAATCTTCGATTGTAAAATCATCCACCGTAAATTCATAAAAATCCTTGATATCCGGATTCATCCTGAATTTTGGAGCCGGGTACGTCGGCCGGCTTATAAGTTCCTTCACAATCGGAATATGTCTGTCATAAATATGCGCATCAGCAATCACATGCACAAGTTCTCCCGGTTCAAAGCCTGTCACCTGCGCCATCATATACACAAGCACTGCATACTGGACTACATTCCAGTTATTTGCCGCAAGCACATCCTGTGAACGCTGATTCAGAATTGCGTTCAATTTGTTGCCCGTCACATTAAATGTTACGCTGTATGCACACGGATACAGATTCATTTCCGCCAAATCCTGATGCACATAAATATTGGTCATGATGCGGCGGCTGTACGGATTATTCTTCAAATCGTAAATGACACGATCAACCTGATCCATCATGCCTTCCTTGTACTGATGCTTCACGCCGAGCTGATAACCATACGCTTTGCCGATGGATCCGTTTTCATCTGCCCAGGCATCCCATATATGACTGTTCAGTTCATGTACGTTGTTCGATTTTTTCTGCCATATCCAAAGCAGCTCGTCAATTGCAGACTTCACATAAGTTTTTCGGAGTGTAATTGCCGGAAACTCCTCCGACAAATCATAGCGGTTTACAACACCAAACCGTTTTATCGTATAGGCCGACGTCCCGTCCTCCCATTTTGGTCGTACCTTCTCTCCTTTTGTATCATAACCGTTTTCTATAATATCGCTGCACATGGCAATAAACAAATCATCCGCTTTACTCATAATCTTTCCTTTCGCACTCTGTTTTTGTGAACCTTTCATAAATCACATTGTATATTGTTACTAAAAATATTTTTCTTACTTGCATTTTTCCAACTTTCTGTTAGCATGTATTTCATGGAGGTGAATTCATCTATGATTCCAAAAGAATTCGGGCCTCGTCTAAAATTATCGCGTCATCGCAAAAATCTCAATCAGATCGAAATTTCCAAGATGCTAAAAATTAGTAGACAAGCCTATGGTAACTATGAATTGGGAAGAGCCGTTCCGTCTGTCTATACACTGGCTGAACTTACACTTCTTCTCGACACAGATTTCTTTTCTATTTTTCTGGAAGCAGCTGCTTCTGACAATTCTTTTCAATCTAATAATCAACAATTTGATTTTCAACAAAATTCATCAAGCAAAAGAAAGTGAGGATATTATGCTAAGAAACACTGAATTCGGAACCCTGTTGACAACTGCGCGCCTGTCTGCCGGCTACTCACAACGTGAAGTCGCGGAATTTACCTGTATATCCCGTTCTGCATACGGACACATGGAATTGTGCATCCGAAAACCGACTGCAGAATTCATTCTGCGCATCTCAGCCCTCTATCAGACAAACCCCGTCATTTTTCTGCAAACGCTCATTCCGGAAGACCTGTACATGCCCGACCGGTCATTTCTTCATTACCTGTCCGGGCTCTCGAAATACGATCCTAATTCGTCCTATGCGAAAACATTGAAACAACCCAAACTCACATCACGCCGAAAAAAGAAGCGGAACCCGGCTCACAAATCTAAGAGCTGACATCTAAATTATTCCCTACCAAAAAACTCTTTTCCGCATTCTTACGGTTTTTCTCATACGGATTCGACTCCGAATACCGAATCTGTGTCGTTGTCTCCCCACCTGCAACATACGTTCTGCCACATTCCGGACATACGCCCATCTTTAAAGTTACATTTGCAGAGATAAGCTTTGCACCGGGCTTGCTGCTTTTTTGAATCGCATTTGACACATGTTCACGCTCATGTGAGCTTACCTTTGCAAAAGACTGCTCAGCAGAAATTTTACCCGGTGTCTTAAAAGAAACATCCGGTTCATTTGAGCCGTCCACGTACTCACGGTTTTTACAAGTCTGACATTCTACCGGTTTCACCTTCGAAGAGGAATCTACGGTATTGTCTGTATTGACCGGTGTCACCCGACTCACGTTGCTGTAAGGGACTATGTAATTGTTGCTCATACCACCAATATACATATCTTTTCACTCCTTCAAACAAGAAAGACAACCATTACAGATAAATTCATCTGCATGGTTGTCTCTATTTTACTATATTTCGCTGATATCTACAAGTGAAAGATTGTCACGATCGGAAGATTCCAGACTGGTGAGCAGTGCATGCGCTGTATCCAGGCTGGTAAGCACTGTCACACCGGTCTCAATTGCATTTCTTCGAATCACGAATCCGTCTTTACTATGCTCGATACCCTGTGAAGGCGTATCAATAACCAAATCAATCTCGTGTGATAAAATCAGATCGAGCAGATTCGGAGACGGCTCCTCTACCTTATTGATTGGCTTTGCAGGAACTCCGTTCTCATTCAACACACGGCAGGTACTTCTTGTGGAATAAATCTCATAGCCAAGTGCCGCAAAACGATGTCCGATTTCCACCGCATCAAGCTTGTCAGAATCCTTAACTGTCAATATCATCTTCTTATGCTTTGGCAGATTCACTCCGTCCCCAAGGAACGCCTTGTAAAGTGCTTCATTGTAATTCTTCGAGATACCAAGACATTCACCGGTTGATTTCATCTCCGGTCCAAGACTGATTTCGGCACCGCGAATCTTCTCAAACGAGAATACCGGCATCTTAATCGCAAAATACTCCGACTCCGGCTGTAAGCCAGGCGTATAACCCATATCGCGTATCTTCTCACCGATGATTACCCGGGTTGCAAGGTCAACAATCGGAATACCGGTCACCTTACTGATATAAGGAACAGTACGGCTGGACCGAGGATTTACCTCGATAACATAAACCTCATCCTGATATACGATAAACTGTATGTTAATCAGTCCGATAACATGAAGACTGTTCGCAAGCTTCTTCGTGTAATCTTCAAGCACGCGCTTAATCTTCGGCGTGATTGTCTGCGCCGGATAAACAGAAATACTGTCACCGGAGTGAATTCCGGCACGCTCAATATGCTCCATGATACCCGGAATCAGAATATCTTCTCCATCACAGACAGCATCTACTTCGATTTCCTTTCCCATCAGGTATTTGTCAACAAGCACAGGGTGCTCCTGTTCGTGCCGATTGATAATCTCCATAAATTCAATAATATCTTTGTCGGAGATGGCAATCTGCATACCCTGTCCGCCAAGTACATAAGACGGGCGGACCAAAACCGGATAGCCAAGTTCATTTGCTGCCTCAAGTGCTTCCTGCACTGTAAATACCGTCTTGCCGGCAGCTCTCGGAATACAGCATTTTTCAAGAATCTCATCAAAAAGCTCTCTGTCCTCTGCGGCATCTACATTTTCCGCACTCGTACCTAGAATCGGAACCCCCATCCGAAGCAATGCTTCTGTCAGCTTAATGGCAGTCTGTCCACCGAACTGCACAACTGCACCATCCGGTTTTTCAACATTGACAATCGACTCCACATCCTCCGCGGTAAGCGGTTCAAAATACAGTCTGTCCGCAATATCAAAATCCGTGCTGACCGTCTCCGGATTGTTGTTGACGATAATCGTCTCATATCCCTGTTCCTTCAGTGTCCATGTACTGTGAACAGAACAATAGTCAAACTCAATTCCCTGTCCGATACGAATCGGTCCGGAACCAAGTACCATAATCTTCTTTTTCGACGCATCGACTTCCACTTCGGATTCACCGTCAAAGCAGGAATAATAATATGGCGTTTCTGCCTCAAACTCGGCAGCACACGTATCTACAATCTTATAAGAAGCGTGAATACCATAGCTGTAACGAAGCTCCTTAATCTCCTGCTCCGTCTTGCCGGTAATCTGTGCAATCACCTTATCCGGGAATTCCATCCTCTTTGCTTCATACATCATTTCCCTTGTAATTTCCTCTGCATCACGCAGTACCTGTTCTTCCATCACAAGGTTGTGAATCTTATCGATAAACCAGATATCGACCTTCGTGATATCATGTATCTCCTCAGCCGAAATTCCACGTCTTAACGCCTCGGCAATTACAAAGATTCTACGGTCATCCACACGGTGGAGCATCTCATGAATTTCTTCCGTCTGAAGCTCGTTGTAATTTTCATAAATCAGGCTGTCCACATGCTGTTCCAACGAGCGAAGCGCTTTCATCAGCGCACCCTCAAAGTTCGTACAGATACTCATAACCTCACCGGTTGCCTTCATCTGTGTCGTCAGATTACGGCTCGCCATGATAAACTTATCAAACGGAAGCCTCGGCATCTTCACAACAACATAATCAAGCGCCGGTTCAAAGCTTGCATACGTTTTCCCTGTGATTGCATTTTTAATTTCATCCAGATTGTAACCAAGTGCAATCTTTGCCGCAACCTTTGCAATCGGATATCCGGTTGCTTTAGAAGCGAGCGCGGAAGAACGGCTTACTCGCGGATTTACTTCGATAACACAATATTCAAATGTGGTCGGATGAAGTGCAAACTGCACATTACATCCGCCTTGAATTCCAAGCTCAGATATAATATTTAGGGCAGAACTTCGGAGCATCTGATACTCCTTATCCGCAAGCGTCTGTGAAGGTGCAACTACGATAGAATCACCGGTATGCACGCCCACCGGATCCAGATTCTCCATATTACAAACCGTAATACAGGTACCGTTTGCATCACGCATTACCTCATACTCGATTTCCTTCCAACCGGCAATACAACGCTCAACCAATACCTGTCCCACGCGGGAGAGGCGAAGTCCGTTCATCAAAATCTCGATGAACTGTTCCTCATTGTCTGCGATACCACCACCGCTTCCGCCCAATGTATATGCCGGGCGAAGCACAACCGGATACCCGATTTTTTCAACAAATGCCAGTCCATCTTTGATGTTGGTTACGACCTCGGACGGTGCACACGGTTCTCCGATTTTTTCCATAGTCTGTTTAAATTCCAAGCGGTCCTCTGCTTTTTTAATCGTCTTGGATGAGGTTCCAAGAAGACGAACATTATGCTCGCGCAGGAAGCCGGACTCCTCAAGCTCCATGGCAATATTTAAAGCAGCCTGACCGCCAAGTGTCGGAAGCACACTGTCCGGTTTTTCCTTGACAATAACTGCTTTTACAACCTCCGGTGTCAAAGGCTCAATATACACTTTGTCTGCAATATCCTTGTCGGTCATAATCGTTGCAGGGTTTGAATTGATCAAAATAACGCAGATTCCCTCTTCCTTCAAAGAACGGCATGCCTGTGTACCCGCATAATCAAACTCTGCCGCCTGACCGATTACGATAGGGCCGGATCCAATTACTACAACCTTTTTTACATGTGGATTCTTTGGCATTACTTTGACACCTCCATCATATTCATAAATTCATCAAACAAAAAGCCTGCTTCCAGCGGTCCTGCACATGCCTCCGGATGAAACTGCACGGTTTGAACATTTTTACCGAGATAATGTACGCCCTCCACAGTCTTATCATTCACATTGATAAAGCTCACCTCTGCAATATCACGATCCAGCGTATCCTCACGGACAACATAACCGTGATTCTGTGTAGAGATGTACACCTTACCGGTTTTCAAATCCCGGACAGGATGATTGGCCCCTCTGTGCCCGTATTTCATCTTGACAGTGTCAGCACCATTTGCAAGTGCAAGAAGCTGATGTCCGAGGCAAATCGCAAAAATCGGGATTTTGGTAGCAAACAGTTTCTTGATTTCCTCAATCGTCTTGACATTCTGTTTCGGATCCCCGGGACCGTTTGTGAGCATAATTCCATCCGGCTCACCTGCCAGAATCTCCTCTGCCGGAGTCTCTGCCGGATAAACAGTCACATCACAGCCTCTCTCTCTCAGACTGCGCACGATATTTTTTTTCACACCAAGGTCCACAACCGCAACCTTGTACCCATCTCCCGGATAATGCATTTTTTCCTTGCAGGTAACATCTAATACGACATGTCCCATCTCCCATGCGCGAATCCGTTTCAGACATTCTTCCTTATCATAGCCCGCATCCGTTGTAATCATGCCCTTCATCGTACCTTTGTCGCGCAGAATCTTGGTAAGTGCACGTGTATCGATGCCCTCGATACCGGTTATATCATTTTCAATAAGAAAGGTTTCAACACTTTCCTCACTTCTGAAATTACTTGGTCTTTTTGCAATCTCCCGAACAATAAAGCCGGACTGCCATGGACGTTCTGCCTCCATGTCTTCCCGACATATTCCGTAATTACCAATGAGCGGATACGTCATACATACGGATTGACCTGCATAAGAAGGGTCAGTCAGGACTTCAAGATATCCGGTCATCGATGTATTAAACACAATCTCACTGATAATCTCTTTTGTGGAGCCTATGCTTTTCCCCTCAAAAACATTACCATCTTCCAGTATAAGAAATGCTTTCATAGTCTGTTTCCTTTCTTTTTAGATTTATTTGCAAAACTCGAATTTTGCTCAAAAAAAAAGAGTGAAACGGATGAATTGCACAGTTATCCGAAGCTCTTTTTTCAAATTGCAAGAATTATACATCAAAATACGACATAGCACAACCCTTTTTTGACAATTCCCGCATCTATTTTTACATCTATTGTTTTACGTTGCTATGTTACACCTTCCCGCTCTCTACGGCTGAAAACACATCCGCAATAATTTTGCCGGTATAGCCCATATTCCTTCGACAGTTCGATAGAGCGCGCATAGCCGTTTTTCTTCTTAAAATCACTGTACAGATAACCGATTTCAAACTCTTCTGCCAGCCGTCCGCCAATCTCATTGATCCAGGCAGCATTTTTATGCGGACTGATGGACAAAGTTGTCGTAAACAAATCAAATCCATGCGCCTTCGCATAGGCTGCTGCCTCCCGCATTCGAAGCTCATAGCATTTATAACATCTCTTTCCGCGCTCCGGTTCCTTTTCTAATCCCCTTGCCATCTCAAAAAAAAGTGCCGGCTC
>JBJEMZ010000228.1:19210-26634 GCA_051879935.1 Wujia sp.
TATGTCACTTCGACGAATTTACCAACCATTCACACACAACTTTTTCTTATTTTTTGTGTACATTTTACAGTTGACTTTAGCAAAAATATACAATATACTTAACTTAACGAAAGCATTATAATATATCTAAATATGATTATATATTTTTACCGGTCAAAGAGCAAGTACGAACGATAGAATTGCAAGACCAAACAGGAGGTATGAACTATGACAGTGGATCAGGCAGTTAAGAAATTCAAATTGGAGCCACTTAACGTATATACGGCTAAGGCAAAAGCAAAGGAACTGAACGTAGATGAAGTTCTTTATATGAATGTGCAAAAAAACAAATACGCCTATATCGTAAAGGACGGCGCTCGTGGGTATGTACTCTATCAGGATGAAAAGAGCATTTACTCCAAGATGTATAAAGGTCTGAAGATGACACCGCTCGAGCCATAGATTGTACATATTCCTTTTCGTGAATTAAATAACATAACAAAAATCGGGAATGAATTTTCATTCCCGATTTTTTTGATTATTCCTGATACTTTTCCTTATAGAAATACCGCACATGATCTGCGCACTTCTCGTTTAATTCAAGCACTGCCGCAACCGTATGGTTATTTCCGTTATTCAAAAATACGTACCAATTGTCTTCATGGTCCGAATAACCGGATGTGTAATCCCTGATCTGCAAGGATGGATTTGCCTCCAGTTCGTTTTTAAAGCGCTGAGATTTGTAAGGATGCACCCGTTGAACATCTCCGATATCAAACTTATAGATCTGCTTTCTCGAAGATTTTTTTACGATACGGGAAATCTCACATTCTCCACTCAGAAAAATGTACTCATATTCGATTTCCTGCCGACCGGATGTAATAATTACAAAAACAATTCCAAGTACAAGAATTGTCGGTCCGATCCATCCGGGCTTGACCGCCCATATCGCAAAGCCAATCAATGCAGCAAAGACCGATGCTACAATCGGCATACGGTCCTTTACTACAAGTTTTTTCTTTACAGCATATTCTGCATAATTATCCATACAATCACCTGACTACATCTCTTTCAAAGACTCATCAATTGCCTTTGCTGCCTTCTTACCTGCACCCATCGCCAGAATAACTGTCGCCGCTCCGGTTACAACATCACCGCCGGCATATACATTCTTACGTGTACTTTCTCCGGTTTCCTCATCTACGATAATTCCGCCCCACTTCTGTGTCTCTAAGCCTTCTGTTGTCTGGCGAATCAATGGATTTGGAGACTGTCCGATTGCGATTACAACGGTCTCTACATCGATTACCGTATTCGAACCTTCGATCGGCTGTGGGCGTCTGCGTCCGGAAGCATCCGGTTCACCAAGCTCCTGTGCAACAACCTCAATACCTGATACCCATCCGTCATTACCATGAATCTTAACCGGGTTATTTAACAGCTTGAAGATTACGCCCTCTTCCTTTGCATGTTCCACTTCTTCTTTTCTTGCAGGCACTTCTTCCTCACCGCGTCGATATACAATATACACTTCCTCTGCACCGAGTCTCTTTGCAGTTCTTGCTGCATCCATCGCTACATTACCGGCTCCAACGACTGCCACACGTTTTCCAACCTTAACCGGTGTCGGAACTTCGCCCTTCTTATAGCCCTTCATAAGATTGACACGTGTCAGAAACTCATTTGCCGAATATACGCCAAGCAGATTCTCGCCCGGAATGCGAAGGAAATTCGGAAGTCCTGCTCCGGTTCCAAGGAATACGGCATCAAAGCCGCGTGCAAATAAATCATCTACTGTTAAAGAACGTCCGATAACCACATTTGTCTCAAGCTTTACACCGAGATCCGTAATATTCTCAAGTTCTTTTGCAACAAGAGATTTCGGAAGACGGAACTCCGGGATACCATAGCTAAGTACGCCGCCCGCTTTATGTAATGCCTCAAAAATTGTGACATCATAGCCTTTCTTGGCAAGCTCGCCCGCACATGTGATGCCGGCAGGACCGGAACCTACTACTGCAACCTTCTTTCCGTTTTTCTGAATATCAAGATCCGCCTTCTGTCCATGTGCCATATGGTAATCGGCAACAAAACGTTCCAGACGTCCGATGGAAACCGCCTCTCCCTTGATACCGCGGATACACTTGCCCTCACACTGATTTTCCTGTGGACAAACACGTCCGCAGATTGCAGGAAGTGCATTCTCACTTGTAATAATCTCATATGCCTTCTCAAACTCACCGGCAGCAACCTGCTCGATAAAACCCGGAATCGGCACATTAACCGGACAACCGGTCATACATGGCTTATTTTTACAATTGATACATCTGGTCGCTTCCTCCATCGCCATCTCTGCTGTATAGCCGGTAGCAACCTCTTCAAAATTTTTATTTCTTACATTCGGATCCTGCTGTGGCATAGGAACCTTTGTTGGACTCATATTTGGCATCTCATTTGTCTCCTATCTTCTATAATTGCTCAGCTGCAAGCTTCATCATACATTCGTGTTCTTCCTCTTTGAAGAATGTCTGACGCTTCATACACTCATCAAAGTCAACCTCAAAGCCGTCAAAATCCGGACCATCCACGCATGCGAACTTTGTTTCGCCTCCGACCGTCACACGACAGCCTCCGCACATTCCGGTTCCGTCAATCATAATCGGATTTAAGGATACCGCAGTCGGTAAATTGTATTCCGGTTTCTTTGTGAGTGCTACAACGAACTTCATCATGATCAGCGGACCGATTGCAATTGCATGGTCATATTTTTCACCGGCATCAAGCAGCTCCTGAAGCTTCTTTGTAACAAGCCCCTGCTCTCCAAGTGAACCGTCATCTGTCATAATATATACATGCTTACAGAACTTCTCAAACTTCTCTTTCAGGATAACAAGCTCTGCTGTACGTCCACCGATGATGACATCGACCTCTGTTCCCTGCTCAGCAAGCTTCTTTAACTGCGGATAGAGCGGTGCAGAGCCAACGCCTCCTGCGATACCAACCACACGCTTCCAGTCCTTCTTAAGCGGGGCCGGCTGTCCAAGCGGACCGACAAAATCCTGAAGATAATCGCCCTCCTCAAGCTTTTCCATAAGCTTTGTTGAATAACCGACTACCTGGAAGATAATTTCTACCGTATTTTTCTCACGGTCATAATCCGCAATTGTAAGCGGAATACGCTCTCCGTCTTCATCGACACGAACGATGACAAACTGTCCCGCCTCACAACGCGCAGCCACATACGGAGCTTCCACCTCCATCATGACAACAACTGAATTTAAGACTTCTTTCTTTACAATCTTATACATGGTCTTCCCCTATCTCTATAAATTTTACAATTGAAGCCGCGTATATACCATACAGACGGCAATATGTGACAAATTATATCATAACTTCCTTTATAATGAAAGTTTTTCGTAAAAAAAACATAAAATATTATCAAATATAAGCAATGAGCCTAAAAGCTGCTCAGACAATCTCGTCAAAAAAGCAGTGTTCCTTCAGTCTCGCAAATTGTTCCTGCTTATCTCCCTGAAGGGGCAACGCCATAATTCCGCGTCCTTCATTCATACGTGCCGAAACACCTAATATGTTCGCGATATCATCGCAGAAATGCTTTTCCGACATCGTAAGCACCAGCCTCCTGCAAAACGCCCGCTCTGCAAGCCGGAGCACTGCATCAAACACATACCGCACATGCTCATCAAAGCTTTCAAACCGCTCTACGTACATCGTATCATCAAAAACATCGTAAGCAAACAGTCCCGCAAGTCGTTCCTCGACCTGACCATCTTCCATGCGCATGCCATCCTCATAAACAGCAATGACTCCGCCATTCTGGCAGATATGCTCCTTGCACATACTCTCCAGATATGATGATGTACGATGAGCAAACACCTGATACCGCTTGGAAAGCACATGATTGATTTCCGTCGCCAATACCGAAAGGTAATGTTCATCCTCGCTTTGCATCTCATGTATGTTTTTCATATAATAGCCTTCTTCGCCCGATAAATCATCCGGAACCACGTCTTCCTCCTCAAGCTCCGAAATATCAATATCAAGCTCCAGCGTATGATAGATTTTTTCAAATCCCAGACTCTCATAATACTCCTCGCGCTCCGGCATCAGAAATGTAAACAGACATCCCTCCGCTTTCATGTCTGCGATTGCGCGCTTCATCATCTGCCGCATCACACCACGTCCCCGGTACTCCGGCCGCACTGAAACACCAACCACATAGTAGCATCGGTTCTTTTTGCCGTATACCGAAATATCATACGGATTCAGATGTACCATCCCCGCAAGTTTCTCACCGATATACGCCAGCAGAATACGGTTTTTCGGACAAATCTCCTCAAAATAATAGTCCGTAAATTCCTCCGGATCATCGAAGATTTCATCCCACATCCCGCGAATTTCATTTAAAACTTCCGGTTCTCCCTGATAATATGCAAGCCTGCAACTGTCTCCATCACTCATGAATTTTCATTATCTCCTTTTCTATTTGCGCATCCCGCACATCCGAAACACGCATTACTACTTTCCTCCGCCCGATAATCAAAGTTATCGATTGTCATAAGCATACAAATCGCCTGCGCACTGATCCCAAGTCCTTCACCCGTAAACCCAAGTCCTTCTTCTGTCGTTGCCTTGATGTTGACCTGATTTTTATCAAGCCGAAGACGATTGGCAATATTGTCCCGCATCATCTCCATATAACCTGAGAGCTTTGGTTTCTGCGCGATTATCGTCGCATCCACATTGCCAATCAGAAAGTTATGTGCATCCAGCAAATCAGCCACATGTTCAAGCAGAACCATACTGTCTGCATCCTTGTATGCCGGATCCGTATCCGGAAAATGCTTTCCGATATCGCCAAGTGCAGCCGCACCAAGCAAAGCATCCATAATGGCATGCACAAGCACATCCGCATCCGAATGTCCAAGCAGACCTTTTTCATACGGAATCTCCACCCCGCCCAAAATCAGTCGTCTGCCTTCCACAAGCTTATGCACATCATAACCCATACCGACTCTCATGGTTTCATCTCCTCTATTCCTATCCTAATCAGTCACGATTTCTCTTAATCTATCATATTTACAGTGCTTATTCAATAATTACAGGCAAATTTGTTATTTGCGTTCATATAATGTATTTATTTTCTGTCCACATTTGTACGCTTTATACCGCGAGAAATTAAAGCTTCGGATACCAGGTTTCTTCTCCCACGCATGCACGCCTTCAAAGTAAAATGCATACATGTCTTCCACCTCCTTCTCTGACCAGCAGGAAAGCTTTATCTTTCCCCTTGCGATATCCACTGCAAATTCATAGATTGCAGGAGCTGCATCGCCCTCTAAGGATGCCAGATACTGCAAATCATCATAGCCAACCGAAAGGATTTCCGTGCCATCCGCATCATGTCCAATCACTGTATACTGGCTGATATTGTACTTTGCAATGATATATTCCGGCCGGCTAAAGGAAAACAAAATCCAGATTACTCCAACCACAAGAATAATATAATGTGCAAGCGGAAATGACTTTCGATAAATCGCCACAACAACCCCTGCCATAATCGTCGCAATCAATAAAAGCCCAACAAGCACCTCGATTCGAAGATACGTAAGCCCATATTGTTTGATGTATAAAATCATCCGGACTGCCGAAGATGCAAGCATAATATAAGTGCATGCCGACATCATGGTAAGCACAATATCGAGCACCCGGCTCTTTTTAAAATGCCTCATACAAAACAGTACAATCAAAAGATTGATAGCCGCAACCGCAAGCAGCTGGAAAAAACCTTCCCGCGCATACTGTGAATAAGTATAACCCTCCGGAAGTGCAAGACTGTTTGAGAAAAGGTAAAGAATCTGTACTCCTGAAAAAATCAGGTAAATAAATGTAAGCAACCCGGTAAATGTAATACCGACAACCGCCACATAGCCCTTTCCTTCTTTCTCCGGCTCATCCATCAGCCCGGAAGTAATCCGGACGTATACACCATACACATACAAAAATATAAATAAGACAAACAGGAAAAACTTGATTGCCCGCCATACGATTGTAAAAACATCATACCCGATTACAGCACACACAGAATCAAGCATGCTTGAAAATACCGCATCTGCGCTGGCAAGCAAAGCAAGCACAACCAGAATAAACGGGATTGCCACGACCACACCGATTACGATATATTTTACGGTATCGCTTTTTTTGCGTTCCCCGGATTTGCGGTATTCATGATAATCCTGAAATGGGCGGGTCAAATATGTAAGCGGGGATAATATAAGTTCTACCAGTGACCATGCATACTTTTCCAGACCCCAGCCCTTCTCCTCACAATAAATTCGAAGCAGAGCGCAAAGCACAAGCAGGATGCTTCCGATATAATCAACTGCGATAATCAGGCTGTCCGCCGTACAGCACATCGATATGCCAAGCAGAAAAATACCAATATAATACGGATACAGTTTCTTTTCTTTTGCACGCGCTCCATATCCGGTTGTCTTCGCACAGTAGCCAAGCAAAAAAACAGTGGCTGCTGCAATTAATATCGTCAAAATTCCGGACGCATTCTTATATAGGCAAACGCCAAATAAAATTGCATAAATCAAAACCGCACGCCCAATTGCGAGATAGCGGTCCTTTGATATACCATCCTGAAACTCCATATTCATCCCTCCATTCCTTTCTCTGATTCTCCATCCTCTGTATAGGTTATAATGTCTCCGGGCTGACAGTCCAAAGCCTTACAGATTGCATCCAATGTGGAAAAACGGATTGCCTTTGCCTTATTATTTTTTAAAATAGACAGATTTGCCATCGTGATATCCACTTCCTTTGCAAGCTCGGTAAGCCCCATTTTTCGCTGTGCCATGACGACGTCAAGATTGATCATAATTGCCATATGTGCTCCTCCAAAATACGTTCTATATTCATCCCTTCCAAGCAGTGCCGTCTAAATCGTAAAATCATTTTCTTCTTTATATTCTACGGCTTTCGCAAACACAAGCGCCAGCACTCTGGAAAACAATCCCGCAATCAAAAATACAATCACGATGATAGAAACCGCAGGCGTGAACAAAAACGGCAGCCGAAGCAGCATCACGAGCATAATCCCAAAGCTGTAAAGACCCATCCGATTCAGACTTTTCACATTGTCCTGCACGAAACAGTTATCCGCAAGCACCGTGCGAAACATCCGTCTCAGCTCTCCAAGTATGAGTACCGCAAACACACCCGCTATGAAAAAGATAATGAGCATCTGCACATAATACTCTTTAAACAGGGAATTCACATACACTCCATAATAATGCATGGATACCGGCAAGGTCAGCGTTACCACCATCCCTACAAAAAACATGATATCAAGTATCCATTTTGTTGCCCTTGTAATTTTACTTTCCTGCATAAGAACCTCCTCATCACAATACTTT
>JBJEMZ010000229.1:0-3754 GCA_051879935.1 Wujia sp.
TTTTCTCATCCTTTTATTTTAATATATCCGCATGTCTATATCAAGTTTTTATTTATGCCAAAATATAATGTTTTTTACATATTCTCCGGTTCCCTTTTTCGTTTGTTTCTGATAAAATATAACTACACGATTTGATGTGAATTTTCTATTTTTCCAAGGAGGTATTTTATGGCAAACAGATTTGTATTAAACGAGACAAGCTACCATGGATCAGGCGCCATCCAGGCGATTTCAGAGGAGATTCTCGGACGTGGATTCCAAAAAGCATTTGTATGTTCCGATCCGGATCTGATTAAATTCGGGGTTACAAAAAAGGTGACGGATGTACTCGACAATGCAGCCATCGTATACGAAATTTACTCAGACATTAAGCCAAACCCGACCATTGAAAATGTCCAGCACGGCGTTGCCGCATTCAAAGCATCCGGCGCAGACTGCATCGTTGCGATCGGCGGCGGTTCTTCCATGGATACAGCAAAGGCAATCGGCATCATCATTGAAAACCCAGATTTTGCCGATGTCAGAAGTCTTGAAGGTGTTGCACCGACAAAGAAAAAATGCGTTCCGATTATCGCTGTACCTACTACAGCCGGAACCGCAGCTGAGGTTACAATCAATTATGTAATCACGGATACAGAGAAAAACAGAAAGATGGTATGTGTAGATGTCCACGATATTCCGGTTGTCGCAATCGTAGATCCGGATATGATGAGCTCCATGCCAAAGGGACTTACTGCTGCAACCGGTATGGATGCACTGACACACGCCATCGAAGGCTATATCACAAAGGGTGCCTGGGAAATGAGCGATATGTTCCACTTAAAAGCCATCGAAATCATCTCCAAGCATCTGCGCGGTGCGGTAGAAAACACACCGGAGGGCAGAGAAGGCATGGCTTTAGGTCAATACATCGCAGGTATGGGCTTCTCCAATGTAGGACTTGGAATTGTACACTCCATGGCACATCCGCTTGGCGCTTTGTACGACACACCACATGGTATCGCAAATGCCATCATTCTTCCGACTGTCATGGAATACAATGCACCGGCAACCGGTGAAAAGTACCGTGATATCGCAAAAGCCATGGGTGTTGCTGATGTAGACGCTATGTCAATTGAGGATGCAAGAGCCGCTGCAGTGAGTGCAGTTCGCCAGTTATCAAAGGATGTCGGAATCGCTGAGGACTTAAAGGAAATCGTTAAGCCGGAAGATATTCCGTTCCTCGCACAGTCTGCTTACGATGACGCATGTCGTCCGGGCAACCCGAGAGACACAAGTGTGGAGGAAATCACAGAGCTTTATAAGTCTCTGCTTTAAGAATCCGATCATTTTAATCTCATTAATTATAATTTAATATCGCACTAGAACGAAGTCCCGGAGTTGCATGCCAATGGCATCAAGTTTCATACTCCGGGACTTTTTGTTTTGTAAAAAATTTCTGTATGAATATTCCGTTTTACTTATACAAAAAATAATTTTGTAACCTGTATGAAGTTGAAAATCGGAGGAAACAAAACATGAATTCAGATGAAAGAAATGTCGGCGCAAGTCTTGCCTATGCTGCTTTGGATGAGGTTCCAACCCCGAAAGCAGACGCAAAAGAAATCGTCGGCCTCGTAAAATCAAGTGGACGAATCACAGGCTATCAACTGTCTGACGGCGAAACCGTATCAAAGGAAGAAGGTGTCAGCATGGCAAAATCCGGTGAGATTCAGGGAGTCGGCATCGCGCACCGAAAAGATACCGAGTATCTGAAATCCCTGCCGGACGGGACGGAATCAAACAATCTTGGCAACCTGCCATCCGTGAGCGAGCACTAATCAAAAATCCGGGAAGCAATAGATACATCATCCTGCTTCCCGGACTTTCATTCACCCTATTTTTTTTGAAGCATCTGATAATCTGTTTCCTTAAATCCCACCAAAACAGATTCGTCCGTAATTATAAGCGGTCGTTTTACGAGCATTCCATCTGAAGCAAGCAGTCGAAGCTGTTCCTCCTCACTCATATCCGGAAGCTTATCCTTAAGCCCCATCTCCTTATACAGCATACCACTTGTATTAAAAAAACGCTTTAACGGCAATCCACTCTGTTTATACCATGTTGTAAGCTCCTCATAGGATGGGTTCTCATCTGCAATATGTCTGTCCGTATATTCTATATGACGTTCATCCAGCCATTTCTTCGCCTTTTTGCAGGTTGTGCACCTTGGATATTCAATAAACAGCATACTTACTCTCCTTATAAATAAAAAATAATTATACAATCTGCACATATTATTTTAATCCATATTTGATAATAAGCAAGCTTATTCTTTTTTTATCAAAGAAAAATTAACTATTTTCTTACATTTATCTTATTGAATCTGCATTTTTCATATGATAAAATGAGCGACAAAATAAAGAAACCATTTTATTTCAACAAAAAGAATATTTGATTTTAATAAGAATATTCGATTCACAAGGAGATACCCATGATAAATTTCACAAATCAACTGATACGAGACTTTGACAAAGATGCCGATAAACGTATGTCGTCCATCTGTCGTATTATGATTCTTTTAATGGCGCTTGTCATGCTGTTAAATTATCTGCATGTGTTTAAAATTTCAGGCGCGATATACCCAACCCTGATTGTTGGAATCATTATCCTGTTTATCCCGACAATCCTATATGATTTTATGGATGTACGAACGAAAGCCGTGCGTTATTTTGTACTGACTCTTGTTGTTTTGATGTCCGGTTTACTCTATTCATTTTTGTCCTACCATGTCATCATCATGCTCGTATTCCCGGTTGTAGTTTCCTGTCTATATTGCGACCGGGAAAATGTATTGTACACAACGATACTCAGTATTCCGGTTATGGTTGCAAGCCATCTGATTGCATTTATGCTGAAGGTCGTACCGGATGAACCGCTTGTTACTTTGCGTGGAGTTTTAGTGTATGGATTGGTTCCTCGAATCATCGAATTTACTGCAATCTCCATTATATGTCTCAGTGTAACAAGCAAGCTGCAAAGACTCATCAAGGCTCTGGTTGATAAAAACAACGAACTTTACGAAGACCAGCAGACCCTGGTTGGTTCTCTTGCGGAGCTTGTTGAAGCACAGAGTCGCGAAACCGGTCAGCATGTAAAACGTGTGGCTGCATATACAGAAATCCTATGCCATGCAATGGGATTATCCGAAGAGGAAACCTGGAAGGTCAGCGTGGCAAGCATGATGCACGATGTAGGAAAAATCGGTGTGCCTCGGGAAATCCTACACAAGCCGGGACGTTTGACAGATGACGAGTTTTCCGAAGTAAAGCAGCATGTCGATTATGGATATAAGCTGCTTGAAAATTCTCCCGGTGAAATCATGCAGCTTGCGGCAAATATCGCCCAACAGCATCATGAGCGTTTTGATGGTATGGGCTACCAGCACAATTTAGAAGGCGAACACATCAATCTATATGCCCGTTGTGTGGCAATTGCGGATGTATTCGATGCCCTTGTCAGCAAGCGTTGCTACAAGGATGCATGGGACCCGGAAAAAGCCCGCGCAGAAATTGTTTCACAAGCCGGAAAGCAGTTTGATCCAAAATTAACGAAACTGTTTGATTCCCATTTTGACGAATTCCTTGCCGTTATGAAACGCTATCCGGATTAGTAGATTTATGATTATATTGCTTGCGATTGTAGGTGTTTTTTTATAATGAGTATTATGGACGTATTGGTGTTGTCATTAACTGATACGGACAATTGTCTCCCA
>JBJEMZ010000229.1:3854-5909 GCA_051879935.1 Wujia sp.
GAGTATTATGGACGTATTGGTGTTGTCATTAACTGATACGGACAATTGTCTCCCACGGTACGCAGATTTCAACACAAAGTTAACCCTAGCTTAGCCCCATCAAAATACGCTTTTAATTATCAATAGAAGTATGAATCTATCTATGATATAATTATGTTGCTGTCGACTCTTTCCAGCAGGAAGGAGGTGAACACTTTTGTATTACATAGTTTCTTTTCTCATTTCTGTGTTGGCAAGTGTAGCTGGCTACTACATCTGCAAATGGTTGGACAGAGATGATTAAGACAGCACCAACCTAAAGAAAGCCCCAGAGCTGGCACTCTGGGGCTTTCACTTTGAACACTTTTGTACATAGATTCTTTTCTAGCTGTGCTCATTATAACATATGCAAAAAAACATTACAATATTTTTATTTATTACAATGCACCCTCATTTATACTAAAACATTTATATTATTCATACCAATTTATAAAATAATTAATATTTTCTTTACACATAATACGGTTTTAACATATACGGCATTTCAGTTTCACAAATATCTGCTCTGATAATTGCATGCCCTCCAAAAATCAAAAAAATACCAACATCTTCTTTATGATTTATTACTATTGGTTTCCCATATACTTTAGTGCATAAATCTATTGATTCCTTTGGTTTGACATATCGTAATTTTCTAATTTCTTTTCGTGGTTCTGTATCTGTAAATCCCACATATTCTGTTTGTCCCCCCTTATCCTGACCATAGTTCTCGCTATATATCCAATAATATAACGTCTCTTCATATATACTATAATTCTCTCTACACTGTATATATCTTTTATACAAATCTTTTCTATCATTTACTATTTCATCTTCCATCATCTGCGCTTTTAATCCTCCTATACCCAACAAATAATCTACTGAAACATCAAAATATGTTGCTATTCGAACTAATGCATACTCATCAGGTGTGTTTTCATCTTTCTCATATCTACTTAAAGTCTTATCACTAATGCCTAGTTTTTCAGCCAAATCCTTTTGTGTGATTTTTGCATAACTTCTCAATTTTTTTATTCTATAACCTATTGTTTCCATAGCTTCTCCTCCTAACATTAGTATACTAAAATACTTACCAAAAGAAAGAGACAATGTTGTCCTATTAGCCTCTTCAAAAAAATACAATGAAGATATTTGTTAAGTCAAATGGAAAATGCTTTTAGAGTTATTGCACCAAATTGAACCAAATAATATCATAACAAAAAAAGCTCAAACCATTGATTTCTCAAGGCTTGAGCAACTTTAAAGGATATGCCGGCAACCGGAATCGAACCGGTACGGGAGATTAGTCCCGCAGGATTTTAAGTCCTGTGCGTCTGCCAGTTCCGCCATGCCGGCAAATTTTTAACAATCTGAAATTGTTTAGCGACCCGGAAGGGGTTCGAACCCTCGACCTCCGCCGTGACAGGGCGGCGCTCTAACCAGCTGAGCCACCGGGCCATATTATGTGCAGACACATAATATGCAAACTTCGTTTACAAGTGTCCGCGTACATCATGAGGACTCCTCCCACCTTCGGCGGGATCCTCATGATAATAAATGGACGTTCAGGGACTCGAACCCGGGACCGATCGGTTATGAGCCGATTGCTCTAACCAACTGAGCTAAACGTCCGTATTGTCGATATACCTGTATATCCACAACATGCATCTGATATAAACTTTTATACGCCTCTACCAGATGTAGAGCCGATGATCGGACTCGAACCGATAACCTGCTGATTACAAATCAGCTGCTCTGCCAATTGAGCCACATCGGCAAATATCTCAAACAGCTGATTTGTAATCAGCCGCTCCGCATGCGACCAACTCACTTCGTTCGTTGATCTTAGTGAATTGAGCCACATCGGCACATATCGTCACGCGAAGCGTGATGATTAGTAAGCACCACAGGTGCTTACATCAAATTCACATACAACATATTTGTAAATTCAGATAGAAGGACCCTCATATGAGAATCCTTCCAGTGACCCCAACGGGAATCGAACCCGTGTTACCGCCGTGAAAGGGCGATGTCTTA
>JBJEMZ010000230.1:0-5902 GCA_051879935.1 Wujia sp.
TAAATTGTATATCGGATATAGAATTTAAAAGCGCTCACCTTATATATTTCCGGAACAACCTTGATCTTCTCTCCAAACCGGATACTTTCCACAAATCTTCCCGAAAGCTCCAGCACAGGAATCATATAGCCGAGTGCTTCCAGTTCATCATACGGAAGTCCGTAATAACGCATCATATCAATACGGCACTCTTCCAAAATCCGTGCATAGTTGGAATGATGCACAATTGCCATTTTGTCTGTCTCATAATAATGTATTTCACGTTCATAATACTGATATCTTTTCATGATTGTTCCTCAAATTCCATCTTATAGCTTTCTTTTGGTTCTGCTTCCTTTTTCTGCTTCGCCGCCTCCTGCTTTGCCTTATTTCTCTCCTCATAAAGCTCATTGGAAAGCAACTGTCCAAGCTCTAATATCTGTGTATAGCGTTCTTCCTTGCTGAGTTCCTTCAGATTTCCCATCAATTCCGCTTTATTCTCCGCAACAATCCTTGTCTTTTCTTCTAAAAGACGTATCATCTGCGCATATTGTTTGGATAGCATATCATAAGAATCGGCAAGTAAATCATTAACCTCCGTCAGCATCTCATCCGTATAAATGAGAGATGCTGCATAGATATCCCCAGCTGTACGAAGCGCTTCCCTGTCCTCCGGCTCCAAACTGCCCGGATGGAAACCGGTCCCCCCGCTCCTGCGCTTTGTTACACGGATTCTGCTTGCACTCTGCTCCGCTTCCGCAACGATGTCCTCAGCTTCTTTTTTGGCTTCTGTTAAAATTTTACCCTTACGGTCATTGACATCCCGATAAATTCTCAATTCACCCTGCACCACATTTTCAAGTTCCCTTAATAAACGAATTGTCTCTTCCTTATTAACTAAAACCTTTCCGGACGCAAGGGGAACACTTTGCCCATTTTCCAGACTATCTATCAACTGTTCAATTATTTGTTTTGTTCTTCCATCTTCCATATCTTTGTTTTCCATTCACTTTATAGTTGCAAAATATCCTATAATATACATGGTTTTATCTCAAAATTCAAGTCCTGTCCATCGGAAATGAAATATAGCTCAAAAACCATCCGTTCTCTTCTCTTGTCTGAAAGCTTCCATCCATTCTCTTTATCAAATACCTGACACTGTTTAAGCCGATTCCATGCTTGTCTTTTTCTTCCTTAGTCGTACTCAACTGCGGGTTACTCTGTAACACAGAGCTATCAATCGTATTGCTCACCGTTACATAATACATTCCCTTCATTTCATACATATCCAAATCGATTCGCTTATCTTTCTGGTTTCGAACAGCTTCAATTGCATTGTCCAAAAGATTGGCAAGTATAATGGCGACATCCATCTCTAAATCACCGGGAATCTTTCCGCTCACCCGCATCTCAAAAGCTATTTTCTCCATCTTAGCCTGTACAAGTTTATCATTCAAAACAGCATTAATCGTACTGCTCGATGCATACTGTACCATATCAAGCTTCAGACGTTCACCGACAAGATCAATAATCTGTTGTCTCGCCTCATCATACTCTTCATTTTCCAAAAGGCCAAGAACAATAGACAAATAATGTTTTACATCGTGATTCATCATCCGCGCTTGTTCATATATTTCATTTACCTTTGTATATGTATTTCGTTCTTGTCTGAGCTGAACCTGTAAAATTGTATTTTGCGATTCATATCGATAGCTTTTGGCATATAAACGAATACACAACGCAATGAGAATACCGGATACAAGGAATATAAGCAATGCAACCAAAATTCTAGTCTGTCTGGCACCATTGATTTCCTTATCCATCAGAATAGACACCATAAGAGTTGCAATTCCAAAAGAGAGCGCGACGGATAACACGATTATCATTTTTTTAATAAAGTCCACGCACATACCTCCTGATATAATCTGCATGTATTCGTTTTACATGTTCAACGTTTTTACGACTGACAGGAAGCTCCAACCGATTATCTAAAACAACACCCTTTGATGAAATCGAATAAATATTTCGAATATTAACGAGGTACCCGATATGAATCCGCACAAATCCCATCAGCTTCAATTGACGCTCAAGCTCCGAAATCTTGTTCCGCACAACACATACATTTCCATCCTGTGTATGAACACGAACATAATGTCCTGAACTTTCCAGATACACGATTTCATTTACAGCTATTTTAACGACTTCGGAACCCGATTCAAATTCGCACAATACGGTTTCTTCCTTCATCTTCGCAATAACAGCCAAAAGTGCCTCCTCGATTTCCTCGTGGAGACACTCCTTACGCAAAAAGCGAAATGGACGGAAATGAATCGCCTCAAACACCAAATCATTCCGGTTTGTCACAAAAATCAGGTTCACCTTATGCGTTTTTTTCTCAATTGCCTCTGCAATTTCCAAACCATTAATTCCAGGCATATCAATGTCAAGGAACAAGATATGATTATCCAGAACAGCATCCAGATTTTTCATCAAATCGTTCCCCGTTTCGTACATGACAATCTCATAGTCGCTCTGATTCCTATCAAAAAGCGGGCGATAAATACGTTCCACTTCTCGTTGAATCATTTTCCCATCTTCTCTATTATCATCACAGATCGCAATCGTTATCTTCATACTGCCGTCAGGACCTCTTTCGATTTAATCCATATATGTAACAAGGTCTGCCGTCTCTTTTCTCGGAGTCGGATCCGGGGCAAACTTCGGAACTCCAATCGGAATCAAAGCTGCCACTGTCTGTCCTTCCGAAAGCCCAATTACCTGTGCTACCTTTGCATCATCAAATACACCTAAAATACAGCTTCCGATTCCCTTGTCAAAGGCAGCAAGGCAGAATGTCTGTGCTGCAATTCCGGCATCAAACATCTCCCAGCCGGTTCCTTTACTTGTCGTAAAACTGCCATCCTTTTCATATCCGCATCTTCCGTTAACCTGTGTTAGAATAACAAGGTTTTTGCATTTGGACAGTGTCTTTGCATTGTGCTCAAAACCAAGGATACAATCATCACATATTTTCTGTATAATCTCCTCATTCTGTACAAGTATGTACCGAAGTGTCTGCGTATTTTTCCATGTTGGTGCCATCTTTGCAACATCAATGATTTCCTCAAACAATTCATGGCTCACCAGTTCATCCGTATAACGACGTACGCTTCTTCTTGTTTTTAATCCTTCTGATAACTGCATGTGTTCTACCTCCGCATTTTTCTTATTATTTTTCTATGTTACTTGCAATTTACCTGCAAGTTATGGTACTCTAATCCGTGCGTAAGTCAGATAAGTGATTGCGGCTGCCAGACTGGCAGGTGAGGAAAGTCCGGGCTCCATAGGGCAGGATGCCGGATAACGTCCGGTGGAGGTGACTCCCAGGCTAGTGCAACAGAAATATACCGCCTTTGTGTTCACAGAGGTAAGGGTGGAAAGGCGAGGTAAGAGCTCACCGCTGTCCTGGTAACAGGGCAGGCTCTGTAAACCCCATCCGGAGCAAGACCAAACAGAAAACCATACAGTTGCCCGCTGTGTTTTCAGGTAGGTCGCTTGAACCTTGTGGTAACATAAGGTCTAGATAGATAATCACTCTCGACATAACCCGGCTTATCGTCTGACTTACGTATTTTATTTTCTATAAATCAAAGCAACCGCCACCTACAAATTCGCGTAAAATTGAATTGGTCGGTATATTAGTCACTTCTAATCCGAGAAAATAATCCAAAAACTTTAACAGACGTTTTGCTTCATAATATTCGTCGCAATCCTTTGGAACCGAAAACAGAAGCGGTTCCGCATATTGCTTAATCACACTCAGTTCATAAATCAAGGCGGAATTGAACATCACATCCGCTTCCTCCTGATATGGGAAAATATAGGATTCTTCTCCTCTTCTTACAGATTGCCACATCGCAATTGTTTCCCGTGCATTATTGCCGCGAGTCCTTGCATCCCGCACAATCCTGCGTAGCAGTCTGCCGTCTGTGGTCGGAATCCGATTATGATCATCGACATTCAGCTGCGTCAGAGCACTGATATAAATCTTGAATTTACTTTCCTCCGGAAGTCCGCTTGTCATGCGCGGATTCAATGCATGTATACCCTCTACAACCAAAACATCTCCGTCATTTAATTTCAATTTTTTGCCTTTGTATTCCTTCCGTCCCTGCGTAAAGTTGAAGGTCGGAACCTGAATTTCCTCTCCTGCAAGCAATTTCTCCATATCCGAATGGAATAAATTCAAATCCATAGCCTCAATGCATTCAAAATTGTAATTGCCATTTTCATCCTTCGGAGTAAACTCTCGGTCTACAAAATAGTTATCAAGCGCAAATGGATATGGTCTTAATCCATGGGCCCGAAGCTGCACACTCAGGCGATGGGAGAAGGTTGTTTTTCCGGAGGAACTTGGTCCTGCAATTAAAACAATTTTCTTGTCTCCTTCCCGTACCATATCTGCAATCTGGGCAATGTGTTTTTCCTGAAGGGCCTCCTGTACAAGCATGAGTTCACGGATATCGCCGTGTGTAATGCATTCATTGAGTTCACCAACATTGCTGACCTCCAATGTCTTGCTCCACGCATCCGATGTTTTCAATACATTGAACAGCTTTTCCTGCGGCACAAATTCCGGAATCAGTTCCGGTTCCTCCCGTGTCGGTGCCATTAACATAAATCCCTCATCATATAGAATCAGATCATAGCAGGTCAGATATCCGGTAGATGGAACCATATATCCATAGAAATAATCCTCATAATCCTCGATACTATACAAATTCGCCTTAGAAACACGTCTGTAACGGAACAGTTTTTCCTTATCATATCTTCCCTGTCTGGCAAATCGTGCAATCGCCTCATCCGTCGAAACAGACTGTTTCACAATCGTAATATCTTTTCGCACCATCTCATTCATGCGATTTTTAACTTTGACAAGAACTTCCTTTGTAACCGGAAGCTGTGTTGTCTTTACAGTATCTCCAACCGCTTCATTCTTCTGTAACCTGCAATAATATCCTTTACCAAGTGAATACATCACATTGACACTGTACCATACGGAAAGCTTTTCTTTTCCGGTATCCGCATCTACCACTGTCTCATGTCCCATCACATCCGAAAAGGCCTTAACCATCAGAAATGTCAGACTTCTCTTATAGGTATCCATACCAATGACAGAATTTTTTTCCACAAGCTTAATCTCTACATCCCGGTCAAGCAGTTTATTAAGCTCACAGAGCTTACGATTACAAAATGCCAGCACATACTTATTTTTCTCCTCCGGCATATAGGTGTGAAGGAATTCCGAGATGGCAGAAAACTTATCCATCTTATACTGTTTTCCATCCATTGTAATTCCGATTTTTTCCATAAATACCCTCTCCTCTCTTTCCGCTCATTTCAAATCCGCTTATAAAACAGCAAACGGGACACCCGTATCTGCAATTTGAATTTCAACATCCATACAATAGTCCTGAAGATACCCATACATATATTCCAGAAATATTTTTTCCAGACCATAATGTGACGCATCCAGCACGCAAACCCCCAGTTCACTCGCATCCATGCCCTCATGATGACCGATATCTCCCGTGATGAGACACTGCGCACCTTTGTCTGCCGAAATCGCAATTACGCTCTTACCGGAACCCGGTGAAATCGCTATTTTTTCTATTTTATCTTTTTTATTTCCATATAATATCACATTTTTCAAATCAAACTTTTCTTTCACATACACCGCCAGTTCTTCTGCAGTCATAGATTTAGGCAGGAACCCAATCTGACCGATTCCCTCCCCGTCCATCGTTTCCTCCAGCACCTCAGTGTTTTGCATTGCAAGACGCTTTGCTGCCAGTTTTGCCATACCCCCTTTTGTATCAAAGTTCGTATGCATCGCATAGCAACAGATTCCATGCTCAATTAA
>JBJEMZ010000231.1:0-26314 GCA_051879935.1 Wujia sp.
GAAGATACAATATTTGGGAAAAATATTTCAAAATGTTACGAAATTTAATAATTTTATGTGAACTACTTGGTTTCAAAAACAACGGAAATATTTCAAAATGGAAAATACTGTAAATATAGGAATAGTATGGAAAAAATGTAATAAAAGTAAAAAATATCCAAAAAACAGGTTGACAATAATATTGAGGGTTGTTATAATGAGCAATGTAATAAGTTGTAACAAATTCGTAACAATTAAAAAATGTTACGTAAAGTAGAAGTGTGGAGGTAATAACATGAAGAAACCATCAAAAAAGTGGTTGGCGGTAGCAGCCGCAGGTTGCGTATTTGCTTCGTCCATGGGTACACTTACATATAACGCATTGGCGGATGAGTTTGTTTACAGCGATGCCAATGTCAGCATTACTTCAATTATAGATCGTTATATTGAGGAAAACGGAGAAGTATTTACAACCGTGGATGCACAGGAAGATACAGCAGAAGTATCAGAAGGTGTGGTTGCAGACGCTACAGTATCAGATGCTGCAGCTGTAACCGGAGATATTCAACCGGTAGAGGCAATTTCCGGAAAGATTACGGAGGTTGCACAGACAACAGAAGTACAGGAAACGGAAGCTCCGGCAGCAGAAGTTGCAGAAGGGACAACAGAGGCACCGTTAGAGACAGCTTCACAGACGGTTGCGGCTTCTCCTGTTATGGACTTTTCCGGTAAGGCGATTGTGACGGCTTCCGGTTCCGTAAACATTCGTCAATCTGGCGACGTGAGTGCACAGAAGGTTGGAACAATCGATGCAAATGGTATTATGACGGTTGTTGAGAAAGGTGATACATGGTCACATATTCAATCCGGAAATGTAGACGGATACATAAAGAATGAATTTATTGCATTTGGTGATGATGCGGCAAATTATGCGGCAGCAAATCTTTCAAAGGTTGCAGTTGTAAACACGGCAGCTTTGAAGCTTCGCAGCGAGGCAAGTACAGACAGTGAAAGTATCACATTGCTTGCACAGGGCGAGAGCTATGCAATTCTCGAGACCGGCGAAGCATGGACGAAGATTCAGCTTGATACAGTAGCCGGATATGTAAAAAATGAGTACATTATGATTTCTTATAATATGCCGACTGCAAAGGCAGTACAGGCAGAGCAGACACCTGCACCGGAGGCTCCTTCGACAGAGGCTCCGACTACAGAAGCACCTGCAACGGAAGCTCCGACGACGGAAGCACCTGCAGCAGATGTTCCGGCATCCCCACTTGGTCAGCAGATTGCAGACTTCGCGTGCCAGTTCGTTGGTAACCCATATGTATGGGGTGGTACAAGCCTGACAAATGGAGCAGACTGTTCCGGATTTGTACAGAGTGTGTATAAGAATTTTGGCTATTCACTTCCACGTACATGTACGCCGCAGAGCAAAGCCGGTACACCGGTAAGCCTTGCAGCATTACAGCCGGGCGACCTCGTATTCTATGACCATGGAACAGGATCCTGCGAGCACGTTGCAATCTATATCGGAAACGGACAGGTGGTTCATGCAAGCAGCAGCCGTACCGGAATCAAGATTTCAAATGTAAATTACAGCACACCATTTAAGGCCTGCAGAATATTAAATTAGAAAATTCGTTATGAACTTTCCATAATGTGTAGCGCCCTTCGGAGATAATCCGGAGGGCGTTTTGTATTTCGGGGATTTTTTGGTTATTTTGACGAAAAATCACTTTCCAAACAACATATACATGTGCTATAATACAACTAATCACATTCGTCCCGAAGGTGATTACATAGTTCGACGTAAAGGAGTTGGGGCATATGAATTACATCATTAGCGGAAAAAACATTGAGGTTACAGAGGCATTAAAATCAGCAATTTATGACAAGCTTGGCAGAATCGAGAAGTTTTTTGCTGAGGATACGGATGCACAGGTTACATTTTCGGTAGATAAGGATCGCCAGAAGATTGAGGTAACGATTCCTATGAAGGGACATACGATCCGTGCAGAGCAGGCAAGTGACAACATGTATGTGTCCATTGATTTGGTTGTAGAAATCATCGAGCGTCAGGTGACCCGTTACAAGAAGCGTATTCTTGATAAGGAACAGAATGCAGGATATATCAACAGTGATTTCTTCGATGTGGAAGGTCTTGAGGATGACGATGTGCAGATTATCCGTAGCAAGAAGGTTATCTTAGAGCCGATGTACCCGGAGGATGCATGTGTACAGATGGAACTGCTTGGACACAGCTTCTTTGTTTTCCGGAATGCCGAGACCGATAAGGTCAATGTTGTATATAAGCGTAAGGGCAATACATTTGGTTTGATTGAACCAGAATTTTAAACATGGCATAGTTAGAAAAGGGACTGCTTCGGCAGTCCTTTTTTTGTGCGGTAAACCGGCAGGTGAGATGGCATTCTTGTGCCATTTTTGCTGACAATTATTGACAATAATCGTCAGGAGGGAGATATAATGTATTTTACTTTTTATGGTTTTTATGGATAGGAGAGAAGAGGGGACGGAATATGAAACATGGCATGAAAAGATTTTTGTGTTTATTAATGCCTGTATTTTTTGTTTTTTCTATTATTTTTTTTGATGATTTATCTGTTGTTTCCAAGGCGGCGGGGGAGGAAATTCCAACGGTGCAGTATCGGGTACATGTTCAAAGTAAGGGTTGGACAAGCTACATGACGCAGGGGGTGGCAGGCACGATAGGAAAGGCGTTGCGGCTGGAAGCGCTTCAGATTCAGGTGCGAGGCGTAGAAGGTTTGGGCGTTCGCTATCGTACCCATGTGCAGACATATGGCTGGCAAAATTATGTCGCAGATGGTGCCATATCCGGTACAACGGGAAAGTCAAAGCGCATGGAGGCGGTTCAGATTGAACTGACCGGCACCAAGGCAGATGAATACGATATTTATTATCGTGTACATGTACAGAGCTTTGGATGGATGAACTGGGCTAAAAATGGGGAGATTGCCGGGACGGAAGGCTATGCAAAGCGTGTGGAAGCTTTGGAAATCCGAATTCTTCCTAAAGGAAGTGCAAAACCGGAGGGAACCGGGGCCAGCTATTCAAAGAGACAGACAATTGAAATGCAGGCACATGTGCAGTCTTACGGATGGATGTCGAAGGTGGAATCCGGTGGCATACTCGGCACAACCGGAAAAGGAAAGAGGCTCGAAGCAATCACTTTGAAACCGATTGGGTATGAATTTAATATAGAATACAGTGTCCATGCACAGTCCTATGGATGGATGAATTATGTAAAAAACGGGCAGGTTGCCGGTACGTCCGGACAGGGCAAACGTCTGGAGGCGGTGAAGATTCGGCTTTCCGGGAAGGATGCTGACAAGTACGATATCTTCTATCGTGCACATGTACAAGGTGTCGGCTGGCTGGATTGGGCAAAAAATGATGAAATAGCAGGAAGTACGGGGCTCGGACTTCGGATGGAAGCTCTGGAGGTAAAGCTTGTGTCAAAGGGAGAGGCAGCTCCGGGTGCAACCACAACCGCTTATCTTGTAGCTCCGGGAATTACATATAGTTCCTATGTGCAAAGTCAGGGTTGGCAGAATCCTGTGTCAGCAGGAAAGACGAGTGGTACAACCGGAAAGGGGTTGTCCTTGCAGTCACTGCGAATTCAGACAGAGGATAAGGCGAAGGTTGGAATCAGATACAGTGTATATGAAAATGGTGCGTGGACACCATATGCCTGTGACGGACAGACGGTCGGAGCTTCAGGTGTAGATATTGAAGCGGTTAAGATGGAACTGACCGGACCGGAAGCGAAATACTATAATGTATATTACAGAGCGCATAATGCGAGTGCCGGTTGGCTTGGCTGGGCAAGCAACGGACAGCCGGCAGGTGTAGCCAAAATCGGGAAACCGATGCAGGCACTCCAGATTGTCATTTCTAGGTCTGCGCCGGGAAGTACGGCAAATGCATATCGTGAGAATCTGGATACGGAAGCAGAGAGCTATGCGCGTAAGAAACTCAATGAGATTGGCTGGGATTTGCACGCGGCATTTGATTATTCCTCTACCATGCCATATGCATTTCGCACCGATGTTGATGTTCCGGCAGGATATACAAATGCGGACTGGTATGCGATTTTTGGGTTCCGAAATAATTCGGGGAATTGCTATCATATGGCGGCAACCTTTTATCAGATGGCAAAAATGCTTGGCTATGAAGCGTATTATGTGCAGGGATATCTCCCACAAAAGGACGGGAGCCGAACAACGCATGGGTGGTGTGAGATTGTAATGGATGGCACTGTCTATGTGTTTGATCCGAACTTCACATATTGGACCAAGAAAAACGGATATATGATAACGTATGGAATGCCCGGGACTTTCCGTTATACTGATTATCAGAGAATGAATTAAGTGATTGTGGACCAGAATGAAAAGGAGTTAAGAGTATGAAAAAATATGCAGTGATAACAGGTATCTTTGTGCTTGCCTGCGGACTGTTTGCCGGTTGCGGCAAGAAAGAGGAAGTAACCACTGAGGCAACGACAATAGAAGCTACGACGGAAGCGACAACGACGGAGGAAGCAGTGGCAACCCCGCTTGACGTGGAAGAAGTGTTAGAAGCAATCGGTGACGAATCCGAGGATGGATGGAAAATAAAGATTACAAATGCGACCGGACAGGATATCGTGGGTGTTGCGGTTCGTGTCATGGATGACGGGGAATGGTCTGACAACCTTTTGAAAGAGGATGATACATTTGAGGCAAAGGAAAAACGCTATCTGTATTATACTCCGGAGGATTCTGAGGGGACACTTTTAAATGCAGGTTATGATGTCATGATTACATTTGCGGATGAAACAACTGCTGTTTTACATGCGTTCCCATATGATGATATCAGGGAAGCAGAGATTAAGGCTGCGGATGATGTTTGCTATCTGGTGTTTGAGAGTGCAGGCACCGGCGAAAAGGTAGACACGAAGGAAGCAGAGATTGCCATAAAGGAACAGGAAGAAGCGCAGGCAGCTGCGGAGGCTCAGGCAGCAGCAGAAGCCCAGGCGGAAGCAGAGGCTCAGGCGGCAGCAGAAGCGGCGGCAGCGACAGAGGCACCTACGCCACCTCCTGCAGATGATGGCTATGATGATGAGTGTCTTGGTGATGGCTTAACTTATTAGAGAGAAAAAAGGGTTGTTATGCATAGCGTAGCAGCCCTTTTGAGAGTTAAAAGGATATACGGGAGAGAATGATGGCGATTACATCAAATTTATTTATTTTGTTTGTCTTGATAGCGCTGCTGCTTTATTATACAGTGCCAAAAAGGGCGCAGTGGACGATTTTGCTGTTCGTCAGCTATGCATATTATATGTATGCAAGTATGCCGGCAGTGTTGTTCCTGCTTTGCTCGACTATCAGTACATATGCCTGTGCGGGACTGGTTGAAAAACAGCAGGCGGCCGGAAAAACCGGAAAGGGTGCCCTTGTGCTGGCGCTTGTTTTGAATCTTGGTATTCTTGGCGTTCTGAAATACACGAATTTTGTGATTGAAAATATCAATGCGGTTACACACAGTAGCTTTCCGATGTGGAAATTTATCCTTCCGCTTGGAATTTCGTACTATACATTTCAGTCTATCGGCTATCTGCTTGATGTATACTGGAAACGGATTTCGTCAGAAAAGAATCTGTTTCGGTATGCGCTTTTTGTGTCGTTTTTTCCTCAGCTTTTGCAGGGACCGATTGGCAGATACAAGACGCTTGCACCACAGCTTTTTGAAAGCCATGCGTGGTCATTTCATAATATAAAATATGGCGTGGAACGTATCCTATGGGGCTTTTTCAAAAAGATGGTTTTGGCTGACTGGGCAGCGGTATACTGCGATGCGATTTTTGCAAATCCGGAGCAGTACGCGGGGGCATCCGCATTTGGAGTTTTGCTTTATACGGTAGAACTGTATGGAAATTTTGCGGGCGGAATCGATGTTATGCTCGGTGTTTCATCGCTGTTTGGCATACAGCTTGATGAAAATTTCAAGCAGCCGTTTTTTGCAACCTCTCTCACGGATTTTTGGAGGAGATGGCATATTACACTTGGAACATGGATGAAGGACTACGTGTTCTATCCGCTTACCTTGTCCAAGGGAATGATTAAAATCGGAAATGCAAGCAGAAAGGCGTTTGGCAAAAAGATTGGACGTAATGTTCCTGTATGTATTGCAAATCTGCTCGTGTTTTTCCTTGTGGGCGTGTGGCACGGACCAACCTGGAATAACATCGGATGGGGCTTGTACAATGGTGTAATCATTGCGACATCCGGGTTCCTTGCGGGAAGCTATCAGACATGGAAGAAGAAATTACATATCAACGATAAGTCGTTTGGTTATCGTATATTTATGATGACGCGCACATTTATTTTGATGACTTTGAGCTGGTATTTTGATTGTGTGGATTCCTTCAAGACGGCGTGGTATATGATCTGTAACAGCGTGACAAATTTCCACCCGTCCACCCTGCTCCAGATATCCTCCGGTAAGCTTGGTGTGGCTTTCACGCCGTATGCGCTTACGATTTTGTTCGTGGGATGCCTGATCTGGTTTGTTGTCAGTGTGCTCAAGGAACGGGGAATGAAGGTGCGGGATGCATTGTCCCGATTGCCGCTATTCGTTCAGTTTCTGGTGTTTTTAGTGTTGTTTGTATGTATAGGACTGCTCAGTCCGATGGCAGTGTCAAGGGGGTTCATTTATGCACAATTTTAAAAAGACAGTAAAATTTCTTGCGTGCATAGTTGTGCTCGCGCTTGTGCTGGCAGGTATTGATTTTGCACTTTACCCTTGCACATTTATACGAAATGACATACATGCGGTTACAACCAAGCATAAGGATGTCATCATTATGGGTACTTCAAACGGTAAGATGGATCTGGATCCTGACAGCATGCTTGCGGGAACAAATCTTACGGGACATAATCTGTGTGTCGGCGGTGAGTATCCGATTGACTGCTACTATATGATGAAGCTGATTCTGGAAAAACAGAAACCGAAGATGCTTGTCTTTGAGCTTGATCCGGGATATTATACGACGAAAAAGGAAGAAGGGAATAATTATCTGCTGTTTTATCATGAGTTCCCTGCTTCGTTTGCAAAGCTGGAGTATTTTATGGCAGCCATGCCGGAGTGTGATTTCCGGACGGCGCTGTTTCCGTCCTATGAATATTCCCTGTCCTATGAGATATCGAAGATGGGAGATACGATACATAATAAGGCAACCCATAATTATGATGTGGATGCATTTAAGGGAAGTGCACAGGAGTATCACGAGAATGGGTTTATCGAAAAATATCCGGTGGATGCGTCAAAGTTCCCTGCATATACGCCGGAGGTGTTCACACCGGAAACCGTGTACGAAGAAAATATGGAATACATGGACAAGCTGATTGCACTTTGCAAGGAAAACGATGTGACATTTGTAGCGGCCACAATGCCGATTCCTGCCTTGACTTTGTCTGAAAACTGGGACAGCTTTGCTGCGGCGGATACGTATTTTTCGGATTATTTTAAAGAGCAGAATGTTCCGTATTATAACTTCAATATGGAATATTACAAGGCATATCCGCATGATAACAGTTTGTATGTGGATTATGACGGACATATGAACGGGGACAGCGCAAGAGCGTTTTCGGTGTTGTTCGGTGAGATGGTCATACAAAAAAATATAAAAGAGAACGAGTGATTAGGAGGAAGCATGATGGATAAGTTATTGGAGATTTTAGAGGAACTGGTACCGGGTGAGGAGTTTTCCGGCAGAACCAATCTTGTGACAGACGGTGTTTTGGATTCTTTCACGATTTTGAGCCTGATCTCAGAGATTTCATATGAGATGGGTGTTGATATTCCGGTTGGAGATGTAATACCGGAAAATTTCGATTCCGTGGATGCGATTCTGGCGGTAATCGAAAAGCACAGAAAATAATCGGGATTGGACAGGAGGAACCATTATGGCACAATGTGTGTTGGAATATCTGGAGGGAGCAGCAAAACGCACGCCGGACAAGGAGGCGTTTGAGGACGCGGAATATACATATACATTTGCGCAGATTCGTGATAGAGCACGCCGGATTGGGTGCATGCTGCACGCAAATATCGGTCGGATGCGGGAAGGCGTGGCAGTCTTTATGGATAAGACGGTTCACAGCGTGGCGAGTTTTTTCGGTGTAGTGTACAGCGGTAATTTTTATTGCCCACTCGACAGTCAGATGCCGGTAGAACGTATATCGACCATTATGAGTGTGTTGAAGCCGGGTGTTGTGTTGACAGATCGTGCGCACAAGGAACAGGCGGAAACATTTGCAGGGGAAAGCAGCGTGCTGCTTTTTGAGGATGCAGAACAGATCGCACAGGAGGAGGCGGATGCGCTTTCTGTGTGGAAGAATCTGAATGTGATGGATCCGTTGTATGTATTGTTTACAAGCGGCTCTACAGGTGTGCCGAAGGGTGTTCTGGTGAGCCACCTTGTTATGACAAACTATTTCGACTGGTTAAATGAGACATTTGAATTCACATCGGACGATGTGTTTGGCAATCAGGCCCCGCTTTATTTTGATGTCTCCATGCACGATGTGTATGGCGCACTTTATTTTGGCGCCAAGATGGTGATTATCCCGCAGAAGCTGTTTGCGTTTCCTGTGAAATTGATTGAGTTCATGAACGAAAAACGGATTTCGACCTTTTTGTGGGTGCCATCCGCTATGGGAATTGTTGCAAGCCTGAAAACATTTGAAGCAATCAAGCCGGAGTATCTGAAGCATGCGATGTTTGCCGGAGAGGTTTTGCCGAGAAAGCAGCTTGATTACTGGGCAGAAAATCTGCCGGATGTCGTTTATGCAAACCTGTATGGCCCGACAGAAACATTTGTGTGCACCGGTTATATCCGCACGGGTGAGGAGCCGGAGGGCGAGCCGCTTCCGATTGGAAAGCCGATTACAAATACACAGGCGCTTGTGCTTGATGAAGCGGGCAATGAGGTGAAAAAAGGTGAGACCGGAGAGCTTTGTATGCGCGGCTGCTGCGTGGCACTTGGCTATTATTGTAACCCGGAACGGACAAACAGCTCTTTTACGCAGAATCCGACACATGACAGATATCCGGACCGTGTTTATCATACCGGCGACCTGGTTTATTATGATGAGAATGATGACCTCATATATGTATCGAGAAAAGATTTCCAGATCAAGCATATGGGTTATCGTATTGAACTTGGAGAAATCGAAAATGCGGCCAATCTGGTGGAGGGTATTCGCGATTGTGCATGCCATTATGATATGCAGCGCAAGAAGATTATCCTGTATTATGACGGCCGGAAGCTGGAGAAAAAACAATTACTTGACGAACTCGCAAAACGGATTCCGCAGTACATGCTTCCGGGACGGATTGTGTATCTGGACGCGATGCCGCATAATGCAAACGGAAAGATTGACCGGAAGGCCTTACAGAATATGTAATGCATTTCAAATGTATAATTGCAATTGATAGAATAACAGCAGGAAGGTGGGAAGATTCGCTTTCCTGTTTTTCGTTCCGGCTGCAAAATATAAAAATGTTGCGTTGATTTTCATTTAATGTTATATTACAAGTTGTGGTATTATCTGTAGAGCGTACACCCAGGGAGGTAATTATGGGTATTATAGAAAAAATAATCGGAACACATAGCGAAAGAGAATTGAAAAAGATTTATCCGATCGTGGATAAGATAGAGGCACTCGATTCATCGATGCAGGCTTTGAGTGACGCAGAACTGAAAGCCAAAACAGATGAATTTAAGAAACGTCTTGCAGACGGAGAAACTTTGGATGACCTGCTTCCGGAGGCATTTGCGGTTGTGCGTGAGGCGGCAGACCGTGTGCTTCATATGAAGCATTATCGTGTACAGTTAATCGGTGGTATTCTGCTTCATCAGGGCCGTATCCCGGAGATGCGTACCGGTGAAGGTAAGACACTTGTATCGACGCTTCCTGCATATTTAAATGCGTTGGAAGGGAAAGGCGTACATATCGTAACGGTCAACGATTATCTTGCAAAGCGTGATGCGGAGTGGATGGGCCAGGTGCATGAGTTCCTTGGTCTTACTGTCGGTGTGATTTTAAACAGTGACAAAAATGACGCGCGCCGCGCGGCATATAATTGCGATATTACGTATGTTACAAACAATGAGCTTGGATTTGATTATCTGCGTGACAACATGGTTATCTACAAGGAGCAGCTTGTGCAGAGAGATTTGCATTATGCGATTGTGGATGAGGTCGATTCCGTGTTGATTGATGAGGCGAGAACTCCGCTTATCATTTCCGGCCAGAGCGGAAAATCGACAGATTTGTATAAGATGTGTGATTATCTTGCACGCCGTATGAAGCGTGGTACAGCATCTATGGAAATCAGCAAGCTGGATGCCATCATGGGAACCGAGGTCGAGGAGGATGGTGATTACCTCGTTGACGAGAAGGATAAACAGGTTGTGCTGACTGCACAGGGCGTTAAGGAGGTTGAGCAGTTCTTCCATATCGACAACTTCTCAGATGCGGACAATATCGATATCCAGCACAACATGATTATGGCACTTCGTGCACATGCCCTGATGTTTAAGGATAAGGACTATGTTGTAAAGGATGATGAGGTATTAATCGTTGATGAATTTACCGGACGTATTATGCCGGGACGTCGTTTCTCAGATGGTCTTCATCAGGCGATTGAGGCGAAGGAAAATGTAAAGGTAAAACGGGAGAGCCGTACACTTGCAACGATTACGTTCCAGAACTTCTTTAATAAATATAAGAAGAAAGCCGGTATGACCGGTACCGCTTTGACTGAGGAAAATGAGTTCCGTGAGATTTATGGTATGGACGTTGTGGAGGTTCCGACGAACCTTCCGATTCAGCGAATTGACCATCAGGATTCTATATTTAAGACAAAACGTGAAAAGTTAAATGCGATTGTGGATGCGGTTGCCGAAGCACACGCAAAGGGACAGCCGGTTTTGGTTGGTACAATCACAATCGATGCATCCGAGGAACTTTCCCGTATGCTTTCCAAACGGGGAATCCAGCATAAGGTTTTGAATGCGAAATTCCATGAGCTTGAGGCGGAAATAGTAGCAGATGCCGGCCAGCGCGGTGCGGTTACAATTGCTACAAACATGGCAGGTCGTGGTACGGATATCAAGCTTGGCGAAGGTGTGGCAGAGCTCGGAGGTTTGAAGATTATCGGTACGGAGCGTCATGAGTCCAGACGAATCGATAACCAGCTCCGTGGTCGTGCCGGACGTCAGGGTGACCCGGGTGAATCCAAGTTCTATCTGTCTCTGGATGACGATTTGATGCGTCTGTTCGGTTCAGAAAAAGTAAAGGCCGTATACGATGCATTGAAGATTCCGGAGGGTGAGGAAATCCAGCACAAGACGATTACCCGTTTTGTGGAAAAGGCGCAGATGAAGATTGAGAGCAACAACTTTGCAATCCGTAAAAGTCTGTTGGAGTATGATCAGGTTAACAATGACCAGCGTGAGGTTATCTATGCAGAGCGGCGTCGAGTGCTCGATGGAGAAAACATGCGAGATGTTGTATTTAAGTTTGTGCAGGAGACTGCGGAAGCTTATATTGATAAGACATGTTCGGCTGACCTGCCGGCATCTGAATGGGAAATCGGTGAGCTGAATCAGTTGTTACTTCCGATTATTCCACTTCCACCGATTATGCTGACGGAGGAGGAAAAGAAGTCCGGAAAGCTCGAAGCATTTAAGCAGAGAATCAAAGAGGAAGCAGCGAAGGTTTATGAGGCGAAGGAAGCAGAGTTTCCGGAGCCGGAGCATTTCCGTGAGATTGAGCGAGTTGTATTGCTCAAGGTGATTGACAAAAAGTGGATGGCCCACCTCGATGATATGACGCAGCTTCGTCAGGGTATTACACTTCAGGCATACGGAAGCAAGGACCCGGTTGTAGAGTATAAGTTTGCAGGATATGATATGTTCAATGATATGACGGCTGCGATCCGTGAAGACACTGTTCGGATGCTTCTGCATGTTAAGATTGAGCAGAAGGTGGAACGTGAGGAAGTTGCAAAGGTAACGGGAACAAACAAGGATGATTCCGTGAAGAAGGGTCCGGTCAGACGCGAGGGTGCAAAGATTGGACGAAATGATCCATGCCCGTGCGGAAGCGGCAAGAAATATAAGATGTGCTGCGGAAGGAATGTGTAAAGGTGGTGAAACAAGTGATAGAGTTAGATCAGTTTCGATTCACATTAAACGAATATAAAGCTCCACTTGCGGAAGTGAGGGATTCACTTTGACATCGCAGGAAAAGAACTGCGAATCAAACAGTTAGAACCAAAGCTGGAACAGCCGGGGTTCTGGGACAATGTGGAAGAAAGCCAGCAGGTTATGAAGGAGTTAAAAAACCTGAAGGATACAATCGAAGAATTCCAGCATTTGTCGACACAGTATGAGGATATTGAAACGCTGATTGAGATGGCAGAGGAAGAGGCGGACGAAAGCCTTGTGGAAGAAATCCGGACAGAAATGACGGATTTCGAGGAAAAATTTGAGGCGTTCCGAATTGACACCCTGCTTTCAGAGGAATACGATGCAAACAATGCAATTGTGACGATTCATGCAGGCGTCGGCGGCACGGAGGCGTGTGATTGGGCACAGATGCTTTACCGGATGTACACCCGTTTTGCAGATAAAAAGGGCTTCTCTATAGAGGTACTTGATTATCTCGACGGTGAGGAAGCCGGAATCAAATCGGTTACATTTCAGATGAACGGTCTGCATGCCTATGGCTATATGAAATCGGAAAAGGGTGTGCACCGTCTGGTGAGAATCTCTCCGTTTAATGCAGCGGGAAAGCGGCAGACCAGCTTTGCTGCTGTGGATGTTATGCCGGAGTTAGACGACAACGTATCCGTTGAAATCAACCCGGATGATCTGCGGATTGATACATACCGCTCCAGCGGTGCAGGTGGACAGCATATCAATAAGACAAGCTCGGCGGTTCGTATCACGCATATTCCGACCGGAATTGTGGTACAATGTCAGAATGAACGTTCCCAGCACAGCAACAAGGACAAAGCGATGAAGATGCTTTCTGCAAAGCTCTTTTTGCTGAAGGAGGAAGAGAACAAAGCAAAGCTTGCCGGTATACGCGGTGAGGTGACGGATAACGGATGGGGAAGCCAGATTCGAAACTATGTTTTGCAGCCGTATACAATGGTAAAGGATGCCCGGACAGCATTTGAATGCAGCAATGCACAGTCGGTTTTAGATGGCGGTATTGATGGATTTATCAGTGCGTATTTGAAATGGATAAACACGAAGGAAGAAGAATAGGGAGGATAGGATGCATGGCAGAGACGAAATATATAGTATTTGGTTTGAATGAGCAGAAGTACAGCATGAAGCTGACACGGATAAACGGCATTGAATGTGTGTATCAGATTGTGCCGGTTCCACTTGGTGCTGCATGCATTAAAGGAATCATACATTTGCGGAATTCCGTCATTCCCGTATTCAGCTTAAAACAACTGTTTGGAATGGAAGAGACCGCACAGGCGGGAACACAGCTTCTTATATCGGAGACACATGGCATCAAGCTTGCGCTTGAGGTGGATTCCGTGCTTGGAATCGTTCCGGTTCCGGATGAGGATGTGAGAAATGTTCCGCTGGTTGTACATACGGACGAGACCGGTTATTTGGAGAATGTGATAAAGCTCACTCTGCCGGAATCGGACAAGGAAGAAATCATTATCAGTATCAGTATTGATAATTTGATGTCGGAAGGTGATTTCGGACATATATCAGATGCTTTGGAAAAGGAGATGAATGGAAAATGATAAACATTGCAGTGCTTGGCTACGGTACGGTCGGATCCGGCGTCGTGGAAGTCATCGAGAAGAATCATGCAAGTATCAATAAGCGTGCAGGACAGGAAGTAAATATTAAATATGTGCTTGATCTGCGCGAGTTCCCGGGAGATCCTGTGGAAAAGATTCTTGTGCATGACTACAATGTGATTTTAGAGGATCCGGAAGTAAAAATCGTTGTGGAGGTTATGGGTGGTATCAAACCGGCTTATGACTTTACAAAACAGGCCCTCTGTGCAGGAAAGAGTGTCTGCACATCAAACAAGGAGCTTGTTGCGGCACACGGCGCAGAGCTTTTGGAGATAGCAAAGGCACACAATGTGAATTTTTTGTTTGAGGCAAGCGTAGGCGGCGGTATTCCGATTATTCGCCCGCTTAACCAGTCACTGACCGCAGATGAAATTACCGAGATTACCGGAATTTTAAACGGAACGACGAATTATATTCTGACCAAGATGGCAGATGAGGGCCTTGCCTTTGATGTTGTGTTAAAGCGTGCACAGGAAAAAGGGTATGCAGAGCGCAATCCGGAAGCGGATGTAGAGGGCTATGATGCCTGCCGTAAGATTGCAATCCTGACATCGCTTGCATGTGGAAAACAGGTGGATTACGAGGACATTTATACCGAGGGTATCACAAAGATTACCGAGGCGGATATTCAGTATGCGAAGGCACTTCATGCATCGATTAAGCTGTTTGGTACAAGTAAATGGGAAGACGGTAAAATCTATTCCATGGTCGCACCGTTTATGGTGGATGCCAACCATCCGCTTGGAAATGTCAACGGCGTATTTAACGGCATCTTTGTAAACGGCAATATGCTGGGAGATACGATGTTCTACGGAAAGGGAGCCGGAAAGCTTCCGACGGCGAGCGCAGTTGTGGCTGATGTGGTGGATGCAGTAAAGCATCAGGGTACAAATATCATGACAATCTGGGATAAAGAGAAGATTGTGCTTGGCGACCGCAAGAATTTCGCCTGCAGATTCTTTGTACGTGTCAAGGATACGACTACCAAAGAAGAGATTCAAAATGCATTTGGTGATGTGGAGTATGTACAGGCAGATGGCATCGCCGGCGAATATGCATTCCTGACAGATAAGATTACGGAAGGCGCATTTGAGGAAAAAATCAAGGATATGAGTCTCATTATGCGGATTCGCACCGTATTCTAAATTAGAAATGTTAATAACGGATTGCACATACAGTCCGCAAAAATAAAGTTCCAGGAAGAAAGGATAAAATCATGCTGATAGTAAAGAAGTTTGGCGGCACATCGGTTGCCAATAAGGAACGTATTTTTAATGTTGCAAAGCGTTGTATCGAAGATTATCAGAAGGGAAATGATGTCGTAGTCGTTCTCTCGGCGATGGGAAAATATACAGATGAGCTGATTGAGATGGCAAAGGATATCAATGAGAATCCGCCGAAGCGTGAGATGGATATGCTGTTTACAATCGGAGAGCAGATGTCGGTTGCGCTTATGGCGATGGCGATGAATAAGCTCGGAGTTCCGGCGATTTCCTTAAATGCATTTCAGGTAGCAATGCACTCTACCTCCGTATACGGAAATGCACGTTTAAAGAGAATCGACAGTGAACGTATCCGTCATGAGCTCGAACAGCGTAAGATTGTTATCATCACAGGCTTCCAGGGAGTCAACAAATACGATGATTACACAACACTCGGACGTGGCGGCTCTGATACGACGGCAGTAGCGCTTGCAGCTGCTTTACACGCAGATGCATGTGAAATCTATACAGACGTAGACGGCGTTTATACGGCAGATCCGCGTAAAGTAAAGAATGCAAGAAAACTCGAGGCCGTGACATATGATGAGATGCTGGAGCTTGCAACACTCGGAGCCGGCGTTCTGCATAACCGTTCGGTTGAACTTGCAAAGAAATTCGGTGTACAGCTGGTTGTACGTTCAAGCTTAAATACTTCAGAAGGAACAGTAGTCAAGGAGGGTGCGAAGATGGAAAAGATGCTTGTAAGTGGTGTGGCAGGAGATGCAGACACAGCGAGAATTGCAGTAGTTGGATTAAAGGATGAGCCGGGTGTGGCATTTAGAATGTTCAATCACCTTGCAAGACATAACATAAATGTAGATATGATTCTTCAGTCTGTCGGACGTGGCGGCACGAAGGATATCAGCTTTACAACCTCTGTGGACAATGCAGATGAGGCAGTGGAGATTATCGAGCGCCATTTCCAGGAATATGAGAGCATCGATGCTGATAAGAATGTGGCAAAGGTTTCCATCGTCGGCGCAGGTATGCAGACAAACGCAGGTGTCGCAGCGAAGATGTTCGAGGCACTCTACGATGAGAATATCAATATCCGTATGATTTCCACATCAGAGATTCGTGTAACGGTTCTGATTGACGAGAAGAATATGGAGCGCGCAATGGCGGCCGTACATGATAAGTTTGAGTTAGGGGAACGCTAGACGGTTTCCGTTAAATGTGCTAGAATACAGTTGCATCACTATGTTGATGCAACTGTTTTTGCGTGTAAGCGCATCAATGGCAATACATATTAGCCGAGGAGGAACATCATGAAACGTAGTGATTATATTACCTGGGATCAGTATTTTATGGGCATTGCCATCATGTCTGCCAATCGCAGCAAGGACCCGAATACGCAGGTGGGCGCGTGCATTGTGGACAGTGACAACCGGATACTTACGGTTGGCTATAACGGTATGCCGTCCGGCTGCAATGATGATGAGATGCCGTGGGATCGGGAAGGCGAAGGCATGGCGAGCAAATATTTCTTTGTGTGCCATGCAGAATTAAATGCAATTTTGAATTACCGTGGTGGCGGGACACTGCGTGGTTCCCGGTGTTATGTGACGCTGTTTCCGTGCAATGAATGCGCGAAGGCGATTATTCAGGCGGGCATCCGGGAAGTAATCTATATGTCGGACAAGTATGCGGATTCGGAGAGCACGAAGGCTTCTAAGCGCATGTTTGATATGGCAGGTGTAAAATATACAGAATACGAGAATAAGCACAAGAAGATTGAGTTTGAGTTGTGATAAGAGAAAGGGCAAAGTATGGCTTTAACAGAAGATGAAATTCGAATTAATTACAAAAAAGCAATTGAAAAATCGGAGGAACTTGAACAGGTGGCAAATAAGCTTGAAAGTATGATATCAGATAAATTTGAAGCGGCTTTGTCAATAATAACAAATAATTGGGAAGGAAAAAATGCGGATATGTTCATTATAAAGTGCAAGAAAGAAATATCTAAACTTTATATTGTAATAGATAATTTTAGAAATTCGGCAAAAATAATAAGAAGCATTGCGGAAGAATATAAACTAGCGGAAATAAATGCCATTGAAATTATTGAGATGCTGGGATTATAGCAGTTGGAATAAGTGTTTGTGAGGTGGCAATGGCTGACAAAAGAAAATGATTATAAGTTGGATATGCTTATTAATGAGGGGAACACTTTTATACTTTGAGATATTATACATTTGAAGGAGGATTAATCGGTGGAGGAGGATTTATTAACTACTGAGGAAGTTTTATTGCTGGAGAACTTAACATACTTTGAAGGGATATCACTTACTGAATATCAGGGGCGGACTGTCGGGAATTATTTAGAAGGTATCGACATGGACACTCTAGATTTGGATGCATATTATGGTCCGTATATGACAGGGCAGGATTACAAAGATATGTTCAATGCAATTATGAATGACCCTAATATAAGGGATATGGAGATTGCCATCGCTGATGCTGATGATGCTCCTCTTTATGGAAGTCGTGCCAATAGAGCCGTGTTTATTAATGAAAGTACAGGTGAAGCCGTGGTGGCATATATGGGAACCGGTGAGGGAGAAGAATGGAAAGATAACTTTACCGGTGGAGGACCGACTTCAAGGGAAGATGGAGTTTCTACGTTACAACAGGAACGGGCGTTGGAGTGGTATCAGGAAGTATATGGGGACTGTAATCTCGAGAATTATTATGTAACGGTGACAGGACATTCTAAGGGAGGAAATAAGGCGCAATATGTTACATTGTTAGATGACACGGTTGACCGGTGCCTTTCGTTTGACGGTCAGGGGTTTTCGGATGAATTTATACATAAATATGCACCGGAGATAGCCCTGCGGCAGGGGTTAATAGAAAATCATAGTCTTGAATATGATTTTGTTAATCCGTTGCTTAATCAGGTAGGGAAACAGCGTTATTATCAGGGGTATGGAGTGGATGGATTTTTGGAAAATCATTGTCCGAACTCTTTTCTGAATATTGATGACGAAGGGAATTGTTCGATGAATGAAGTCTATGAACGTGCTTCTGCAATGGATTCATTTGATGATATGTTAAGTGGATACATAAGATCACTAAGTTCAGAAGAACGAGAGGCGGCCATGGATATAATAGGAACGCTTGCACAGGGATTTTTTTCTGGAGAGTTAAAGTGGAATGATATAATGAAAATTTTGAAAACATCCGAAGGTAGTGAGACTATCTCGGGCTTGCTTGCTTATATCTTGAGATATGAGAAAGAACATCCTGAATTCGGTGATGAACTTGATGAATTGCTGATTAATTTTGGGTATGGAGATGCGACTAAATGGGTTGATTTTTTGACTTGGTTTAATGAGTCGCCTCTCAGCGATGATGCGTTAGAATTGCTTATGTCTTCATTGAGTAATAAGATCCCGGTTGGTGATATTAATGTGATATTAGACCTATTACAAGAAGTATTTAACAAGGTTGATCATGTGGAGCTTTGTAATGGCAAAGATCTTGAAGTGAGTGAATCGGGCAGGGTGTCTGGAGGCTGGCTTATAGATTCTTTGAATGACATGGCGGATATAGTATCAGGTATAATACCGGTGGATTTTACTGTGTATCCGGATAAGTTAAGAACCGCATCAGGATTGCTCGAAGAATGTAGAGATTTAATTGTGACTGCTGAAGAGGCTACAGAAAAAGTCAGCGATATGGGAACAATGACATTTAAGATAAATCTTGCGTTGTTTGGTCTTGATAATCAGTTAAAAAGAGAAAAAAGAGCTTGTGATGAACTGGCTACTGCGGCTAGAAGGGTCGCTCAGTTTTATGAGGCAACAGAGACGAATATACAGAGTAGTATATAATTATGTATGCTGAAGGGGTGATGGAAACCACATGAAGAAGGTATTTGCTTTTTTATTAATGATTATAGGTTGCCTGATGATTCCGGGATGTGAATCAACGGAGGAGGATATAGAACTAACACAGGATGAACGAAATCTGCTTGTGGGAGTGTGGATTGATGAGGCGAATTTGGATAGGGGGCACCTTACGAATCCGGAAAAGTTTTATCTGGAACAATGCAGAGCGTGCTTGGAATATCTGAAAGAAAAATATCCGGACACAGAATTTACTTTTGTTAATTTTTCTTCGGCAAGCATAATGAGAGAGTATGGTTCCATATTGTTTTACGAAAAAGGTGACGATGAAACACAGTATTTCGTGGAATGCAGGGAGACAGAACAGGGATATGAGATGGTGGACAGCTATTACGGGAAAATACTGGAACCATTGTATGATGAAAAAATTCATGACATCTTTTCGGAATGTATAGACGCGGAATTTGCAGTATATACAGTTTTTCCCCATAAAAAAGGATTTGAAGTAAATGGCAATACCACGGTGGATGAACTGTTTGCAATGGAGGATTCAATTCAAAAAGATATTTTTGTATTCATCGATACGAAGGATGGAGATTTAGATAAGGCAGTCATCCTTGATAAGCTGGAGAAAAAACTGCGGGAGTATCACCAATATGAAGTGTCGTGCAAAGTGCATTTCATACCGGGAATTCTGGAAAAATGTCAGAATGGTTATGAGTGTAGGGAGTATATAAAGGAAAATTTCAGAGAGGATTTTGACAGAGTGAGTTTTAATACATTTAAAAAATAGGAAAGGTCGAAACGATGGAAACCACATGAAGAGGGTATTTGCTTTTTTATTAATGATTATAGGTTGCCTGATGATTCCGGGATGTGAATCAACGGAGGAGGATATAGAACTAACACAGGATGAACGAAATCTGCTTGTGGGAGTGTGGATTGATGAGGCGAATTTGGATAGGGGGCACCTTACGAATCCGGAAAAGTTTTATCTGGAACAATGCAGAGCGTGCTTGGAATATCTGAAAGAAAAATATCCGGACACAGAATTTACTTTTGTTAATTTTTCTTCGGCAAGCATAATGAGAGAGTATGGTTCCATATTGTTTTACGAAAAAGGTGACGATGAAACACAGTATTTCGTGGAATGCAGGGAGACAGAACAGGGATATGAGATGGTGGACAGCTATTACGGGAAAATACTGGAACCATTGTATGATGAAAAAATTCATGACATCTTTTCGGAATGTATAGACGCGGAATTTGCAGTATATACAGTTTTTCCCCATAAAAAAGGATTTGAAGTAAATGGCAATACCACGGTGGATGAACTGTTTGCAATGGAGGATTCAATTCAAAAAGATATTTTTGTATTCATCGATACGAAGGATGGAGATTTAGATAAGGCAGTCATCCTTGATAAGCTGGAGAAAAAACTGCGGGAGTATCACCAATATGAAGTGTCGTGCAAAGTGCATTTCATACCGGGAATTCTGGAAAAATGTCAGAATGGTTATGAGTGTAGGGAGTATATAAAGGAAAATTTCAGAGAGGATTTTGACAGAGTGAGTTTTAATACATTTAAAAAATAGGAAAGGGAGAAACGATGACAACAGCGAAGACAAAAAGTGTAAACATGACATTTCCTGCTTTATACAGCTACGTGATTAATACGAATTACCGAAGCATGAGCGGGATTCTCGGAATTATATTAAGTGCGGGCTCCATTGTGATTCTTGTATCTACCTGGGGTATCATGTCGGCAAGACAGAAGGCGGTCTTTATCCTGATTGCACTGATGTTTACCGTGTTCAATCCGGCGGCACTTGCACTGAAAACATACAGGCAGTTAAAGCTTAGTCCGTCGTATAAGCAGCCGCTTGATTACACCTTCAGTGATGACGGAATCGGAGTATCGCAGGGCGAGCAGCATATGGATTTGGAGTGGAAAAATATTTACCGTCTGCTCCTTACAAAGCAGATGCTTGCTGTCTATACGAACCGCATCCATGCGTTTGTGATTCCGCTTTCGGAGCTTGGAGATGAAAAGGGAAAGATTCTCGCTTCTGTAGTGAATTTTACTGCAAATTATAATACAAAGGTGAGTAAAAGTTTAAAGAGGTATCAAAGTGGAAAAGGAATATAAGAAAGAAAGCTTTTGTGCGGAAGATACATTTGCAATCGGAAAGGCGCTTGCCGAGCAGGCGAAGCCGGGAGAGGTATATTGCCTGTACGGAGATTTGGGCTGTGGGAAGACCGTGTTTTCCCAGGGCTTTGGCGCAGGGCTCGGTGTGACAGAGCCAATCAGCAGTCCGACATTTACGATACTCAAGGAATATCACGAAGGACGTATTCCGTTTTATCACTTTGATGTCTATAGAATCGGAAGTGATGATGAGATGGATGAAATCGGATATTACGAGCTGATAGACGGTGACGGAGTGTGCCTGATTGAATGGGCGGAGCTGATTCGCGATATTTTGCCATCCCGTTACAAAAAGGTGACGATTGAAAAAGATACGACAAAGGGTTTTGATTATCGTCTTGTTACGATTTGTGAAATAGAATAGGAATGGGTAAGAGATATGAGGATATTAGGAATTGACAGCTCCGGTATGGTGGCAAGTGTTGCGCTTGTGGAAGATGAGATGCTTGTTGCGGAGTATTCGATAAATCATAAAAAAACACATTCACAGACATTACTTCCGATGCTGGATGAGATTGTGAAAATGACAGAGCTTGATTTGGAGACAATCGATGCAATCGCGGTTGCGGCGGGACCGGGTTCCTTTACGGGGCTTCGGATTGGCTCGGCAACCGTAAAAGGTCTTGGACTTGCACTTGAAAAGCCGATTGTGCCGGTTCCGACCTGCCATGGCCTTGCCTACAATCTATGGGGAGCCGGGCAGCTTGTCTGTCCGATTATGGATGCAAGAAGAAATCAGGTTTATACAGGTATTTACGCTTTTGAAGGAGGCGAGATGCTTGTCAGGCAGGAACAGGATGCGATGGATATCCATGATTTGATGGAACGGTTAAATGCGATGGGGGAAGCCGTGATTTTTCTCGGTGACGGCGTTCCGGTTTACCGTTTGGTTATAGAGCAGGAAATGAAACAGCCGTTTTTGTTTGCACCTGCCCATATGAACCGCCAGCGTGCCGCCTCGGTGGCAAGTCTTGGCGCAATGTATTATCAACAGGGCAAGTATGAAAGCGCGGATGCACATGTGCCGGTTTATCTGCGCAAATCGCAGGCAGAACGGGAACGGGAAGAAAAGCTTGCGGCGGAAAGTCAGGAATAATGCTTGAAATTAGTTATTATAATTATGAATTGATGCAGGATCGGGAACAATTATTGGAAAGGATTGCCGAACTGGAAGGTGCATCCTTCTCCGATGCATGGACCTATGAGATGCTTGCTTCCTCGATGAAGCAGGCGTGGAATCATCTCTTTGTTGCAACCATGCAGGGAGAAATCTTAGGATATCTTCTTGCAAATGTTGTTGCGGGTGAGACGGAACTGCTACGAATCGCTGTGGATGAAAAGCAGCGGAATGCAGGGGTCGGTCAGTCACTGCTTGATGCATATTTTACATTTGCGAAGAAAAGCAGTTCGAGAGGGTTGTTGGAAGTTCGTCATGGTAATGCCGCAGCGAAGCATCTGTATGAGAAAAACGGATACCGGCTGCTTGCGACCCGAAAGAAGTATTATAAAAATCCGATTGAAGATGCGGATATGTATGAGTTATTGTTTTGAATGGAGTAATTTATGCTGGAATTATGTTTGCTTGGAACCGGTGGCATGTTGCCGCTTCCGTATAGAGCACTTACATCTCTCATGGTTCGTTATAACGGCAGCAGTCTGCTCATTGACTGTGGGGAGGGCACACAAAATCAAATACGGTTACAGGGTTGGAGCTTCAAGCCGATTGATGTGATATGTATTACGCATTTTCACGCAGATCACATCAGCGGCCTGCCGGGTATGCTCTTGACGATGGGAAATGCGGAGCGCACGGAACCGCTCACGATGATTGGACCAAAAGGTCTGGAAAGGGTCGTAAATTCTTTGCGTGTGATTGCACCGGAGCTTCCGTTCGATATCCGGTTTATAGAACTTTCCGAGCAGGAGCAGACAATTGACATATGCGGACTTCGCATCCGTGCATTTCGTGTGAATCATCGTGTGACCTGTTATGGCTACAATATTGAGCTTGACCGTGCCGGCAAATTTGATGTGGCTCGTGCAAAAGAGCTTTCCCTGCCGGTACAGTACTGGAGTGTGCTGCAAAGAGGCGAAAGTGTGGAATATGAAGGAAATACCTACACTTCGGATATGGTTATGGGGCAAAGCCGCAAGGGTCTCAAGGTGACCTATTGTACGGATACAAGGCCGGTAGATGCCATTGCAGAGCATGCAAAGAATGCGGATTTGTTTATCTGTGAGGGCATGTACGGGGAGGATGAAAAAGACGATAAGGCGAAAGAGCATAAGCATATGACGATGCGTGAGGCGGCAGAGCTTGCAAAACGTGCGGAGGTAAAAGAACTGTGGCTCACACATTTCAGTCCAGCAACATCGAGACCGAAGGAGCATGAGGATATGGTACAGAGTGTCTTTCCAAATGGTCACATAGCAAAGGACCGGACGGAATGTACACTGCAGTTTACGGACGAGGAATAGGGGTGCGTCTATGGCAAATAAAACACAGAAAAGTATAACTGTAAAAAGCATCATCGTTGCAGTGTTTTTTGTGGTTCTTGTATTATCCTATTTTAATCATTTGAGCAATAAATCCGCCACACGCAGAAGTGACGCGCAGAAGACGGAGATTCAGACACTCATGGATTACGATATGGAAATGGAGTACCCAAATACACCGCGGGATGTGGCGAAGCTTCATAATCGCTATTTCAAGCTGTTTTATGGACAGTCGCTTTCGGACGAGGAGCTTTCTTCGTTGAATAAAAAAGTGCGGATGCTGTATTGTCACGATTTGCTTGTGGCAAATCCGGAGGCAGACAGTCTGCCAAAGCTGAAAAATGACATTGAGGCAGTAAAGGAAGCTGGGTACACCTACAAGTTGTGCGAGCTGCCGGAGGCAAGTCAGGTTGAGACGTTTACAAAGGATGGCAGTGAGATGGCTTCTCTGGAGGTGCGGATTACAGTTAATACAAAGGAAACCATGGGGTATATTTATCGACAGTATCTTATGATAAAAGAAGATGGATGCTGGAAGATTTACGGCTGGGGCGAGTCGCCGATGTCAAATGAAAGTTTGGGAGCAACGCAGTAGAATATATTTGAGAAAAAAGAAAGTTGGATATAAGAGGACAGTTATGAGCAAAACAATTTTGGCGATTGAATCCTCCTGCGATGAAACGGCAGCGGCGGTTGTTGTAGATGGCAGGGAAGTAAAATCAAATATCATATATTCACAGATAGAATTACATAAATTATATGGTGGAGTTGTTCCGGAGATTGCATCGCGGAAGCATGTGGAGAAGGTGAATCAGGTGATTCGCGCTGCACTTGCGGAGGCGGATGTATCCTGGGATGATATCGATGCGATTGCTGTGACTTACGGACCGGGCCTTGTGGGAGCGCTTCTGGTCGGCGTGAGCGCTGCAAAGGCGCTTGCATATGCGAAGAAAAAACCGCTTGTCGGGGTGCATCATATCGAGGGGCACATTGCGGCGAACTATATTGAAAATCCGGATTTGAAGCCACCATTTATGTGCATGGTTGCATCGGGCGGACACTCCCATCTTGTATATGTAAAAGATTACAATACATTTGAAATCGTCGGAAGAACGAGAGACGACGCAGCCGGTGAGGCGTTTGACAAGGTGGCACGGGCGATTGGACTCGGATATCCGGGCGGACCGAAGATTGATAAGCTGGCAAAAGAAGGAAATAGTGAGGCGATTCATTTTCCGAGAGCATTTATGGAAGATGCGCCGTATGATTTCTCGTTTAGTGGTTTGAAGTCGGCAGTGCTTAATTATCTGAACGGATGTGAGATGAAGCACGAGGAGATAAACCGGGCAGACGTGGCAGCATCTTTTCAGCAGGCAGTGGTGGATGTGCTGACTGATAACTCTGTCCGCGCAGCCAAGGCGTATGGTTGTGAGAGTCTGGCGCTTGCGGGAGGCGTTGCATCCAATTCCCTGCTTCGTACATGTATGCGCGAAGCTGCGGAGAAAAACAAGCTGCGGTTTTATCACCCGTCCGGTATTTTCTGTACGGATAATGCGGCGATGATCGGTGTGGCAGGCTACCACAATTATATGGCGGGAATCCGGGACGGACTAGACTTAAATGCCGTGCCGAATCTAAAAATCGGTGAACATTAGAAACATGACAGATGAGGAGAATGGTATGGTAACGGCGATTGTTCTGGCGGCAGGAATCGGAAGCCGCATGCAGTCGGATACGGCGAAACAATTTATGAAAATCGGAGCACATGAGGTGCTTTTTTATTCACTCAATACATTCCAGAAACATGCTTTGATTGATGAGATTGTTCTGGTAACAAAACCGGAGTTTGTTGCTCATTGCAAAGATGAAATCGTCAATAAATATGGCTTCTCAAAAGTGAAGCATATCTGCGAAGGTGGAAAAGAACGGTATAATTCGGTATATAACGGGTTAAAATGTATAAATGAGGAAAGAAAATGTGCGCGCGGAGAAGACTGTGGTGAAAATGAAGACATCGTGATGATTCATGACGGCGCACGTCCATTTGTGACAGATGCGATGATTACACAATCGATTTTGTGTGCAAAAACATGTGGGGCATGTACGGTTGGTGTGCCCGCAAAGGACACAATCAAGATTGTGGATGAAGAACAGTATGGCAGGGAGACACCGGAACGATCCCATGTGTATCAGATTCAGACTCCCCAGACGTTTAAGATGGATTTGCTTTTGACGGCATACGAAAAGATGTTTTTTGAATCCGAAAAACAGGCTGACAGGTACAAGATAACGGATGATACTATGCTCGTGGAACAATATAGTGGGGTGTGCTGTAAAGTTGTTGATGGGGCATATGAAAACATCAAGATTACAACGCCGGAAGACCTTGAAATTGCTGAAATTTTTGCACAAAAATCTTTGCAAAAAAATTGAAAAATCTGTTGACAAGGGTAGTTGTTTTTGATAAGATAACAAAGTCGCTGAAAGAAACAGCGATTTTTAATTGAAAATTTTTAAGCTATGTATGTGCTTTGGAGAGGTATCGAAGTGGTCATAACGAGGCGGTCTTGAAAACCGTTTGTCCG
>JBJEMZ010000232.1:0-5888 GCA_051879935.1 Wujia sp.
CGATTCCGTTTTGAATACTATCTATCTTCAAACTTATTCCTCCTTCTTACAAATCAATTTACTTTATCGAACGTTGTACATAATTACATATTCTACGCAGACACGCTCTCGCTCTGTGAAACACGTAACAGACACTAAATTCACTGTGACTTCGTCACAGTTCATTAAGTGCTGACGTGTTTCAATGGTCTGCTTTAGAATATGTAATTATGTACAACTGTTTCAATATGTTTTTTGTTTTGTATTCGTTGTCATCTACTTTATACGACAATTTTTTCTAATTTTTCTTCCGGCAGATTTAGGCTTGCGCCATTTGCGCGAAGCAGTGTAAGCATCAACGCCATACGCACAAACTTGCCATTTAGGGCCTGTCGGAAATAGCACGCTCTCGGATCATTATCCACTGCAACGGATATCTCGTTTACACGCGGGAGCGGATGCAGAATCGACAAATCGTCCTTCGCATTTTTCAGCTTTGCTTCGTCCAGAATATAGGTGTCCTTCAAGCGAACGTAATCTGCCTCATTGAAGAATCGCTCCTTTTGTACACGTGTCATATACAGGATATCAAGCTCCGGCATGACCTCTTCCATGGTGGTTACTTCCTTGTACGGGATATTCTCCTTCTCAAACACCTCGGTAATAATATAATCCGGCACACGAAGTTCCTTTGGCGAAATAAGAATAAATTGGATGTTTTCATAGCGGGACAATGCCTTAATCAGCGAATGCACGGTACGACCGAATTTCAGATCCCCACAAAGTCCGATTGTAAAATCCGATAGCGTTCCTTTTTCCCGCAATATCGTAAGCAGGTCGGTCAAAGTCTGCGTCGGATGATTATGTCCACCGTCTCCGGCGTTGATGATCGGCACACTGCTTACCATAGAGGCAAGCTTCGGTGCACCCTCCTTCGGATGGCGCATGGCAATGATATCCGCATAACAGCCAACCACCCGCGTTGTATCTCCCACGCTTTCTCCCTTTGTGGAAGAAGATGAATCGGCCGAAGAAAAACCAAGTACGTTGCCTCCGAGCTCCATCATAGCCGCTTCAAAGCTAAGTCGGGTTCTTGTACTTGGTTCAAAAAACAAAGTCGCGAGTTTCTTTCCTTTACACGCCTCACTATAGGCATTTTTATCCTGAATGATGTCAAGCGCCAAATCCAGAATATGCTGAATCTCCTCCACTGTTAAATCTGTCGGATCGATTAAATGTTTCATTCTGCTAACTCCTCCTTTTCATCCTTCTCCAATGTGGGATTTGCACACCGTATTCTATGTTCACGAAACAAATCCGCAATCGCAAACCGGTCCGCACGGTCACATACAAGGATGTATGTCTTCCGGTTTGCACGGATTTTAAGTACAATCACATTGCTGTCCTCCCCCCGGTTTTCCAGGAGGTAGGACCGCATAAATTCCCAGTCAATAAATGTTGTTCCAACCAGCGCGCCCTCCTCCGTGATTCCGCTCTGAATCCGGGTGGACAGCACCACAAACATCACAAACATCAAAATTGCCGGCACAAAACTGTAGATTTTAAAATATGTAAGTACTACCAGACCTACAAGGCCGATATTTGCATAGACAACCTCTGATATATTTAATTTGTGATGCAGCCGACTCTTTATGATAATCCCGGATTGTTTTTTTATAGCGGAAATGCACACAAGCACCCCCGTGCCAAATCCGAGAAACAGAACAAAAGCCAGCACCAAAAGCCATACATCCATGTTTTAGATTCCCTTGATCAATGTATACATAACTGCCTTCTCGGCATGCCGACGGTTCTCCGCCTGGTCGAGAATATGGTCGAGGTTCTTCATCTCCACGCTCTCGGAAATCTCAAACCCGACATGCATTGGCATATCATGAAATACAATGGCGTGACTTCCCTCTAAGAAATCATCGTTCAACTGATATGGCATCATCTTGTCCATCAATTCCTTCTTACGGTCCTGATATGCAGGGTCATTGAAGAATTCCATATCCAGCCATGTATCAGTATAACATATATCCATCTCTTTTACATACTTCTTTGCTTCTTCGATGGACATATTTGGATCAAGCTCCACATAGTAGCCTGTTTTCTTTGCTTCCTCATAGAAGTCCGGTCCACATACCGTATCATTGACGAGCGGAGTCAGTCCATACAAGGTTCCCTGCTTCATCTTGGAGAAGAACTCTACCAACGAATTAAATACATTGTTCTTTGCGCCAATGTAAAGAAATTTTACATTAAGGCTTCCGAATTTTTCTATAATCGTAAGCGCATCCGCAAGAATCTGACACGGATGATAAGAGTTGTCACAGCCGTTGATAAACGGAACCGTCACATTATTTCCAAACAACTCCACCGTCTCATTTTTTACGAGACGTGCCATGATGATATCTACGTTTCTGCACACATACTTAATCTCGGAAATCGGCTCGCCAAGCACAAAGTTCGAATCTCTCCACAGCTGGTTATAATACGTTCCGCCAAGCTCCGTAATACCTGTCGTAAATGAAAGGAATGTTCTCGTACTCGTCTTCTCAAACAGTGTATAGAGCTTCTTTCCCTCCAGCGCATGACTATACTTCTCCGGATTCTTCTTCATATCCAAAGCCAAATCCAGAATGTTTTGAAGTTCCTCCGCAGAGAAGTTCTTAAAATTGAGCATATTTTTCATAGTATATTCCAACCCCTTTTCTTAAAATCGAGAATGCGAAACGCAATATACATATGCAACAATTGAATTCATAAAAAAATTGTTCAAATACGTTGTATTGCGATTAAGAATTACTAAGTGTTCTTAATTTAGTATATTAATGGTATACGCAATCGCTGCCAATTCGCCATCCATGGCTCAGTGGCAGCTTGCGTGAACATCGTGTTCACGCATTGCTTGTGTTTTGAAAGCACACTAAGTAATTCTAAATCACAAACAAATGTATCTTTCACAATATTTTTTATGAATCCAATTTGTTCCAGTTTATTTATGCGTTTCACAATCTCTTGCATAAATACAAACTTTTTACAAATACTTCTTCAATATCTCTACCTTGTCGGTCTTCTCCCACGGAAGATCCACATCGGTTCTTCCGAAGTGTCCGTAAGCTGCCGTCTGCTTGTAGATTGGGCGTCTTAAGTCAAGCATTTTGATGATGCCGGCCGGACGCAGGTCAAAGTTTTCGCGAATGATTTCAACAAGCTTCTCGTTGCTTACCTTCCCGGTTCCGAATGTATCGATGTTGATAGAGGTCGGTCTTGCAACACCGATTGCATAGGAGAGCTGAATCTGGCATTTTTCTGCCAGGCCTGCCGCTACGATATTCTTTGCAACATAACGAGCTGCATAAGCAGCGGAACGGTCAACCTTTGTACAGTCCTTTCCGGAAAATGCACCGCCGCCGTGACAAGCATATCCACCATAGGTATCTACGATGATTTTACGTCCGGTAAGACCTGAGTCACCATTTGGTCCACCGATTACAAAACGTCCCGTCGGATTGATAAAGAACTTTGTATTCTCATCTACCATCTCTTTTGGCAACACCGGTTCAAACACATATTTTTTAATATCTGCATGAATCTGCTCCTGTGTCACTTCCTCGCCATGCTGTGTGGAAAGGACAACTGCCTCTAATCTGGAAGGCTTGCCGTTTTCATCATACTCAACAGACACCTGTGTCTTTCCGTCTGGTCTTAAATACGGAAGTGTTCCGTTCTTTCGAACCTCGGTAAGCTTTAATGCAAGCTTATGTGCAAGGGAAATCGGGTATGGCATAAGCTCCGGTGTCTCGGTTGTGGCATAACCGAACATCATGCCCTGGTCGCCGGCACCGATTGCCTCAATCTCCTCATCCGACATCAAATGCTCTTTTGCCTCAAGGGCCTTGTCCACACCCATGGCAATGTCTGCCGACTGCTTATCAAGGGCTGTGATTACACCACATGTATCGCAGTCGAAACCATATTTTGCACGATCATATCCAATCTCCCGGATTGTCTCACGCACAATACTTTGAATATCAATCTGCGCTTTTGTCGTGATTTCTCCCATGACAAGCACCAGTCCGGTCGTAACAGCTGTTTCACATGCAACACGACTCATCGGATCCTGCTCTAAAAGCGCATCTAAAATCGCATCACTAATCTGGTCACAGATTTTATCCGGATGTCCTTCTGTAACAGATTCTGAAGTAAATAGTAACTTTTCCATAATTCCTCCTTATGTTAAAAAATCCGGTTGCAAGCAACCGGATTTGAATGTTTAAATCAAATCTTCTTATTGCTCGACAACTTCTTACTAAAGTATCGCTCAGGTCGGCACCTTCCGCTCACACGGGGTTGCCGTGGCTTCTTCGTCCCTTATGACTCCACCACTCTGAATAAGATAGACATGTTTAACATATATCATATATCTTTAATTGTCAATCCCTATTTCGCACGGCATTCCAAGCAAATATTGCCAAAAGCAAGACCGTGATTCCAACTGCTGAACCAAAGCTGTCGAGCAACACGTCAGATACCTGTCCGCTTCTCCCCGGCACAAACAACTGATGAAACTCATCCGTTGCTGCATATGCAGTTGAAACAATCCATGGAATGCATCCGTTGTATATAGTTTTTCGTTTCCTGTCATACCATGCTCCCACAAGCAGCATCGCAAACACCGCATACTCTGTTGCATGTGCCGTCTTCCGAATCGGATGGTCGACTTTTGACGCAAAGGCAAGCTGCTCTTCTTCCGGCCATGTAGGAAAGTCATGATGCACGATTGTACCGAATACCATGCCGACCTCATAGCTATCCTCTGTGGACTCCTCGCCGTTTCTTGCAGAAAACGCAAAAATCAAACACGCAAACAGCACCGACAAAATCCCAAAAATAAGCTTCCGTTTAGATATGCTTGCGGATGGCATTTGCAAGTGCTTTCTGTGCTTCATCTTCTGTCTCCCCCTGATTCCAGGTAACTGTCACGCCGTCACCTGCAAAACGCGGGATGAGATGCAGATGAAAATGATTTACGGTCTGACCGGCAACTTCTCCGTTGTTCTGTACGATGTTCATACCCTCACATCCGGTCTCCCTCTGAATAGCCTTCGCAACAACAGTTGCCAACGAAAACACCTTCGCCGCCGTATCTGCATCCAGTTCGTATATATTATCAAAATGCTCTTTTGTCAAAATCAATGCATGTCCTTTGTTTGCCGGTGAGATATCGAGAATCACTCTGCACTCCGGCGACTCGTAAATGGTTGCCGACGGAATCTCTCCCCGTGCAATCTTACAAAATATACAATCATCCTTTACCATGTTGCTTAACCTCCTGCTCATTTGGAATCAGACCTGATATCCACGCTTCTCAAAATCAACACCCTGTACACTTTCCTGTAATGTGCCTTTACCGTATGTAAGCCCGGCGTACACCTGATGTGTATTCTGCATAACAGGGTCTTCCTTATCAAGTGTATGCAGATGTTCAAATCCTACTCGCAAATTATCTACCATCCCGGCACATCTGTCAAGCTCGTCCGGCTTCTTTTGTACGACTGAGCGCACAAGCTTGCCATATAGAAACCTAAAAATCGAGATGACCTGTCTGCCAAGTTTATCCTGGGGCGAAAAGCAGGTAATCAATTCATGCATACACTGTTTTGCAAGCTCAGCATTTTTCAGATACGCATCGAAATCCCCCTGCTCATATGCAACAAGCGCATCATGGATATACACATGCTCCATATCGCATAACACAAGAATCAGACCACTGTGGTTTTCCTGGCTGATACGTCTTGTAAATTCCTGAATCTGTTCTTTCGTCATAAGCTATCCCTCTCCTACTGCAAGAGCTGGAGCAAAGACTCCGGACGCTCGTTTGCCTTCTGCATCATGGAAATGGC
>JBJEMZ010000233.1:0-5876 GCA_051879935.1 Wujia sp.
AAACCGGACTGCAAAAATGATATACAAAATACCTTTCCGTGCCAAAATGATAAACAGTACAAATACAAGCAGACCAACTATCGTCAACAGGATATTTTTTACAAGCCTGTCCGAGATTGTAACGGCATTTGTGTTTTCCTCGATCACATCGGAACCTGCATCTTCATCACCCATAAAATCCGCAAATTCCTCCCAGAAATCAGTCACGTCTTCCTCCCCTGTTGCATATGGAGTCATTTCCACCGGATACCATCCGATAACCGGGTCATACACCTCAACCCATGCATGTGCATCCGCATCTGTAACCTTTATCTCAACATATGCCGTCTCACCAAGCTCCGAATAACCATCATAATAGTCTGCATATTCTGCCCCCTCTACAAGCTCGCCATCCAGTATCTGTTCATAGTCAATTGCATATCCCTCCACATAACGCGCAGGAATTCCCAGATATCGCAAAATCAGAACAGATGCACTTGCAAAATGAGCACAATATCCCTTTTTATTTTCAGTCAGGAAATAATTTACAAAATCATTGTGCCTAGGCGTCTTTCCCGGGCGCACCGTATATGGGTAATTATCCTGAAAGTATATTTGTAAAGCGGCTATCACCTCTTTATCCGTCCCTATAAATCCAAGCTCATCCACAATTTTGGCAACCGCATCCAAATTTTCTTCCGGCACAAATAAATCGGCATCCTGATACGGCATAATTTCGTGTTCAACCGATGTGTGATTTTCATCCATTCTTGGATAATATGTCACATCATAGCCTGCACCTTTTCCATTTTCTGTTTCCCCATACATATAATAAGGCTTGTACAAATCATTTCTCACACCTACACATTGGATGTGCATCGTTGCCCTCGCACTGTACTTATTCCCATTTTCGTAGCTGTTTTTCAGCGATTCCGCTTCTTCCTGGCCCTGCACCAATTCATCGTATCCATTCATTTCATACATGGATGTCCACTCATTCGCATATGGGTTATACCGAACCCCCGTAAATGATTTCAGATAGATTCGATCGGATGTATACGGAGCCATACGAATCAATAAGTCTGTCTCATTGTCCAGATAAATCGTTGATACTGTTCCAAGCTTTCCGCCACTGATACCACCATTATATTCCCGTGGTTTATAAAAGGATTCCAGACCGTCTGTTAAAAGTGCCGTCATGGCAGACATCGTCAGGTCCTTATATTTATTTCCTGCATATCCTGTATTAAAGCTTTCCTTCGGTTTCAATGCAGAAACAATGGCCACAACCAAAACCGCAAACAAAGCCGCATGTGCACCCGCCTGGAGCATTGCCTTCACATCATATACATAAGCAATTTCCCGCTTTTTCTTTCCCTGTACTTTGTATTTTGCATTATCACGTTTGATTGAAACCTGCGGACTGTAATGCTTTCCCGCCTTAAAGACAACTGCCATGGAAACACCGGCAAGCATCATAATTACATAGAGCATATCCGGCTCCATCACAAGATAAAGCGGAATCAGATTCAAGGCCATGATAATTACAATCGCTGTGGCATACTGCATTCGTCTGGAAATATAGACATTTAACAAAATGTCTAACACGATGCCGATAAACAAAGCAACAAATGTAACTGTGACATACCGGTTTCCGATCCGCTCATTGTAAAGCTTTTGAATATCAACATCAAAATACTGTGCTGCATTATCTACCGTGATATTTACTACCGCATAAAATCCACTGTTGATATAATCACGAAACACAAAAACAAGTGCGGCAAATGTTACAAACAAAAACAGATAACCGAGATTTTCCACAAGCAGTCGATAATAAAGCATGGCACAGCCAAGCGATATGGAAAGTATCAAAATATGACAAAGTCCCACATTGAATGCGATATCAAATGCCGTCAGATAAAATCCGATACTACCCATAGACAGGAGATATACGATAAAGCCCTTTAATAAAAGTGTCCGAACACGATTTTCCTTCTCCTCGAAAAACTGTGTTGCAAGATAAGCACCCTCGCATAACTCCACCTGTTCAATTTGTGTCTGTCTCTGTGCCACTATGAATTCTCCCTGATTGTAATGTGTGCCCCTGCACCGTCTGCACTCACATGCAGATACGCATGCATTTCCGGATGCACAAGTGCCATGTGGGTTGCTGCTTCTTCAAATCCTGCATACCCTTTTTCGTAAAACATCCGTGCGAATGCACGGTCTAACTCCTCTTTATAATCAATCCGAATATCCTCATAGGTATAACGTGACATACTCCAATACAAGAGTCTGACCGACGTCTGACCTTCCAGCATTTCCATAATAACCGAATATGTGATTGTAAGAATCTCACTTAAGCGTTGACGATTCGTCAAACAAAGCTCCGGAACAATGACTAACTGATGATCCGACATACTTACCCTGTCTTTTACCATAAGAATATCACGCTTTGCAGACAGCTTCCAATGGATGCTCATCAGCTTATCACCCGGAATATACTCCCTGATTTCCTGCACATCCGAAAAGTCATTCCCCCGCTTCGTGCTCTCCTCGCTTTCAAGCATTCCCTGTTCGAGCGCTGTCTTGTCATAGGAAAGTTCTGAAATCCGTTCCGGCATAATACTGATTTCCGCCGTTTGTTCTACAAGTTTTTTCATTGCAACAAACCCAAGCATATCTTTGATTTTTATCTGCGTAACCGTAACAGACAATAATCCCGGATAAGAAGCCACAATCGGAAGTTCCATTGTATATCCCTTTTTCGCATGAATCGGAATCGAAAATTCCTGCACACCCTCCGTCTCAAAAAAGCAGTTGGCAACCTTCACAAAAAGCTTTGTATCAAGGGATACAAACCAGGTCGGATTACACACGCTTATCTGAAAATAAGCGGTCTCGCCCTGCTTCCCGTACAGTTCCCGACCGTTCATTTCTTTCACCTGAACCGTAACAAACCGTCGCAGCAAATATACGGATAAAATCGAAAAAAAAGGCGCTGCAATCATAAGCACAAGCACGATAAAATAAAAATGACTGTGCAGGAAATAATAGCAGGCGCCATTTACTACAAGCAAAACCCCATATCCAATTATACGAAATACATATTGCACCAAATCTTATACCCTCGGCGCCGAAACGTTTGCAACAACCGCACCGATTGCCTGTCGCATCGTAATTCCCTGCGCCTTACCTCGTGCAGAAAGCTTTACCCGATGACCAAGTACATCTACAATCACATCCTGCACATCCTTTGCCGTAACATAATCTCTGCCATCAATCACTGCCATAGCCTTCGCCATCCGAAGCAATGCAATCGTTCCTCTTGGGCTTGCTCCCATAGAGAAAACATCCATTTTCCTCGTTGCCTCCACAAGATTAACGATGTATTCATAGACTTCATCCCGCACATACATGTCATTGGTCATAGTCCGAAGTGCATTTAATTCCTCTACGGAAATGATGGGCTGAACCTGTGAGAGCGGTTTCCCTGCATTTCCTTTCAGAATTTTTACTGCGTCCTCATGGCTTGGATACCCCATGGAAAGGCATACCATAAAACGATCCAGCTGGGATTCCGGAAGCATCTGTGTACCGGAGGAACCATATGGATTTTCAGTTGCAATCACAACAAATGGCTCCGGAAGCTTTCTTGTCACACCATCCACAGTTGCAGTCCCCTCCTCCATAACTTCAAGCAAAGCAGACTGTGTCTTTGGTGATGTACGGTTAATCTCATCTGCCAGAAACAAATTGCAGAAAACCGCGCCTTCTTTGTACTCAAATTCCTTCGTCCCGGCATTATACATGGAAAATCCGAGGATATCACTTGGAAGTACATCCGGCGTAAACTGCACACGCTTATAATTCATGGACATACTTTTTGCAAATGTCGTCGCCAGTGTTGTCTTTCCGACTCCCGGAATATCCTCCATAAGAATATGCCCTCCCGCAATAACTGCTGCGAGTACTTTTTGTACGACCCCTTCTTTTCCCTTGATTACCTTATTTACTTCTTCTTGTATCTGCGCAAGTTTCTGCTGCATCCCTTCACCTTCCCGTTTATTTTACGATACCGAGTTTCTTTGCCTCATCTGCTACCGCCTTTGCTACCACCTTTGCTACACGGTCGTCAAAAGCCCCCGGTATAATATATTCCTCATTTAGTTCCTCATCTGTCACAATCGATGCAATGGCCTTTGCCGCAGCAATTTTCATTTCCTCTGTAATTGCGGTTGCCTTTGCGTCAAGCGCACCACGGAAAATACCCGGGAACACAAGCACATTATTAATCTGATTCGGATAATCAGAACGTCCCGTCGCCATCACACGCACGCCGCCCTTCTTTGCCTCCTCCGGCATAATCTCCGGCACCGGATTCGCCATGGCAAATACAATTGGATCCTTTGCCATAGAAGCAACCATCTCGGCACTCACAATATTCGGAGCCGACACGCCGATAAACACATCCTTGCCCTTCATAATTTCTGCAAGAGCTCCGGTCTGTCTGTCCTTATTCGTAATCTCTGCCATTTCCTTTTGTGCAGGATTCATCCATTCCTCTCCCGGACAGAGCGCACCGTTTTTATCTACTAACACTACATTTCCGATTCCTAACGCCAACAGAAGACGACAGATGGAAATACCTGCCGAACCGGCACCGTTTATTACAACATTTGCACGATTAAATGGTTTTCCCACAAGCTTAAGCGCATTAATCAGTCCGGCTGACACAACGATTGCCGTTCCATGCTGGTCATCATGAAAGACCGGAATATCAAGTTTTTCTTTCAAACGCCGTTCAATCTCAAAGCAGCGCGGAGCCGATATATCCTCCAGATTGATACCGCCAAACACAGGTGCAATCCGTTTCACCGTCTCTACGATTTCATCCACATCCTTTGTGTCAAGACAAATCGGAAACGCATCCACTCCACCAAATTCCTTGAACAGAATTGCCTTTCCTTCCATAACCGGAATGGCTGCCTCCGGACCGATATCTCCAAGTCCGAGCACGGCCGTTCCATCTGATACAACTGCCACCGTATTGGCTTTACATGTATATTTATACACATCCGCCGGATTTGCATGAATCTTTCTGCATGGTTCCGCTACTCCCGGTGTATACGCCGTAGAAAGGTCATCACGATTCTTGATCGGAACCTTGGAAACAACCTCAAGCTTTCCACTATGTTCTTCATGCATCTGCAAACTTAACTGATTATAATCCATCTTATCTGTCCTCCATGTATCTGTCTTCTGCCACGCTTCATTTCCCATATCTTAATTCATCTTTACGTGGTCAATTTCTTCGTTTAACTGCTTGATTTTCTGCTTTGCCACATCGATTTTCTCCACATATGCCGTATACTCGGGAGCAGACGTTTTTCCTTCCTTTACCTGATTATAAACAAATTCTCCGAGTTCCTCATACGCATCCTTGATTGCGGTTTTTTCCTTACTGATTTTTGCCTTCATTTTCGTGATTTCGACCGCATCACCGGCTTCATTTTTTACTGTTTTTACAAAATCCTTAAACGCCATCTTTCCATCTCCTTAACATGTTGTTCCTTTTTCTTTATATAATTTCAATCCATATTTCTGCCCAAACACATTGACAACCGAACAAAGCGCATTTGCAATCAAAATATACAGCTCTATGTTATAAAGTCCAATATGTTTGCTAAGCGGAACATATATAAATGCATCCACAATTCCCTGTGTATCAGTACTTCCGATTACATACAGCACAATAGCTGACACACTGAACACAATCATTATAACCCCTGATACGATATTCGGTTTTTTCTTCGGATTAATCGCAGCAATTGTACCGGACAAGGACAAAATTAACATCACAACAAGCACTCCTGCCATGGCGTACATGCAATATA
>JBJEMZ010000234.1:0-3693 GCA_051879935.1 Wujia sp.
CATTATTAACTCCCGACTTTGAAAGTACATTCGGTTTTACGGTAACCGTGGCAGTATTACTGGACACCGGATTATCCTGCGTATTATCCGGATTAAACGATGCCGTATTGCTTTCCGTAATTGAGGTATCATTTGTAATTGATGAACCGTAATTCGGCTCCACCAACGTGTCAAATTCCACCTTTGCCGTATAATATGTTTTGCAGTCTGACATAACCGCATTTAAAATACCATCTGAGTAAGCCGGCGTTATAGTTCCTTCATAGTAATCTGATGCCCGAAAGCTTCCTTCCACATAAGTAAGTCCTTCCGGAATCAAGTCTGTCAGAGTTCCCGAAAATGGTGTTCTTCCGCGCGGATTTACTTCCACAGACCAGTGAATTGCCTTTTTCACCTGTCCGTTCACTGTGACAGTTGTACTATTTCCCGATTTATTAAGCTGATAATCAAGATTCGACTCTGAAGGGTCTGTGCTGGTCGGTTCCGTAATATCTACATTATAATCAATCGTTGCACCGCCCGCCGGGAAAGAGATTGATGTAGATGTATTGCCCTGAGAAAGAGACTCACTAAATTTCCCATCGAACTGAACATAAAACGGAATATTATTATTATTCGCTACAATATCCGTATAAAATTCGAACGTCAAAGTACCATTCCGTGCAATATGAACCTGACCTATGGACGTTCCTTCACTGTCTGTCAATTCATGTGTCTTCTCCACATCAACACGCACAGAGTCAGGCAGTGTATAAACATACTTTGTTCCCGCTGTGACAGAATTTCCATCCACGAGAGAAAAATCAAGATACATGTTGATATCTGCATTTCCAGGAAGAGAAATGGTACTGTTTTTATCAAATGTAACAACATGTGAAGTTCCTGTCTCATCTTTATAGACACCTTTTAATGTTACTTCATTTAATGTAACATTTGCATCTGTCAGCAGTTCCTTTGTCTCGTCGGCCTGTACAGTCTGTGTATCTTCCACTAACACATCCTGTTCCGGCTCTCCCACACTTAAGTACTCCTGCCCTTGCTTCGCATCACTCTCCGATGCCACAGCTCCATCCACTTCCACTCCGACTGCCGGTTCCTCTCCACCCTCTGCAACCGGATAATACGAAATATTCTGGAATAAAGACAACAGCATCAACGTTGATAACAAAAACGCTATCAATTTCTTCTTGCTCTGTTTTTTCATAACTCCTACCTCCGCATTGATTTTATCTATATTCAAACCCCATAGTAGTGATTGCTCTTTTATTCGCTACAACAGGTAATAAAATAAATAAATTGAACCATAATCTATATCGGGATATAACACCCCACTATTAACTTTCATAGTACACGATTTGCTTGTATATTTCAAGATATTTGCACAAAAACCATCAGACAATTCTTACATTTTTCACAAAACATATAAAAATGGTATGATTTTATATAAGTGTTTTTGAAGCATAATAAAATGCACCTCCAAATGCCAGTTTTTGTCTGGCATCTGAGGGTGCACCTCCGTTTTGATACAGCTTTTTTTGCGTAATCCAAATACGTATTAAATTACTCCTCGTCCTTCTTCTCTCCGGCCGTCTCCACATCGTCGTCGTCAAAGAAGCTATCATCAAAGTCATCATCGTAATCGTCAAAATCATCCAGATAATCCGGTGTCAGATACTTGTAAACCGCAACACAGATTCCTACGATGATTGTAAGAATTCCGACAATTAATGCAACAGAGAGAAATGCCTTCTTAGCTTCTGTCACGCACTCGTCTTCCTGAACAATCTGAACTTCATCCACTTTCTTCATAGTCAATACCTTCCTTTCATCATTACTGATGCAATAATTTTACCACATGCAGTCGGATATTTCTACCATGTTTTACAACTTTTTCATTTTCACGATCGAGGCGAGCATCCGTTTTTCACCGACCCGTTCGAAATCCACCACGATTTCCTGATCGTTGCCCCGGTCAATCACCTCGATAATCTCACCATTTCCAAACTTAAAATGTCGAACTTTGTCACCGACCTCGTAGGTTGCCGGTCCTGCCGCATCCCCCATTGGAAATGCCTTTCCAAAGCCCGGATTTGCGCTCGGATTCGCGCCTGCGTTTGCTGCGCGGGTATATGGATTGTTCTGTCCGTAATCATTTTTATAGGTCTGTCTTCGCACGCCCCGGCTGTTTAAGAAGCTGTCATAGCTACTCTGCGAACGCACACTCGGCTCCGGCCTGCTCACAACGCCCGCCTGTTCCTCATACTCTAAGTAATGCTTCGGAATCTCCTTTACAAAGCTGGAAACCTGCTGCAACTCGGTTGTCCCATGTATCATCCGCTGCGCCGCTGCCGTCAGATACAGCTTGTCCATCGCACGTGTGATACCTACATAGCAAAGGCGCCGTTCCTCCTCTAACGCATCCGGATCGTCGGAGTCAATCGACAACCCGCTCGGGAATAATCTCTCCTCCATGCCGGCAATAAATACATATGGGAATTCCAGACCTTTCGCGCTATGTAATGTCATGAGGGAAATCTTCGGAGTCGGCACGCCATCCTCATCCTCCTCATCGGTATCCGCCACAAGTGCAATCTCCTCGAGAAGTCCTGTAAGTGTCGCAACCTCTGCACTCTCCTCATAAGTCACGATTTTATTCTTCATCTCTTCCAAGTTGTCGATTCGCGCCAGAGCCTCGTCCGTACCCTCCGCATTCAAGGCGTCCACATATCCGGTTTCTTCGAGTATTGCATCATACACCTCCCGGAGATATTCGCCCTCTGCAATTTTCCGCTTAAAACCTTCCATCATATCCGTAAATTTGCGAATCTTATCGACATTTCTCGCCATGCCCGGTATCTCCTCGATATCGAGCAGCGCCTCATAAAGATTCATGCCGTTTTCCTGTGCAAATACATCCAGTTTATCCACGGTCGTTGCACCGATTCCGCGCTTTGGTACATTGATAATCCGCTTTACTGCCTGATCATCCATTGGGTTTGCCAAAGCCTTTAAATAGCTGACAATATCCATAATCTCCTTACGGCCATAGAAGTTCTGTCCGCCGTATACTTTATATGGAAGATTCTCATAGATAAGTTTTTCTTCGAGCACACGCGACTGTGCATTCGTCCGGTACAATACCGCCACATTATCAAGCACGACGCCCTGGTTTTTAAGCGTCTTGATTCGCGATGCGATACCGTTTGCTTCCTCATAGTCCGTGCCGTATCGGGTAAATGTAATCTTCTCCCCGTCCTCATGTTCGGTCCACAGTGTCTTGTCTTTTCTGCCCTCATTATGTGCGATAACTGCATTTGCTGCATTTAATATATTCGCTGTGGAACGATAGTTCTGTTCCAGCTTTACTACCTTTGCGTCCGGATATTCTTCTTCAAAATTCAGGATATTGTAAATGTTTGCGCCACGGAACTTATAAATACTCTGGTCATCATCTCCCACGACACAGAGGTTCCGGTACTTTGCCGCAAGCATCTTCACGAGTATAAACTGCGTATGGTTTGTATCCTGATACTCATCCACCATGATATACTTAAATCGTGTCTGATATTCCAAAAGCACGTCCGGATTTGTCTCAAACAGATAGATGGTCTGATAAATCAAGTCATCAAAATCAAGTGCATTGTTACTTTTCAGACGCTTTTGATATTCCCGGTAGATTTCCGCAATCTTCTG
>JBJEMZ010000234.1:3793-5826 GCA_051879935.1 Wujia sp.
CGCATCTCTGTCGCAGCCTTATTTGTAAATGTAATCGCCAGTATATTGTAGGGATTCACTGACAATTCATCGATCAGATATGCGATTCGGTGCGTAATCACGCGGGTCTTTCCGCTCCCCGCACCTGCAAGAATAAGCAAAGGCCCGTCGGTTGTACAACAGGCCTCTGATTGCTTTTCGTTTAAACCCTTCATCGATTACTGAAGTCCAAGCTTCGCTTTCATTGCTGCCAGCTCATCCTGTACGGCAGCGTCCGGAGCTGCATCGTACTTGGCTGCTAAACTGTCGATACCGCTCTCTTGTGTAGTCTGATTTAATTCTGTCATGGCATTTGCCTGATCAAGCATCGCATTTGCCTTTGCCTCCATACGGTCAAATGCTGCAATGCTGCTTGATGAATCAGTAAGACTGTTCGTCATCTTGTTGAGACGATCCTGTGTCTTAGCCACCTTCATCTTTGCCTTGATTGCATCCCGGCGGGACTCAAGCTGGTTGATGTCATTTACAAGCTTATCATGCATCTGACGCATCTTCATGGCATTGGCTGCTGCCACATCATAAGTCTGCTGCAGGCTTGCCTGTTTTGCAGTAAGCTGCTGCTTCTGCTCGAGGAACTTCATGGCATCTGCCTCGTTACCTGCAAGAAGTGCCTTCTCAGCGTATGCCTGCATCTTGGCAACCTCGCTGTTTACCTCATCGAGCTCGCGCTTGCAACGCTGCTCGTCTGCCATAACGGCTGCTGTCTCCTTCTTTACTTCGCCAAGATCCTTTGTCAGATTGCGCATTGTCTGGTCAATCATCTTCTCCGGATCTTCTGCCTTATCAAGAAGTGCATTGATATTTGCTGCCATAATGTCCTTAAATCTCTGAATAATACCCATTACAATAAACCCTCCTATCGATTCTGTACTGATACCGTTATTATACTTGAAACGTACAACAAAGTAAAATACTATTTTGCAATATTTGTGTATAATTTATGAAAATTTTGCGATAACTTCCTCGTTTGCCTTCATTGCCGCTTCCTCCATCTGCTTTCTTTCCGCAAGCAGCCTGTCCTTGATTTCGCTGTGCTGTACCGCCATAATCTGCAGTGCCAGATAAGCTGCATTTTTTGCACCGTTTATGGCAACGGTTGCAACCGGAATACCGGACGGCATCTGTACGATGGAATATAAGGCATCCGTACCGTCTAATACGGAACCGGAAAGCGGAACGCCGATAACCGGAAGTACGGTCTGGCTTGCAACCACACCCGGAAGGGCTGCCGCCATACCGGCTGCCGTGATAAACACCTCGGTACCGTTGTTGTTTGCTTCTTCAATAAATGCAGAAAGTCCTGCATGCGCCCGATGTGCCGACAGACACCGAACATCTACGGTCACGCCATAATCCTTCAAAATCTGTACTGCCGGTTCCACCTTTGGAAGATCGCTTGTAGAACCCATAATCACTGCTACTCTCATGTTTTTTCTCTCCTTTTTTATTTGAATTTTTGATAATTGCAAAACACATAATTATCGAATAATTTTCCTTACGATATCGCCCGGAACAACCGGTTCCTTCCGGATCGTATAAGCGGCAAGCAGACGTTTTTCTGCCTCCTTTGCCATGCCCATATCACGCACATACAGGTAGGCAAGTACATCGCCTGTCTGCACATAATCGCCGATATGCTTTCTTATATCAAGACCGACGCCTAAATCAATCGTGCTCTCCTTCGTTACGCGTCCGCCGCCAAGTATCATGTTGACCCTGCCGACCTCGCTTGTATCGCAGGCTGCAATATAACCGCTCTCTGTCACTTTAACCGGGACAACATGCTCCGCAAGCGAAAATTTATCCACGTCCTCCAGCACACAGACATCACCGCCTTGTGCCCCAACAAATTCGGCAAATTTCTGATAAGCAGTTCCGCTTTCAATCGCTTTGATACAGGCTTCTTGAGCAGTCTCAAATTCCGTTTCCACACCGGCAGACATCAGCATATAGGAAGCAAGCGTAACCGATACGGTAAGCAGTCTGTGTATGCC
>JBJEMZ010000235.1:0-5825 GCA_051879935.1 Wujia sp.
ACAGAACCCTTCCGAATAAGACCCTCGAGCTTGTGAAAAATGTTGGCGATATGCAGCAGGAAGGAACCGGATTTTTTACGGACAGCGAATCGGAGATGCTCACAATCTTGAATTACCTGAATTATGGTGAGAAGACCAATATTACCGATTCGATGATAGCTCAGATAAATCTGGCAATCAAAACGATGGAGGCAAAAAAGCTTGGAAGTCGTGAGGATGACAGCTTTATCAAGCTTGATTTTTAGACATGACGAAAACAGAAACATTAACACAAATGTTTGATATGCTTTTGCCATGGTATCAAAAAAGTAAAAGAGATTTGCCGTGGCGTACGGACCGGGAACCATATCATGTGTGGGTGTCCGAGATTATGCTTCAGCAGACACGGGTAGAGGCAGTGAAGGAATATTATCGCCGGTTTCTCTTGGAACTGCCGACAATTGACGATCTCGCAAAAGCGCCGGAGCAAAAGCTCCTGAAATTGTGGGAAGGTCTTGGATATTACAATCGTGTCCGAAATATGCAAAAGGCGGCTGTTACAATCTGTGAACAGTATGGCGGAGTATTTCCGGACAGCTACGAGCAGATACGCGCATTATCCGGTATCGGAGATTATACGGCAGGAGCCATTGGCTCGATTTGCTTTGATCTTCCGACTCCGGCAGTGGACGGCAACGTGCTTCGTGTGTATACGCGTCTGCTTGGCGATAAAACAAACATTGATAAGGCATCCACGAAAAAGAACGTTACGGAACAACTGAAACAGGTATATCCGAAGGAACATCCCGGATATGCGACACAGGCGTTGATGGAGCTTGGCGCAACGGTCTGTGTCCCAAACGGAGCTCCGAAATGCGATGTGTGTCCGCTTTCACATATTTGTAGTGCCAAAGCAGGTAAGCTGTGGCAGGAACTGCCGGTCAGGGACGAAAAGAAAAAGCGGAAGACTGTAAAAAAGACGGTGTTTGTTCTTATGTGTGAGGAACAGTGTGCCTTGCATAAAAGAAGCGGAGAGGGTCTGCTTGCATCCATGTGGGAATTTCCGAACGTGGATAGGGAGCTTACGGAACAGGAAGCGATGCAACAGGTAAAGACCTGGAATCTTGCACCGGAGGAATTGCTCTTTTCAACGCAATATACACATATTTTCAGCCATGTGGAATGGCAGATGACGGCGTATTATATTCGCTGCAAATCCGTAAACAAAAGCTTTGACTGGGTTACCCCGGACATGCTGGATGCGGATTATGCACTTCCGTCAGCGTTTCGACCGTTTAGGGAGATGCTTGGTTCTATGGAGGGCACAGAATAAATTAGGTAAACAAAAGCAAATAATTTATTTAAATTATAAAATAAGGAGGAACGAAAAATGAATAAGTATGAAGGAACACAGACAGAAAAAAATCTGATGGCTGCATTTTCGGGAGAATCGGAGGCACGCAATAAGTATACGTACTTTGCGTCAAAGGCAAAAAAAGAGGGCTTTGAGCAGATTGCGGCCTTGTTCTTAAAGACAGCAGACAATGAAAAGGAGCATGCAAAGATGTGGTTTAAGGAATTGAACGGCATCGGAGATACAACAGAAAATCTGAAGGCAGCAGCTGAAGGCGAAAACTACGAATGGACAGATATGTATGATGGATTTGCAAAAACTGCTGAGGAGGAGGGCTTCCCGGAGCTTGCTGAGAAGTTCCGTCTTGTTGCGGCAATCGAGAAGCATCATGAGGAGCGCTATCGTGCACTCTTAAAAAATATTGAGATGCAGGAAGTATTTGCAAAGAGTGAGGTAAAGGTATGGGAGTGCAGAAACTGCGGTCATATCGTTGTCGGTACAAATGCACCGGAGGTATGTCCGACCTGCGCACATCCACAGTCATTCTTTGAGGTTCATGCTGAAAATTATTAAAAACGGAGGTAAGTGAATGGAGAAAGGGAAGGATCTGCTTCATTGTATGCATATCAGGAATTTCCTGCTTTTGACCATTGCAGGAATTGTAAATGCATTTGGTGTTGTTATCTTTTTGGCACCGGTTAAGCTGTATGACAGTGGGATATCCGGAACATCCATGTTGATTTCGCAGTTGACACCAAAGTGGTGCAGTCTTTCCCTGCTCCTGATCTTACTGAATGTACCTATTTTTTTGTTTGGACTAAAACGGGAGGGAATTGTATTTACCATCTATGCCATTTATACCGTGTTTGTATATTCGATTGTGGCGTGGATTATCACGGATATTCTGCCCGTGGATGTCACGATTGTATCACCGCTTGCGGGCAGTGATTTGTTTTTGTGTGCGATTTTCGGAGGAATTATTTCCGGGTGTGGAAGCGGTCTTGCCGTCCGGTTCGGAGGGGCAATGGACGGGATTGATATCATTGCGGTCATGTTCGCGAAGAAAATCGGGTTAAGCCTTGGTTCGTTTATTATGATATACAATCTGATCTTGTATATCATATGTGGTGTTGCTTTGGAAAGCTGGATTTTGCCGTTATACTCAATTGTAACCTATGCGGCAGCGTCCAAGACTATCGATTTTATTGTAGAGGGCTTTGACCGTTCCAAAGCGGCATTTATTATCACATCCCATCCAAAGCATGTGTGTCAGGCGTTGTCTGAGACATTTGAAAACGGAATTACAACGATCGATGCAAAAGGGTATTATTCGAATAGTCAAAAGACGGTCGTTTATTTTATTGTGAACAGATTCCAGGTTGGAAAAATGCGGAATCTTGTACATCAGATTGATCCAATGGCATATATAGCCATCAATGAGGTTGCCGATATCTTTCCGGCAACGAATCTGGATGAGAAGACAACACAGATGGTGCAAAATGAGAAAGAACAATGTATAGAAAATGAGGAGTGATTTGCATGTATTATGTGCCGGATGGAACAAAGCGGTGTGGATATTATGAATGTGGAAGCTGTGGAGAGAAGTTTTTATCTTTACAGACTATGGAGACACTTGGCTGCCCGTATTGTGAGGCAGATATGGACCGGGAAATCGGACCGGATGAGGATATGCAGGCGATGCAGGATACGGCAAAGCTGATTCGGGTATTGGAAGGTGAGGAAGTCGAGAAGATGGACGGGCTTCTTTCCCTGGCGATTACCGGTGGTAATTATGAGTGGATTTGATAAAAGAAGAAAAGACGGGAGCAAAAGATGATAGCAGTATTAGGACCGAAAGGGACATTTTGTGATAAGGCATACGAGGAGTATGAAAAAAAATACAGGAAGCTACACGGTGTAGGACTTTCGCCGGTTTATTGTGCGACAATTGACGATGTGTTTGAGACGATGTGCCAGGATCCTTCGTGTGAGTTTGGAATTGTTCCCGTAGAAAATACATTGGATGGCTATGTGCAGCGGACACTGGATCTGTTGCTTGAAAAGGAAGTTTATATTGTAGATGAAAATCAGGTAGCTGTGCAGTTTATGCTTGTTGGTAATGCTTCCAAGGTGGAGGATATACGGAAGATTTATGTGCAGTTTAAAGCCAATGGACAGTGCCGTGATTTCCTTCGTACGTTACAGAATGTCGAGATTATTACGACAGACAGCAATATGGAGTCGTATTACAAGATTGGAGAAGAACCCGGAGCGGCTGCGATTGTACCACAGCATCTCACCGAACTATCAGACAAGATGGTTCTGCTTGATAATGTGACAGACGCAAAGGAAAACTATACACGGTTTATCATTTTTGGACACGGAAGCCTGGATGTTGAGAATCCGGATTTGCAGAGACAGCTGGAAGATCTGCTTTCTTCCCGTCGGGATGAAACTTTAGAGAGAGATGAGGATGCCACAAAGAAGGTTCGGATTCCGGTTTATATTATGCCGGCAACTGACAGACCGGGTATTTTGTTTGATATTTTGCGTCGTTTTTATGAAAAAAGAATCAATCTGATTTCCATTATGTCGAGACCGACAAAGCAGGCGATGGGAACCTATAATTTCTATATAGAAATTGATTGTCCTGTGGAACGTCTGGATGCAGTATGTGAAACACTCCGGCAGATACAGGTATACAACGACATAAAAATCCTGGGCGTATATAAAGAACGTTAGGATACAAAGGAGTTATATAAAATGAATAAGGATTTGACGGTAGGAAAACCGGAGCGGGTGCTTTGGCAGTATTGTATACCCCTTCTTGCAAGTGTGATATTCCAGCAGCTTTATAATATTGCAGACAGCCTCATAGCAGGGAAGTATGCAGGGGAACAGGCGCTTGCCGCAGTTGGAAATTCTTATGAGATAACCTTGATTTATATGGCATTTGCATTTGGCTGCAATATGGGATGTTCCGTGATTGTGGCGCAGTTTTTCGGGGCAAAGGATTATAGAAAGATGAAGACGACGGTTTACACGACGTTTCTTGCATCCGGCATATTATGTATGGCGCTTATGCTGGCGGGACTTTTTGCAGGTGGAGGTCTTTTAAAGCTGATTCAGACCCCGGAGGAAATCTTTGCGGACTCAAAGCTTTATCTGGATATTTATACCGGAGGGCTTTTTTTCCTGTTCTTTTACAATATCGCGACAGGAATCTTTTCTGCACTGGGGGATTCCAAAACGCCATTTATTTTTTTGGCATTTTCCTCGGTTGCAAATGTTTTTGTAGATATATTATTTGTAAAAAGCTTTCGGATGGGAGTTTCCGGTGTTGCATGGGCAACCTTTATCTGCCAGGGTGTAAGCTGTGTACTTGCGCTTGTTTTTGTGCTGAAACGTTTGCATGCTATCCGCTTGGATGAAACGGAAGACAAGAAACCGGTACAGAAATTTTCGATTTCAATTTTGAAAAAGATGCTCCGTGTTTCGATACCAAGCACATTACAGCAGGGATTTATTTCTGTCGGAAATATTATGATACAGAGTATCATTAACGGATTCGGAGCAAGCGTCATTGCCGGTTATGCGGCTGCAATCAAGTTGAACAATATGGCGATTACAACATTCACGGCACTTGGAAACGGCATGTCCAACTTTGCGGCACAAAATCTCGGAGCAAAAAAACTCGAACGAATCCGGGATGGATGTAAAGCGGCAATTAAGCTTGTTGTATGTCTATGTATACCGATAGCAGTGGTTTATTTGCTACTAGGCGGTTCTCTCGTACAGCTCTTTATGGAGGAGAATGCCACTTCCGCATTGCATGTCGGTGTTTTGTTTTTACGTATTGTTGCACCGTTTTATATTGTGGTTGCTACCAAAATTACCTGCGACGGTGTTTTGCGCGGTGTCGGTTCCATGAAGGCATTTATGGCGGCAACCTTTACGGATTTGATTTTGCGGGTTGTGCTTGCTTATTTCTTTTCGAGACAATGGGGAAGTACAGGAATCTGGATGGCGTGGCCGGTTGGCTGGGCGTTCGGCACGATTTTGTCAGTGTGGTTTTATCGGAGCGTTGTCAAAGAATTTCGGAAATACGCGGATGCATGATTATTTTATGACGGAAATATAGAAATATGAGGAGTGGAAAAACATGAATCATCAGGAAGAACTTGGACAGGTGACAAGTGGAAAAGAAGAAATCCTGAATCTTTTAAAACAGCATGGCTTTCGTTTGACGGAACAGCGTAAGCTGATTGTGGATGTAATTGTGAATGAGGAATATAGCTGCTGTAAGGAAGTGTACATTCTTGCACATAAACGGGACAGCAGTATTGGGGTTGCCACGGTTTACCGTATGATCAATACACTTGAGGAAATCGGAGCAATCAGCCGGAAAAACATTCAGAAAATCAATTGCAGTGGAAGATGCTGTGACATGAAGGGCGGATGTACGGTCGTGACGGATGCCAGTAAGGAAATC
>JBJEMZ010000236.1:0-5779 GCA_051879935.1 Wujia sp.
GTATGGACATATGCAGGCACCATCATGAGCGTTATGATGGAGGCGGGTACCCGGACGGACTGGCAGGGGACGAAATTCCACTGTCCGCCCAGATTGTTGCAATTGCCGATGTTTACGATGCCCTTGTGCATGAGCGGGTATATAAGGATGCAATACCAAAGGAACAGCCATCTGAGATGATTATGCACGGAGAATGTGGCGCATTTTCCCCGGAGCTTCTGCAATGCCTGACGAATTGCAGGAAGAAGATGGAAGCGTTGTAAAGTAAGAATAATCGGCCGGGATATCAGTTATAAGAAAAAATTATAACCAGTAACAAGAATTAGCAATTATGAAATCAATAGAAAACAGTTGACAAGTGGAAGATCGTTCCATATAATCATAAACAAATAAAACATACAATTCCTACAAAGAAAATAGGAATTGAAGAAAGGAGTCAGGCATATGAATAGAAAAAATGTAGTAGAAATAAGAAGAGAAAATATGTGTTGTTGCTACCGTGCTATGCTTATGGATACGGAATATTTTTTGTATGCATTATGAATCTGACTTACATGAAAAAGGTAAGCAGTTGTCATAAGCATATGGCAGCTGCTTTTTCTTTATGATGCAGGCAACCATATGAACAAAAGAGAACAATTTATTAGAAAGAAAAATTAATTTATCAGGAGGTAACGATTATGAGTAAGATTACAGAAAGCGCATTGGAGTTAATTGGAGGTACGCCGCTTCTTCGGGCAAGCCGGTATGCAAAGAAAGCAGAGGCAGAAAACGCAACGATTCTTGCAAAGCTCGAATACTTAAACCCGGCAGGTTCCGTAAAGGATAGAATCGCACTTGCGATGATTGAGGATGCAGAGAAGAAAGGCATTTTGAAGCCGGGAGCAACAATTATTGAGCCTACAAGCGGTAATACCGGTATCGGTCTTGCAGCAGTTGCAACTGCGAAGGGCTACCGTGCAATCCTGACACTTCCGGATACGATGAGTGTGGAGCGTAGAAATCTCCTCAAGGCCTATGGTGCAGAACTTGTGCTGACAGAGGGCGCAAAGGGTATGAAGGGTGCCATTGCAAAGGCAGAGGAATTGAAAAATGAGATCGAGGGCGCTGTTATTTTGGGACAGTTTGTAAACCCTGCAAACCCTGCTGTACATAAGGCAACAACAGGACCGGAAATCTGGGATCAGACAGACGGAAAGGTGGATATCTTTGTAGCAGGTGTCGGTACAGGCGGAACAATTACCGGTGTTGGCGAATACTTAAAGGAGCAGAATCCAAACGTGAAGATCGTTGCTGTTGAGCCGGCAGGAAGCCCGGTTCTCTCAAAAGGAACACCGGGACCTCACAAGATTCAGGGTATCGGAGCCGGATTTGTACCGGATGTTTTAAATACAAAGGTATATGATGAGATTCTTCCAATCGAAAACGAGGATGCATTTGCAGAAGGAAGAGCATTTGCTACAAGTGAAGGTATTCTGGTTGGTATTTCTTCCGGTGCGGCATTAAAGGCAGCATCCATCCTTGCAAAGCGTCCGGAAAATGCAGGCAAGACAATCGTAGCGCTGCTTCCGGATTCCGGAGACAGATATCTGTCGACAGCATTGTTTAATAATAATTAATAGTAAACATAAAAGTAATACAATTGGAAAGTGTATGGAAATGAGATGCTCATTTTCATACACTTTTTTACATTCGCACAAATTCGACAAAGGTTTCTGAAGAAAATTAAGCAAAATGCTTTTGAATCTAAATTAAATTTATATTTTCTCACAGGTATTCCAATTTCTTCAATAATAAAATATAATGCAGGAGAGGAGTTAATAAAAGAAAGAAAATAATATTAGATAAGTCTGAAATAGGGGGATATGACTTATCATTATAAACAAAGGAGGTGTTCGCATGTACGATTTAATCAATCACACGGATACGATTAATAAGCTGCTTGCGAGATATGGTGTCAAATTCGGCATCTACAAAAACAATACATTTAAAGAGCAGTTGTTTCCGTTTGATGCAATTCCGCGGACGATTACAAAGAGTGACTGGGATTATCTGGAAAAGGGTTTAAGACAGAGAGTGGATGCGCTAAATGCATTTTTGCTTGATATCTATACAGAGAAACAGATTATTAAGGATCAGATCGTACCGGAGGAATTTGTGATTTCATCATCCGGTTACCTGCCGGCGTGCGAAGGTATTGTCCCGCCGAAAAAGGTTTTCAGCCATATTTCCGGTATTGATCTTGTACAGGCGGTGGATGGCACGTGGTATGTGTTGGAGGATAATCTGCGTATACCATCCGGGGCTTCCTATCCGTTAATTGCGCGGGATCTGTGTCGGAAATCTTCACCGCAGACATTTAAAAAGAATAAGGTATGCGACAACCGCGATTATGCGGATATGTTAAAGAAGACGATGGATTATGTGAATACGGGCGGCGTCAATGTTATTCTGACCCCGGGGCGTTACAATGCAGCCTTCTTTGAACATTCGTATCTCGCAGAGCGGACAAACTCCTATCTGTCGATGCCGGAGCATCTGTCGGTTGTGAATGACCATCTGTATTTTCGGACGTATAAGGGTGAGATGAAGCAGGTGGGTGCTCTGTATCGCCGTATCTCCGATGAATACTTAGATCCGATGTGCTTCTGCGAGGATTCCCTGATCGGTGTGCCGCACATCATGGATGTATACCGGAAGGGCAATGTGGCACTCATCAATGCGCCGGGAAATGGTATCGCGGACGATAAGGGTATCTATTATTTCGTTCCGAAGATGGTGCGCTATTATTTAAACGAGGAGCCGATTCTGAAAAATGCGCCGACTTATCTGCCGTTTTATAAGGAAGACTACGATTATGTGATGGAGAACTTTGAGAAGCTTGTAATCAAGGACGTGGCCGAGGCCGGTGGTTACGGTGTTGTGTTCGGAAACAGTCTGTCGGAGGACGAGATAAAGAAATTTAAAGAGACAATCAAAAATGAACCGAGACGGTTTATCGCACAGGAGGTCATCGATTTCCTGGATCTGCCGATCATGGATGAAGGCAAAAAGGTTGAGCGGAAGGCGGATCTTCGAGCATTTGTTTTAAGCGGCGAGGAGACGTATGTGTGGAAGAGCGGGCTTACGAGATTTTCGCGTAATCCGGATTCTTTTATCGTCAATTCATCACAGGGAGGAGGCTTTAAAGATACATGGGTATTATCAGAATAAACGATGTAGACAATTATTTTTGGCTTGGAAGATATGGGCAGCGGGTACTTCTTACGACCCTCGAATTTTTCCGTATGTACGATTACATTATTGAGCACGAGGATGCATATATTACATTTTGTAATGAGATGGAAATTCCGAATATCTACAGCAGTCCGGAGGATTTTGTATCGCGGTATCTGTTTGATGAGACAAACGAGAATTCTGTGATTTCGAATCTGAACCGTGCGTATGACAATGCGATTATTTTCCGAAATGTCATTAAGTCGGATTCGCTTGCCTATATTCATCTCGCATTAATCGAGATGCAGAAAGGCCGGGAGAGTGCATCCCCGATTATCGAGCTGCAGCATGTACTTGATTATCTGCGGGCATTTTGGACGTGTATCGAGGACAAAATCGAGACGGATGAGGAGCGGGAGTTTATCTTTATCGGCAGATATTATGAGCAGCTTGACTTATATCTGCGCAGAAATTATGATTACAATGACGTTCATCGCTCCTACCGAAAACTTGCTCACAGACTTGAACGCAACCAGCTGGCATATAATAAGGGCTTGTTTGAGGCAGTCGGGCGCGAAATCGAGGAACGAAGGGATTATGGAATGGACATGGTCCTGAGATTTGAGAGAATATTTGAATTGCCTGCGTGACGGCAGTTGACAGGAGTGTAGTATGGATCAGATAAAATTCAGTTATGAGATGGAAATTCTGTTTGGTGATTTTATTCATGAGCACCATTTTACATTGCGGTGTTTCCCGAAGAAATCCGTTCGGCAGAACATACTGGAAATGCATACAGAGGTTTCACCTTACGACATGCTTTGTGAAAGCTGGGATGGATTTGGAAATACTACATTTATCGGATATAAAAAGGATGAACATAAGCGGTTTTCCGTATCGGTAGATGGAATTGCGACTGTGGACTGGAGCCGGTACGAGACGGATACAAATCTGAATATGTGTTACAAGATACAGACCCCGTACACGATGCCGTCCCATGCGATGCACGATTTCTTTAATCAGCATTTTGCAAGGAAAATGCGGGAGCTTACGGAATATGCGATGGCGGAGTATATTATGCATACCGTGCATGAGCATTTTACTTATTGTAAGCAGGTGACAACGGTCAATACGGTTGCTGCGGCAGCGTTTGATTTAAAAAAGGGTGTGTGTCAGGATTATGCGCATGTCATGCTGACATTTGCACGTATGGCACTTTTGCCTGCCCGTTATGTTGTAGGACTTATGATCGGGGAAGGCGAGTCCCATGCATGGGTGGAGGTGTTCTGCAAGGGCAGATGGTACGGGTTTGACCCGACCAATGATGCGCTGATCGGAAATAATTACATCATCATTTCCAAAGGGCGCGACTGCAAGGATTGTATCATGAATCAGGGCAAGTTTTACGGGACGGGAGACCAGAAACAAACAATAAAAGCAAAGGTGGAGATTATAGATGGTACAGACGATTGCAAAGGTGGAGCTTCCGGTAGGGGAGACACTGGAAATCCAAAAAAACAGACTGATGTCTGATACTCCGTCCTCCGACGGAAAACAAAAAAGAATCAGTATCGTAACCGGAATCCACGGAGATGAATTAGAAGGGCAGTATGTGTGTTATCTTGTGGAGGAACGAATCAGAAAGCATCCGGAATATCTGAAGGGTATCGTGGATATTTACCCGGCGATGAATCCGCTCGGTGTGGATGCGATTATCCGTGGAATCCCGGATTTTGATCTGGATATGAACCGGATTTTTCCGGGTAATAAAAATGGTATGATGGCAGAATATATGGCCGCCAAAATCATAGAGGATGTGGACGGCTCGGATGTGGCAATCGATATTCATGCAAGCAATGCATATCTGAAGGAGATTCCACAGATTCGAATCAATGAAAAGCATGCAGACTGGCTTGTGCCGATTGCGAAAAAGCTGAACATGGATTACATATGGGTGCACAGTGCTGCCACAGTTTTGGAATCAACATTTGCTTATACATTAAATTCGATGCATGTGGATACCCTTGTAGTCGAGATGGGTGTCGGCATGCGAATCACAAATGAGTACTGTGAACAACTGACAGAAGGTATCTTTAATCTCATGAAATCTATGGATATGTGGGACGGACCGGTTGGTGAAATCCGTGAACCGATTGTGTCAACGGATGGATGTGTCAGCTACTTAAATGCAAAGGTAGCCGGTGTGTTTATTCCGAAGGTTGCGCATTGGAAGGATGTGAAAAAGGGCGATCTGATCGGACTGATTGTCAATCCCCTGACCGGCGAAGAACCGGAGGAAGTCGTATCCCCTTCGAACGGAATAGTCTTTACGCTTCGGGAGTATCCGGTTGTGTATGCCGGCTCCCTGCTTGCGAGAATTTTAGGGAGGTGATGTGGCATGCGGAAGAAAAAGATATTTGAGTTAGAGTCGTTGTACCGGGAGAACCTTGTGATTGAGGGCTACGAGTTTGGAGAGGGGGACCTTGGTGCCTGCATCATCGGCTCCCTGCGCGGAAATGAAATTCAGCAGATGTATGTCTGCTCCCGGCTGATCCATAAATTG
>JBJEMZ010000237.1:0-5743 GCA_051879935.1 Wujia sp.
ATTGTGTATGCACATGTAAATGTGTAAATTTCATTTGTGATTCCCCTTTTAATAATCATCCTTGTATGGAAAAAGATATTTTATAAATGGCAGATATTTTGTCATTTTCTTTCTGCGAAGCGGTATCACCTCATAGTTTCGAATGTAATGAAGGGTGTAGGCTTCCCCTTTTTCCGCAAGCATAGTCAGGTATTTTTCAAGCAGCTTTGCCGTCTCCGGATGTAATATCTTTGTCGCACGCCCCTTATTATAATATGCGAGCGGCTGACTGTCCTCATAAGCATCCTTGTTATAGATTTTGCAGGCTGCCATTCGGTCACAAAACATCTCGATGACATATTCCTTCGGCATCTTGCAGCCGACAAGCATTTTGGATTTATCAACACTATAATCAATCCAGTATTCCAGGTGATGCTTGTTTCTTCCCTTGTGATGCAGCCACGCAGACGTGTAACCCTTGTCCTCCCGTTCCGCATCGTTCGGGCTCCTGTTTCCCTGATAATACTTTGCACCCATCGAAAATTCTGTCCACGAATACTTTGACAGGTCATGCAGAATTCCCTGTTTATAAAGTCCGACTGCGAAACAATGCCGCATAACCATAGCTTTATGTGCATTAATTGTTTTCAGATGTTCTAACCACTTCATGTCTTTCCTTCTTCCTGTTGCCATTATTCCACAATTTCAATCTGGCACATTGCCATTGCCGAAAGTGCATTTTTATGGCTCTCCGGTGTCACACCTGCGCATGCCTTTGCAAGTACCTTGACACAAGCCTCCGGGAGCGCTGTTTTTACAAGCATCGCATTGCTGATGACACAGATATCCGTGCAAAGACCACACAACGTTATCTCTTCATAGCCTTCTTTTTTCACATATTCCATAAGCTCCGTACTTCCGAACGTTCCTTTTTCGAAAATCTTTTTGTCTGCTGCATGGCAAAGGAGCTCCTTACAAATCTCGAAGCCCTCCGTCCCTTTGATACAATGCGGAACCGGGAGCTTTTTTCCTTCCTGCGTATCCATATAATTGTCGAAATGAGTATCTTTTGTAAATACGACCGTAACACCCTGCGCTTTGGCCTGTGTAACAGCGTCCTCCACCGCCGGGATAATCAGCGCTGCCTCTTTTGTTCCGAGCGCACCGGATATAAAATCATTCTGCATATCTACAACTACCAATAAACGCTTCATTTTTTTCCCTCCTGAAATTGTTCCTGTAAACCATCCGTTACCGTTATGTTATTATCATGATCAATAAAGACCGCTTCCGCATCATATTTTTCGAGGAGTGGTAGCGATTTTTCGATACCTAATACAAAGCAGGCTGTCGAAAGTGCATCGCTGTAAAGTCCACTCTCGCACACAATCGTTACAGAAGCAAGCCCCGCATCTGCCGGATATCCGCTCTCACGATCCAGAATATGATGATAGCGTCTGCCATCTTTTTCTTTAAATTTTTCATAATCACCGGAAGTTGATATACACATCCTGCTGCCTTCCGGAAATGTAAGGTAGCCTATCATCTCATCCTGGGCTCCCTTCGGGTTTCGGATACCGACACGGAAATCCTCGCCATTCCCCTTTGTTCCATACACCAGAATACTTCCGCCGACACTGATGACTGCCCCGGAGATATTTCTCTCCTTCAGCTTTTGCTGCAGAACATCAAGCGCAAATCCTTTTCCGACAGCACCAAGATCCACTATCATATCGGATTCCTCGACCGTAATCGTACGATTCTCATCATCAAATATAAGCTTTTCGTAGCCCGTACCGGCAAGCGCATCCCGGATTGCCTGTTCCTCCGGCACACAAAATGCCGTGTCATCCGTTTCCGACTCAATATTCCAAAGTGATGCCAACGGCCGCAGTGTGATATCAAGTGCACCATCACTGTCCTCGCATACACGATATGCCTGTCTGAGCGCCGTATACAATTCATCCTCCGATATATACGCCTCGCCTGCCACATAGGTATGATTGAGCTTATACAAGGCACTGCCTTCCGCACGCCAGGATACAATTTCGGTATCCAGCCGTTTCACCTCCGACTCCAAATCGGTGTACGCCTCTCTGTCTGCCCCAAACAATGTCACAGACACCGATGTTCCCATAGCAAAGCTGTAGGTCGTATCCGATTGTCCTGTCTCATACGAAGTATTCTTTTTACCAAGACCTGCCCGGTAGACGATTATTAAAATTGCCGAGACTAACAGCATACATACGGCAAGTAACCATTTCTTTTTTCTTTGCTCTTTCATATGCTAATGATGATATCCTTCCATACGAGTTGTATACTCATCAAGCTTCACTTTCAGTTTTCCGTAATCCTTTTCTTTCAGCTCACCGTTTTCCTGCAGTTCCCGCAGCCGTACTTCTGCCTTTTTTCGTGCCGAAATCGCAAGATCCTTATAATTGTTTTCCAGATTGATCTGTATTTCATGAAACAGAGCCTCAATCTCCTGCTTCCCGTTTTTCTTCTTTGCTCCGAACACGGTCTGCCTCCTTTATTTTTGCTTCCATACCTTTCATAATCATAAATCGAAAACATAGGATTTGCAACACATTTTATTGAAACCCGCGTCGCTTTTTGTTAAAATGCCTATTGCAACCATGTTTATGCAATCCTATTTTTACAATTACATTTCAGGAGGATGAATCATGCTGTTAGCATGTCAGAATATAACAAAAGCATTTGGCTCAAAAGAGATATTAAAGGATGTCTCTTTTCATGTGAACGAAAAAGAAAAGCTTGCCATCGTCGGTATCAATGGTTCCGGCAAAACAACGCTGTTAAAAATCATCATGGGAGAGGAAACCCCTGACAATGGTCAGGTGATTCTTTCAAAGGATACAACGGTCGGATACCTGTCCCAGCATCAGGATATCTCCTTTGACAATACGATATATGGCGAAATGCTCGCAACCAAACAATATATACTCGATATGGAGGCAAATATCCGCAGACTCGAACAGGATATGAAGCACGCCGAGGGCGAGGAGCTTGAAAAGATTCTGGAGGTCTACAACCGTCTCTCCAGCAAATACGACCGCGACAATGGCTATTCCTACGAGAGTGAAATCAATGGTGTATTAAAAGGCCTCGGATTCGATCCGGCAGACTACAACCGCCATATCAATACATTGTCAGGCGGTCAAAGGATGCGGATCGCACTCGGCAGACTTCTGCTTACAAAACCGGATATCATTATCCTGGATGAGCCGACAAACCACCTGGATATGCCGAGCATTTCATGGCTTGAGGGCTTTTTGTCCTCCTATCCGGGCAGCGTGATTCTTGTCAGCCATGACCGGTATTTCATTGACCGCATCGCGACAAAGGTCATCGAAATCGATAATAAAAAAGCAACTATCTATCATGGCAATTACAGCTACTATGCCGAAAAGCGGGCCGAAATCCGCGCTTCCATGATGAAAGCATACTTAAACCAGCAACAGGAAATCAAGCATCAGGAAGCAGTCATCACAAAATTAAAACAATTCAATCGTGAAAAATCCATCAAGCGTGCGGAAAGCCGCGAAAAGATGTTGAATAAAATCGATGTGTTGGAGAAACCGACAGAGATTGCATCCGAGATGCGCTTATCGCTTACGCCATCCGTTGAGAGCGGAAATGATGTGCTGACCGTGGAGGGACTCAAAAAGTCGTTCGGAGCAAATGTGCTGTTTGAAAATCTGAATTTTGATATAAAACGCGGAGAAAAAATCGCCTTAATCGGAGGAAACGGAACCGGAAAAACCACGATTTTAAAAATGGTTAATCACATTGTCTCAAAAGATTCCGGCACGATCACACTTGGTGCAAGAGTGAAAATCGGCTATTACGACCAGGAACATCAGGTGCTCTCCCTTCACAAAACCATTTTTGAAGAGATTTCGGATGCGTACCCGGATCTGACAAACACAAAAATACGAAACGTCCTCGCTGCCTTTTTGTTTACCGGAGATGACGTCTTTAAGAAGATTGCGGATTTGAGCGGCGGTGAACGGGGGCGTGTATCGCTTGCCAAACTGATGCTCTCTCCCGCAAACTTTCTCATCCTGGATGAGCCGACAAACCATCTTGACATCCAGTCAAAGGGTATCCTTGAAGATGCGATTCGAAGCTATACCGGTACGGTGTTCGTTGTCAGCCATGACCGTTATTTTGTAAACCGGATAGCAACGAGAATTTTAGAATTAAAGGACCGGCAGTTATACTCGTTTATCGGCAATTATGATTACTACGAGAGTCACCGGGAACAGGTATACGCAGCGTCCCTTCCATGCGCACCTGCCACAAAGGAACCGGAAGCACAAGCCTCCTCCGGCAAAGAAGAATACTTAAAGAAAAAAGAGGAGCAGGCAAAGCTTCGAAAACGTGAAAATGATATCAAAAAGACAGAGCAGCAGATCGAGGAGACAGAAAATGCCATTGCCGAAATTGATGCGGAGTTTTTGCTTCCCGAATATGCCACAAACTCAGCCAAGCTTTCCGAGTTATCAAAAAAGCGCGAAGAACTTGATTTAAAGCTCTCCGCACTTTATGAAGCATGGGAATCCCTGCTCTCTGAATGAAATACATTAAAAATATTTTCTTTCAAATTGATCGACCGGCATCGGTTTCGCAAAATAATATCCCTGGAACAACTGACATCCAAGCTTTTGCATATAATCGAGCTGGTCTTCTCTTTCAATTCCCTCTGTAACAACCTCGATTCCAAGCTCCTTTGACAGCTCCAGAATCATCTCCAGAATTGTTTTACTTCGTTCCGGATCATCATTTTTACGCAAAAATTCCATATCGATTTTGATGGCATCCAGATTCATATCCTGAAGCATGTTTAAAGAGGAATACCCACTTCCAAAATCGTCCATTATGACGCGGAAGCCGTAATTCCGAAGCTCGTCTATCGTCTGAAGATTCTTTGATGCATCCTTCATGATAGAGGTTTCCGTAATTTCCAGGCACAGATTATGCGGAGAAATCTCATAGCACTCCACAAGCGTTGTCAGAGTCCGGTAGATATCCATAAAATAGAAATCCTTTGGTGATATATTCACGGAGATGTAATATCCGGTATATCCATTTTCCTTCCATATCTGCAGCTGCTTACATGCAAGCTCCCAAACATACTGATCCATTGCACTGACGAGTCCTGAGCGTTCAAATACCTCGACAAAATCCTCCGGCAAAGTCATACCGTGCACCGGACGAAACCAGCGAACAAGTGCCTCCGCACCAAGCATCTTTCCCGATACATTGACAAGGGGCTGCAAAAAGATCTGGAATTCCTGTTTGACAATTGCAGAGCGGAAATCATTCACCATATGCTGCCCCGCCAAAATCTGCTTTCGAAGTGTATCATCGTAATATGCAATCGTCTGATGATAATCTCCCTTGATAGACTCAATCGCAAGAAAGGCCCGGTCACAATATGTAGATATCGGGGTATTCACATTTTTCACCGGACAGATACCCGCATAAATCTGTGCGCGATACGAATTAGCCTCCCCGATATTGCACACCTTATCAACCGCCTCGAGATACCGCTCGTGATTGATTTTTTCTTCCCGAATACAAAGTGCAAACCGATCAGCACTTAACCGCGAACAAATCGTATCTCCGGTTGCGAGGGATAAAAACATATCGGCAATTCTTTTTAAAACCTCATCACCTTTTTTGACACCGAACACATCATTAATAATCTTGAAATTCTGTACATCCGCACAATAGATAA
>JBJEMZ010000238.1:0-5716 GCA_051879935.1 Wujia sp.
ATTCTGATTACGATTGTGAGTCAGCTTTCAGACAAAACTATTGGAAACACCGCACATTTTGTCGGCTTTCTGGTGGGATTTTTAGTTGCATGCGGAATCTATCTGATAGACAGAAAAACGAAGAGGGGCACATATCATAATGGAACAGCGGCTTGAAAAGCAGATTGCTTTTTTAAAGGAAATTGATAAAGAAAAATTCATCAGACGGCGCACAAAGCTTACCGATGGTGAGACGCAGGAAAATGACGCCGAGCATGCGTGGCATATGGCGATTATGACGATATTGCTTGCTGAGTATGCAAATGAGAAAATCGATGTTTTAAAGACAGTTACGATGCTCCTTATTCATGATCTGGTTGAGATTGATGCAGGGGATACCTATGCTTACGACGAGGAAGGTAAGAAGACACAGGCAGAACGTGAGAAGAATGCAGCAGACCGGATTTATAATATGCTGCCGGAGGATCAGGCAAAGAAGCTGTATGATATCTGGCTGGAATTTGAGGCACAGGAGACGCCGGAAGCAAAATTCGCACGGACGATGGATAATTTTCAACCTGCCATGCTTACGGCAAGCACGGGCGGCTCGGATTGGAAGCGGCGAGGTGTCAGATGGGAGCAGGTGAAGGAGCGGAATAAAAACACAGCGGATGGCTCTGAGATTTTGTGGCAATATGCCTATGAACATTTTTTTAAGCCCAATATTGAAAATGGAAATCTGGCATCCGAATAGAGCTGATGTAAGATGTGCATAATGGAGGCGAACCTGTAATGTCGCAGCAACTTGCAAAGGAAAAGAAAAAATATGAGATGGACATGTGCAACGGTCCGATATTGCCGAAGCTTCTGGCATTTACCCTGCCTATTGTCTGCTCAAGTATTTTACAGTTATTGTTCAATGCGGCAGATATCATCGTGGTAGGAAAATATGCCGGGGACAATGCGCTTGCGGCAGTGGGAAGTAACACGGCACTCATTAATCTATTGACAAATTTCTTTCTTGGTCTCTCGATTGGTGCCAATGTTCTTGTCGCCAGATTTTACGGCGCGAAGGCCGAAAAGGATGTGTCGGATACGGTGCATACGGCAATGACGCTCAGTATTATCAGCGGTGTCATCCTGACGATTATCGGCTGCTTTGGTGCAAGACAGATTTTAATCTGGATGCGGACACCGGAGGATGTGCTGCCGCTTGCCACCACATATCTGCGTATATATTTTCTGGGCATGACTGCCATGATGATTTATAATTTTGGAAGCGCGGTTTTGCGGGCAGTCGGAGATACAAAACGGCCGCTTTATTTTTTGATGCTGGCAGGAGTTATCAATGTAGGCTTAAATCTTTTATTTGTAATCCGGTTTCGGATGAGCGTTGCAGGAGTCGGACTTGCTACGGTGATATCCCAGTGCATTTCCGCTGGGTTGATTCTTACCTGCATGATGCGGGAGAAGGGGTGTATAAGGCTTCGGTTACGTGGATTGCGGGTGCATAAAAAACGGTTTTTTGAGATATTACGTGTCGGTCTTCCGGCGAGCTTTCAGGGGATTATATTTGCAATCTCAAATGTTATTATCCAGTCGTCAGTCAATTCGTTTGGATCAACAGTCGTTGCGGGTAATTCCGCGGCAAGTAATATCGAAGGTTTTGTCTATGTGGCGATGTATGCATTCCATCAGGGGAATATCAGCTTCACCAGCCAGAATGTCGGAGCCGGAAGATATGAACGGATTAATCGGATTTTACTTGTGGCTGAGGGCTGCGTGATTGTGACAGGTGTTTTGCTCGGTAATCTCGCGGTTTTGTTTGGGGATGAACTGCTCGGTTTTTACACTGCAAACGAAGCGGTGAAAGCAGCGGGGATGGTTCGTTTGAATATTATATGTAAGGTGTATGCTTTGTGCGGCATCATGGACGTTCTGGTTGGCTCGTTGCGTGGACTTGGGTATTCGCTGCTTCCGACCATCGTGTCCCTGATAGGTGCTTGCGGATTACGCCTCCTTTGGATATTTACATTTTTCAGGATGTATGATACATTCCATACTACGAAATCCTTGTACCTGACCTACCCGGTCAGCTGGATTATTACATCACTGGCGCATATTGTTTGTTTTGTGATTGTGAGGAGAAAATTTTCGAAGAATGCTTCGATTGCATAAATATGATAGAAACGAAAAGAAAGGGGTAACAGATGGTAAATTATCAGGATGTGGAAAATATTATCGAGTTGCTTGACAGCCGGATGGAAGCAGGAACAAGCCGAATCAATCTGCATGTGGAGGACACGGTTGCAGACGGTGAGGTACGCGAGATGTATCATCATGGACGGTGCGATGTGGGCAGCCCATGGGCAAAGGGGACGGTTGGCAATTTTGAGTCTGTGGACGATGGAAGCTGTGGCTAATGTATCAGGGTTTCGGAGAAACCCTGATATGTAGCGTCAGCCCATTCGTCGAAGACGAATTTTGCATGGGCTGACGTTCCAAGAAAGGAGAAATGGCATGGCATTATTTATATCATTATTTTTAATCGGTGTCGGACTTTCCATGGATGCCTTTGCGGTATCTGTCTGTAAGGGACTTTCTATGCGCAAGGTAAACAAGAAGCAAACACTTGTTATAGGATTATTCTTCGGTGGATTTCAGGCGCTTATGCCTGTGATTGGATGGGCCCTTGGCGTCAGCTTTGAAAAATACATTACCAATGTTGACCACTGGATTGCGTTCGTACTGCTTGTCATAATCGGTGCCAATATGATTCGTGAGGCACTTTCGGATAAGGAGGAGGAAACGGATACAGAACTGGATCCGCCCCTTCGTATCAAGGAAATGTTTTTGCTTGCCATTGCCACATCCATCGATGCGCTTGCGGTGGGCGTCACATTTGCATTTTTGAAATATCCGATTGCGGAGGCGGCTGCGATTATCGGCTGCACAACCTTTGTACTTTCTGTAATTGGTGTGTATGTTGGCAATATTTTTGGGAAAAAATATGAGAAGCGGGCAGAAATTGCAGGAGGTATTATCCTGATTGGAATCGGTGTTAAGATTCTGCTTGAACATATGGGCGTTTTGAATTTTTGATTTTAAAGATGAATTTGGAGGATGCGATGAAAAAAGGCATTATTTTCGATATGGATGGTACTTTGTGGGATTCTGCTGCGGGTGTGGCAGGGTCATGGACGGAGGTTATCCAGAGAGAATATAAAAAGGATATGGTTATTACAGAGGCTGACGTAAAAGGCGTGATGGGGAAAACGATAGATGTGATTGCACAAATCGTATTTCCGGAGCTGCCGAAAGAAAAGCAGGCTTCCCTTCTTGCAGCATGCTGTGACTGGGAAAATGAATATCTGCGGGAGCATGGCGGCATCTTATATCCGGAACTTGAGGCCACACTTGCGAAGCTTCAAAAGGACTACCATCTTTATATTGTAAGTAACTGCCAGAGCGGTTATATCGAGGCGTTTTTGGAGCATTATGGTTTTGGTCATTATTTCGATGATATCGAATGCTATGGCAATAATGAGAAAAGCAAAGGGGATAATATCCGACTTGTTATGGAGCGGAATGAATTGACACAGGCAGTTTATGTCGGTGATATTCAGGGTGATTATGAAGCAAGCTGTCAGGCAGGGGCCACATTTATCCATGCGAAATACGGGTTTGGGACAATCTCGGATGAAGTGCCGGAGATTCAGACATTTGCGGAGCTTCCGGATGTTGCTAAGCGGGTGTTTGCGATGCTCAATGTGTAGACTGGATATAAGGAGAAGGAAATGGATTCAGCAGTTGTAGGAAATGTAGAACAAGGGAAAAATGGCGGGTTGACCGGTAGTACACTCAAGATGATTGCGATGGTTACGATGTTGATTGACCATTTTGCGGCAACGGTACTTACGTATATGATTATGAGAGCCCCGGATTGCTTTGACGCTACCGGACGGCTTCGTATGAGCGGTCTGGGTGGTATTTACTGGGTTATGCGTGGAATTGGTCGGCTTGCATTCCCAATTTTTATTTTTCTTCTATTAGAAGGATTTTTGCATACTAGGAATCGCTTTCGCTATATTGGACGATTGCTGCTGTTTGCGGCAGTGTCTGAGATACCATTTGATTTTGCGTTCAGTTTGTCTGAAACCTCTGTGAGACAAGGACATATCATTGAATTTACATATCAAAATGTATTTTTCACGCTTGCAATCGGTCTGATTGTTATCACAGCGCTAGAGGGCATACGTGTACTTCCTGTCGAGACGATTCTGCGTGTAATATTATTTGGAGGCGCAATTGCGATGGGAACAGGGCTTGCATATGCCATGCATACGGATTACGACGCATTGGGTGTGCTTGCAATTGTTTCGGCGTATCTGCTTCGAAATAAAAGTAAAGAGCTTCGGATTGCAGTGCCATGCTTGATTTTGTCGTTTTCTTTTTGGCTTGAGCTTGTGGCATTGATTGATATTCTGCCGGTAAGTTTTTATAATGGAGAACGCGGCTGGAAATTAAAATGGGTATTTTATCTGTTTTATCCTGTTCACCTGTTTATACTTGCTGGTATCTGCTATCTTATCTTTTAGATGTTTAAAGCAGATGTTTCTATATTTTAAATACAATAAAGGCGACAGTTTATGCTGCCGCCTTTATGCATAGTTGTTATAGATTAGACCACTGTATACGGATTGGGTATAGGTGGTTGTTTTCTTTTCCTTGGCATTTGGGTATGTAACAATCAGCTTGTTGATATAAGCCATCGGGTCAAGCGTGAGCCGGTTTGTGGAATTTATAACATCTGATTTCAGGGATGATTCGGAGCCAAATAACTGGCTGATATCGTCCGTTGTTATGACACCGGTAAAGGTATTGTCGTGCACAAGCCGGTTATGTTCATCGGTGGTGAGACCAATGGATGCAAGCTGTTCCCTGTGTTTGTTTACGATACCGGAAATGTCATGGTAGAGATTACGACTGCCGACAGTTGCCGGTTCGCTTCGCTCCGAGATTGTGACTAAGTTATTGTAGGCGTCGACAAAGTTTCCGATTTCCGATTTCAGAAGCTCTGTATCCGGTGCAAAACGAATGTTGACCGGTGCGGTTGTCTCTCTGTGAAAATCGAGCTCGACAAGCTGGTTGATGGATATGTGGTTGGAAGCGGAGCTGTGTGAGCTTCCGTTGATGGAAAAACGTGCATTTCCTGGCATGGTCTGAATATGATTCAGACTCAGCGTATCAAGCAGTACATCTCCGTCTTCACTCTCAAAGGAAAAATAAAGTCCGGAAGTATTGGATGGGATACCGGTATCCTTCGATGCGAGCAGAATGGAGCTGCTGTCTCCTTCGCTGATTAGGGATGCCTGTATATCCAAATGCCTGGAGTTGATATTTTGTACGAGCTGCTCCTGTATGCTGCGGTTTGTATCCTCATCTTTTACGGAAACGGTAAACGGAACTTTTCCGATATCGGTATTCATAAAGATATGATAGTTTCCGACAGGCACAGACAGTGCGTCATCTTCGAGATAAGCCCCCGTATTTACCTGCTCCTTTGCAAGCGATTCTATCTCCAGCTCCAAAGTATCCGGAAGTTCACCGGAGGCATGCTTTCGGAAGGAGCCGGTTACGCAGTCGGGTGCATCGCAGTATAACTGCTTTTTGGCGTATAAATCGCTGTCCGGATTTGAGAGGCGTTCTGCAACATCGCGAAGAGTGAGTGCGGATT
>JBJEMZ010000239.1:0-5615 GCA_051879935.1 Wujia sp.
TCTGTTCCAAAATACAGGCAGCCCTGCCATTTTGTAATCGTATTGACTACATTTTCCGGCAATCCGACCTCCTTATAGACCTCGGATACAACCGAAGGGCTCAGTCTCAAAAGCCCGAGTCTCGAGGAAGTAAACCAGAGATTCCCCTGATAATCCATCATCATATGGTCTATGGAGCTGTTAAAGCTTCCGGTATCAATCGCTCGATATACGCGTTTACTGTTCAGATAGCCGACGCCGTTATCCGCACAGATAAATATCAGACCATTCTCTGAGACCGTAAGCGATTTGATTCCGACAAGTTCTCCACATGCTATGGTTGACGTAAGTTCCATCTTTGTATCCAAAACACGATAGATTTCAACACTATTTTCCGTCGTTCCGACGTACAGATTTCCATCACTGTCAAAGGTACAGCAGTTATAGGATTCTCCGTTTTTATTCGCTGTGGATTTTGCAACAATCTCATTGCCGCGAACAAGGTAAAGTCCGCCCTCATTTGTAACAATCGCAACATTTCCGTTCTCGTCCGCACTGATGCTATCCGCATAAACAATCTCCGGTATTGTATCAAAGACCTGCAGACCTCCGGTCAATGTCACAATGACCAGACTGTCTGTTGTCCCAACATAGTAATAACCCTCCGAATTCTCTGTGATGCAACGCACCGAGTTGGACGGAAGTCCATTTTCCTGGTTCACGACGTTGGAAATCTCTCCATTGATAAATATGGAAAGACCATTATCGTTTGTTCCAATCCAAAGTCTTCCTGCCTCATCCGTATACAGACAATTCACATTTTTGACGGAATCATACTGATTAATCCACTCAAATGAATTTCCGCTGTAGCGATATAAGCCCCCATAGGTTCCAATCCATAGGATTCCGTCCTTCGTCTGGGCAATCGCATTGGACGCACCACCCGGCAACCCGTTTTCCCCATTGAAAATCGTCTGCACATACTGCTGAAAATCTTCTTCCCCCTTTGAAGTGTTTGCAGCCTTCGTGATGCCGGTCGGCAGACACGAAGAAAGAAGCTGTACCGCAATCAAAACTGACAGTACTTTTTTTGCATGCGTTTTTTCACGAATTTTTGTATATTGTCTTCTTCTGAAAATACGAATGACCGCAAACAAAAGCAGCATCGTTACAACCTTATCGAGAAAATCGAGAGAGAACTCTCCGATAATATCACTGATTACTTTATGAAATCCAAGTCTCTGCATAAGCTCCGACACGCCATCTCCCCACACATTCTGAGTAGAGCCGCCCACAAGAACCATGTTAAGTGGAACAGAAATCAACACAGAAACTACCGTCACCAAAAATGCCGTTGACAACACACCGAAGATGTTTCGTAAAAACCCCTTTCTTGCGCATATGCCAACGACGATTCCAACCATAATATTAACCAGAGCGTAATACAACGCAGTTTGCGTATGCAGACTGAACATCATATTGACCGTTGCACCTACAATCGCACCGCATACCGGGCCGAGCACATATGCACAGAGTACAGTGCCAACCGAATCAAGCCATACCGGCAGAGAATATGCATCCGTAACGATTCTGCCAATATAGTTTATCAGAATACAACCGGCAACAAACAAGCAAATTTCATAGTTTTTTCTATACTTCATCCTTCATCCCTCATCATTCGAAACATCGATTTATCCATACGTGTCTCCATTTTCCGTTCATTATACCGATAAATGTGGGATATGTAAATCAAAAAAATGGAAAGAATTGCAAAAAAATACTATAAAAAAGATTAAATCACTTAAAAAAATCAACTTCCGGTACCGGAATAACTCATTGCGCCCTTCATCCATACCTTATAGCTTAAGCAGAAAAACAAAGCTCCAAACAACGGTGTCAGCCAGACAATCCACGAAATCTCATCCGGCCGCATAAAAATCAGACTTGGGTAATACGCCATATAACCGATTGGTATCACAAACGTAAAGACTACCCGAAGTACCGGTCCAAATATGCTCACAGGATATTTTGCAAAATCCCGGAGCTGATTGGAAAGCGACAGGACAAAAAATGAATTCACAAGCCAAAAGCATGCTGATGCCGCCAGATTCAAAATCGCAATGACAAACAACGATGCTGAGATGACTGCCACAAGGAACAATAGTACCGAATATACATGCACCGGTATCGAAAGCCTGCTCCACGCATACACAACCGCCCCTATCCCGAACAGAAATTGTCCGATTCCCTTTACATCAAAAACCTCTGACATAAAATAGAAGAAGATATTAATCGGCCGGAAGCAATATTTTATAAAATCTCCGGAATACACCTGAAATCTCAGATTCCAGTTGTTGTCAAACAGGCATTGTGCCGGCGTTGCCGCAAGCAGCGAAAACCCGTACAAAAATAACATCTCATGGTAGGACCATCCGCTGATAGACGGAAACATCTGAAACACAAGCCAGAACGAAAAAGCTCCCGTAGCATTGGTTGCAAGCATCCCGATTGTCGATATAATAAAATCCGCGCGATAACTCATCTTGCTCTTGATATCCTGCGCGATGACCTTCCAATATATTTTCCAGTAATATTTAAAATTTCTTTTCATAGCTGCATCAACCTCCATTGACCGTTATGCGTTTTAGCGATGCCCGGAAAAACAAATGGCTTAAAACACCGAGTACCACCAGCCAAAACAGCTGAAGACCGAGGATCTCTGCAATTTTTGCAAGCCCATACTCCTCGTGCAGCAAAAGCTCAAGCGGCGCGTGGATAATCGTCTGAAATGGCAGATAGGACACGACCTTGCGAAGTGTTTCCGGAAAAAACGCAAGCGGCACCGTTGCTCCACTCAACACCCCCACAACCACTTCCTTCAGGATATTGATTCCCCATACGGACTCCGTATAGATACAGATTGTCCCGGTTATAAGATTGATATAAAAATTCACAAGCAGACTGCAGGTCACACTGATTATAAACCAAAGCAGATTCACACCGAGTGGAATGGCTCTGCCCGAAATAAAATAAACAATGATTGCCGTCGGCAGAAATGTTGTGACAAATTTGACGACGCAATTACCACCCGATCTAAAAAACAGGTATCTCGGATAGGAAACAGGTTTTAGCAAATCCACGACAATCTTTCCGGTTTTAATATCATCCCCCATATCCCATACAAGCCACATCTCCATAAAATTAAACAGAGATGCCGCAAATACGAGATAAATCATCGTATCTGAAAACGTCATTCCGTTTACAACATCCGTACCCGCAGAGGCAAAAATGGCCCTCCACAGATTGTAAACAAGCAGGAGATAAACCAGATTGCCAACAAAAATCAAGATGATGGATGCCCGAAACTGCAGCTGCTCAAGTATGCCCGCCTTCAAAAGACTTTTGTATTTTGAACGCATCACACCACCCCGCCTTCATAGATCTTCCGAATGACACTTTCCGTCGAGATTTCTTCCAGGTGCATATCATAAATTTTGTGTTTTTTCTGAATCGCATTTAACACATCCATCACACCGGTCTTTGCCTCATCCACAAGCACTTCCAGCTTATCCTCTTTGCTTGTAACAGTAATCGCATCTATCCCAATATCCTGCACACTTGCAACGAGCGCCTGCATTTTATCATCCGTCACTGCTTCCCCATTTTTGAGCAAAGACAGATGAATCGTGCGGTAAGACCCAAACAGTTCTGTCAGATGTGCGATATCATTGTCATAAAGCATCGTTCCCTTATCGATAATGACAATCCGCTCACACAGGGCATCCACATCCCCCATATCGTGTGTCGTAAGAATAACCGTTGTATTTTTTTCTTTGTTGAGAGTCTTTATAAGTTCCCTTATTTTTGCCTTCATCGAAACATCGAGACCAATCGTCGGCTCATCCAGAAATACAACGCACGGATTATGTAAAAATGCTGCCAGAATATCACATAGTGTTCTCTGTCCGAGCGACATCTGTCTGACCGGCTTGTGCATCAGCGCTTCCATATCTACCATGGACGCATACAAATCCATCATATCCTTATATGCCTTGTCTTCTACCTGATAGATATCCTTCAGTATCTTAAAGGATTCAATCGCCGGGAGTGCCCACCAAAGCTGAGAGCGCTGTCCGAATACAACTCCGATATTTTCCGCGTTTCTGCTTCTTTTTTCATACGGAATAATACCATTGCAATAGATACTGCCGCTACTCGCCTTTAACACACCGGTCATCATCTTAATCGTTGTGGATTTTCCGGCACCATTTGGACCGAGATATCCCACAATCTCACCCGGCATAATATCCATGGAGATATGATTGACTGCTTTCACAATTTTGTAATCCCGTGAAAACAAATCCTTTATGCTCCCCTTTAAGCCTTCTCTTCGATTGAGCACCTTAAACTCTTTTGATACATCCTGTAATCTGATAATCGGTTCCATAGTGTATCCTTTCCGGACATATCGTCCTCTCCATCCTCTTCTTCATGCATGTATCCATATTTAACAGATACAAATTTTATTTGCAACAAAATCACGATAAGTTGCATATTCCGGACGATAAAATGATAGGAATATCACTTTCCAAACACATACGAAAAGAAATCCGTATTTATAATCTCATCCGAAATATATAATATATTCTCCACTTCCTCAATTTTTTCTTTCAGATAACCTCCGGAAACCTTCTTCTCATCTACGAGATAGGTGACTTTCCCCGTCTCTGTATCGTATTTGATTTTATCTGTCAGAAAGCTATGATCTGCAAAAATCACAAGCTCCTCCGACTCGGACAAAATATCATTTCCGGCAAGCAGCCTCGAATCATAATCGATACCAAGCAGATTTAATACAGTCGGAAGCACATCCACACTGGCACAAAGCTTATCAACCTTTAACGGTTTCTTCATAGAAGATGACCAGATTCCAAGACAGGAACGATGCTTTTCGAAATCATCATCCGCTACTGCTTTGCCGGCAAGCGCATCGTATGCATCAGCAGATAATCCATAAGGATAATGATCCGGCGTTATGATAAACACAGTCTGGTCCAGTTTTCCGGCCTGCTCCAGCTTTTCTATCAGAAGCTCCAAAGCCTTATCGAGCTCAATCTGCGTCGCAATATATGCAACCGCTTCCTCCGGAAGATTCATCCCCTCAGTCAACCGCTCCGCTTCCTCCCGGTTTCGAACCGCTATCGCATTGTTCTTATAGTCATATGGCAGATGTCCGCTGAAGGTCATGAAGTACACATGGAACTTATCTTCATTGATAAACTCCGGATAAGCCGCCTCCATCATGTCGATATCCGAATAAGATCCGAAAAACGGAATATCCAGGCCATAATCAACCGCCTTGAAATCATAACCCATATTGGCGTGGGTTTCGCTCCTATTGTAATAATAAAAATCAAAGTCATGATACGCTTTGCTTGTATATCCCCGGGCATTTAAGGCATTTCCAAGCGCATAAGGCTGACTCGTCTCTGCCGATTTGTAAAAACTCCACTCCGATGCACACGGATACTGACCAAGACAATTCGTATATTCCCCATCAATCGTACTGTGATACCAGATTGGATTGTAATAATTCTCAAACACAAAGCCTTCGTTCATAAGCTTGTACAAGGTTG
>JBJEMZ010000240.1:0-5614 GCA_051879935.1 Wujia sp.
TGAATTATCTGATTTCTTCCCTGCTGAATGTAGTCAATGGTATCCGCGACAAGAGCGCACAGGTTATGGAGGTTGCGAACGCCCTTGATACGGATGCATCCGAGACGGCAACGACGATGGAGCAGGTAGAGCAGGCGGTCAATGATATCGCAGAGGGTGCAACTTCACAGGCAGGCGAGACACAGCGTGCGGAAGAACAGGTTGTCGAGATGGGCAATATGGTACAGGAGACAAACAACGAGGTTGAAAAGCTGCTGGCATTTGCGCAGGAGATGCAGGAATGTACGAGTCAGGCTTCTGAGATTCTTCAGGCACTTGAACAGGTGAATGCCCGGGCAGAAGAGCATATTGATATCATTGCAGAGCAGACAGATACGACAAATGCAGCGGCTTTGAAAATTAGTGAGGCAACCCATCTGATTACATCCATTGCCGAGGAAACAAACCTGCTTGCATTAAATGCAAGTATTGAGGCTGCAAGAGCCGGTGAACAGGGCAAGGGCTTCGGTGTTGTTGCAAGTGAGATTCAGAAGCTTGCGGAACAGACAAACGAATCCGCTACCCATATCGAAGAGATTGTACAGGAGCTGCTTCGGGATGCGGAAAAAGCTGTGGAGACGATGTACGGTGTCCGCGAGATTATGCGCACGCAGAGTGATCATGTGGAGCAGACAGAGAGCGCATTTGAACAGGTACAAAATGGTGTGCAGCAGTCTATCGAGGGTATCAACCGTATCTCGGAGCGTACAAGCAGAATGAATGAGGCGCGGGAAAATGTTGTCAGTATCGTGCAGAATCTGACAGCCATTGCAGAGGCGAATGCGGCAGGTACGGAGGAGACTTCTGCATCCGCGACGGAGGTTGGCGCCATCATGGAGGATATCACGGGCAAGTCTGCAGTTATGCGCCAGGCAGCACAGGAATTAGAAGAGGGCATGAATATATTTAAATTTTAATACACAAGCTTATTTGTAGGAGGAACATGGCATGTACTTTGAACAATCAAAAGGCTTTCCAAAGGATTTTCTTTGGGGAAGCGCATCGGCAGCGTATCAGGTAGAAGGTGCATGGGATGAAGACGGAAAAGGTGTTTCAAACTGGGACAAGTTTGTTCGCATTCCGGGTAAAACATTTCAGGCAACAACGGGTGATAAGGCGGTAGATCATTATCACATGTATAAAGAAGATGTAAAACTTATGGCGGAACTTGGCTTAAAGACGTATCGTTTCTCTATTTCATGGCCGAGAATTATTCCGGACGGAGATGGAGCTATCAATGAAAAAGGCCTTAAGTTTTATGATGACTTGATTAATGAATTGCTTGCTAATAACATTGTGCCAATGGTAACAGTTTATCACTGGGATATGCCGCAGGCACTTGAGGATAAATATCATGGTTGGGAAAGTCGTCAGATTGTAGATGATTTTGTTCGTTATGCTACTACATTATTTGAGCATTTTGGTGATCGTGTTAAGCATTGGATTATCATGAATGAACAGAATGTTTTCACCAGTCTTGGCTGGATGGGCGGTATGCACCCACCCGGAAAGATTGATGAAGAGAAGATGTTCTATCAGGTTAATCATCATGCATTTCTTGCACATGCAAAGAGTGTGCTTGCTCTTAAAGAGTTGTATCCGGATGCAAAGGTTGGTTCCTCCTTTGCGTATGGTCCTTCTTATGCATATGACCGTCATCCTGAAAATGCGATGGCAAAAGCAGATTTTGATGATTTGAGAAACTACTATTGGATGGATGTTTACGCATATGGACGTTATCCACGTGCAGCAATTGCTTATTTGGAGAGTCGGGGCGTTGCGCCGGTTATGCAGGAGGGCGATGCCGAGATTATGAAAGAAGCAGCTTCAAAAGTTGATTTCATGGGTGTGAATTACTACCAGACACAGGTTGTAGAATACAATCCGATAGATGGTGTAGGTGCAAGTCATGAGATGAATACAACCGGTAAGAAAGGTACTGCCAAGGTTCAGGGCGTACCGGGACTTTATAAGAATCCTGCAAATGAATTCCTTCCGACAACTGATTGGGATTGGACGATTGACCCGATGGGAATCCGGATGTGCTGTCGGGAGATTACATCCCGCTATGACCTTCCGATTGTGATTTCGGAAAACGGACTTGGTGCATTTGATAAGTTTGAAGATGGAAAGATTCATGATCCATATCGTATTGATTACTTGAAGCGTCACGTTGAAGAACTGAAGAAAGCTTGCGATGAAGGATGTCGCGTACTCGCATATTGTACATGGTCTTTCACTGATTTGCTTAGCTGGTTGAATGGGTACCAGAAGCGTTATGGATTTGTGTATGTTGACCGTGAGGAAGATGAAAACAGCGGAACCTTGAAGCGATATAAAAAGGATTCATTTGAGTGGTATAAAAAAGTCATTGCTACAAACGGTGAGGAACTTTAAAAATGTGCGCCTTAACATAGGAGGTATAAGGGGTAATGGAAAAAAGAGAACTTGTGTATTACAGACTGGATAAAATCGACGGCCTGATATTAGACATTTTGCAGGCAAATGCAAGAGCATCCCTGAAGGAGATTGCGGAGCAGGTTTTTTTGTCACCGACAGCAGTAGGTGCGAGAATCGATCGTATGCTACAGGAGGGCGTACTGGAAGGGTTCACGACGAGACTGAATCCTGAGGCGATGGGCCACTATATCAAGGCATTTATCAATTTGGAGGTAGACCCGGTACAACGGGAAGAGTTCAACGAGTATATTCAGGATGTGCTGAATGTCGTGGAGTGTAACTGCGTTACGGGAGATTTCTCAATGTTAATCGAGGTTCGTTTTCCGACGACGACGGAACTCGACCAGTTTATCGGTGAGCTTCAGAAGTTCGGAAAGACAAAGACGCAGATTGTATTCTCAACCTGTGTAAAACACAGATGCCGCTATTGGAAAGTGGATGGCAGGGATTTTGAATCTCATGTAAAAGCAAATGAAAATCAAGAATAACAAAAAATAACAAAGTTTTATTAAGTTATTGGAAGTTTTTGCTTTACATTCTGAATAACGAGTATTATAATGTCCCTATCGGGCACGCGAATGAACCCGAAATTTTAGTTCCTAGGGGGAAAGTTAATATGTCATATGTTGACGAGGTACTCGAGGTAGTACAGAAGAAAAACGCAGATCAGCCTGAGTTTTTGCAGGCAGTCACAGAGGTACTTGAGTCTCTTAGACCATGTATCGATGCAAATGAGGAAGTATACAGAAAGAATGCAATTCTTGAGAGAATTACAGAGCCGGACAGACAGATTATGTTCCGTGTTCCATGGGTAGATGACAACGGACAGGTTCAGGTAAACAGAGGCTTCCGTGTACAGTTCAACAATGCAATCGGACCGTACAAGGGAGGTTTAAGACTTCACCCATCTGTAAATCTTAGCATTATTAAGTTCTTAGGTTTTGAGCAGATTTTCAAAAACTCACTTACAACACTTCCAATCGGCGGTGGTAAGGGTGGTTCTGACTTTGATCCGAAGGGCAAGTCAGACAGAGAGATTATGGCATTCTGCCAGAGCTTTATGACAGAGCTTGGAAAATATATCGGCGCAGATATCGATGTTCCTGCAGGTGATATCGGAACAGGCGCAAGAGAGATCGGATATATGTTCGGTCAGTACAAGAGAATTCAGGGTATGTTCGAAGGCGTACTTACAGGTAAGGGTCTTACATGGGGTGGATCCCTTGCTCGTACACAGGCTACAGGTTACGGACTTCTTTATCTTACAAATGCATTGCTTAAGGATCATAACATTGATATCGCAGGTAAGATTTGTGCTGTATCCGGTGCTGGTAACGTTGCAATTTACGCAATTGAGAAGGCACATCAGCTTGGTGCTAAGTGTGTAACATGTTCAGATTCTACAGGCTGGATTTATGATCCGGAAGGAATCGATGTAGAGCTTCTGAAGGAAGTGAAGGAAGTGAAGAGAGCTCGTCTTTCTGAGTATGCTGCTGCAAGACCTTCAGCAGAGTATCATGAGAAGAAGAATGCAGATGATCATGGTGTATGGTCTGTTAAGTGTGATCTTGCTCTTCCGTGTGCTACACAGAATGAGCTTAACCTTGAGGATGCTAAGATGCTCGTTGCAAATGGTGTTATCTCTGTAACAGAGGGTGCAAACATGCCTACAACACTTGATGCTACAAAGTATCTGCAGGAGAACGGTGTACTGTTCGTAGGTGGTAAGGCTGCCAATGCAGGTGGTGTTGCTACATCCGCACTTGAGATGAGCCAGAACTCTGAGAGACTTTCATGGTCCTTCGAGGAGGTTGACGGTAAGCTCAAGGGCATCATGGAGACAATTTACGCAAACATTTCAGATGCTGCTAAGAGATACAACATGACTGTTGGCGGAAATGACGATTATGTTGCTGGTGCAAATATCGCCGGTTTCGAGAAGGTTGTAGACGCTATGCTTGCACAGGGTGTTTGCTAATCCACACATACGAATACAGAATTTCAGGGCTGCCTTTTTAGGCGGCCCTTTTTTATGGGTTATTTGAATATCCAGCGTAGGTGTTCCCCTTAATATACATAGAATTTCTATCATTTCGCGGTGTACTTCTAGAATTCTTTTTCGGCTAGAAAGAAGCCACTGCTGAACTCGTGAATTCTCTTGATGAGAATTCACTCATACAGGCATCGTTAAATCGTCCAGCCGGAAACTGGACGATTTGCTTCTTTCTATCCAAAAAACAATTGAGAAGTACAAGCCGCTTATTCTAATGAAATTTCTATGTATATTAAGGGGAGCACCTACGCTGGATATATTTTATTCGTTCAAAAAAGGGCCGTCGTAAGGCAGCCCGAAAGCTTGCGCTTTCGCGATTGTAAGTGTAGAATATTTGTATGTTTGGTTTAGTCTTGCTATTGGTTGAATATAGGTGGCTAATTTTTGTTCGTTAGTTAGGAGGAAAAAGGATGTTTTCGGCAGATCATTATGCAATCAGTGTTGGCGATGTGGATAAGAGTATAGCTTTTTATGAGAAATTAGAGTTTCGTGTAATCAAGGATTTTCAGGCTGAGGATCGTTCGGTTCGAATCGTGCAGATGCAGAATGGTGCGTTCATCTTAGAGATGTTTTACTATCCTGACAGTGAAAAACTGCCGGATTTTGTGAATACTCTGGGAGAGGATTTGAAGGTAAAGGGTTCAAAACACTTAGGACTTCAGGTGCAGGATGTGGAGCGTGCAGCCGATTATCTGGTGCAGGCAGGATTAGTAAATGAGAAGCCGACAATCTGCGAAGGCCGACTCGGACGCCCATATTTTTTCATCAAGGATCCAAACGGGATATTTGTGGAGATTATTTCTGCAAGATGATTCTAATGTTCATAATTGTTTTAATCGTAGAAATAATGGTCACGAATCCTTCACGCGACTTGAATAATTCTCCTTAAGAGCATATAATAGACTATGTATGTTTAGAAATAGTAGAAGTAGAAAAATAAAGTAATATGAATGATTGCAAAACTAACAATTATGAATAACGTACGTTGTCGAAAACCTAGTTTTGTAAGAAGGAATGAGCCCTACGGGGGAAGGAGACAGTATGTCATACGCTGAGTATGAA
>JBJEMZ010000241.1:0-5496 GCA_051879935.1 Wujia sp.
ACATCGTGTTCAAACATTGCTGATATTCTACAGAACATCAAGAACTTCTAAGTTCAAACATATGTATATTTCATGAATCCGTATCGAAATATATGCATCTCACATTATTACGGTGTGTTTCACAATTAGACAATAGATATGTTACAAGGAGGAACTTGACATGTATAAGGAGATACCGGGTTTGGTTTTATATCGCGACCTGGGAGAAGACAGTATCTTGTATTCCCTGGCAGATATATTTGAAGCATGGGAGAAAAAGACGAGCACAAAGGAGGAGCTTGTAAGCCGGATTTACCAGCAGATTAAGCGGATTCTGGATGTGGCGACAAGCTATGGATTTAACAAGAATCTGTGGCAGGATTATCTTGCGTTTTTGCTTATTACAAATGAAAATTCCTTTACGCTTACGTGTGAGAAGACCGGTGCGGGAAACGGCTCCGTCAATGTGTTTGCAAGAAATGATTATGCGATCTTTAAAAAGCTGTTCCACTTTGATTTCGGACCGATTGAAAGCGATCTTGGAATCGACTGTTTCTCGACGATTACGCATTATACATCCCTGCCGAAAAAGGAGCAGATGTACAATCAGAATGTAAGTGAAAAGGTGCGGGATATCAGCGACCGTATCAGTGCTGCTTCGTCTGTCGATGAAATCTTTGATATCATGACATCCTTTTATAAGAAGTACGGCGTTGGCATGTTTGGACTGAACAAGGCATTCCGTATTCTGCATGAGGATGGAAAGGCCTTGGAGTTTATTCCGATTAACAACACGGACAAGGTGATGCTCGACGACCTAATCGGCTATGAGACACAGAAGAAAAAACTTATCGATAACACAGAGGCGTTTGTGCTTGGGAAAAAGGCAAACAATGTGCTCCTGTTCGGTGACAGCGGAACCGGAAAATCCACGAGCATCAAGGCGATTATCAATCAGTACTATGAGCAGGGACTGCGCATGATTGAAATCTACAAGCACCAGTTCAAGGATTTGTCGGCTGTCATCTCACATGTAAAAAATCGAAATTATAAATTTGTCATATATATGGATGATTTGTCGTTTGAAGAATTCGAGATTGAGTACAAATATTTGAAGGCTGTGATTGAGGGTGGTCTTGAGACGAAGCCGGACAATGTGTTAATCTATGCGACCTCAAACCGCAGACATCTGATAAAGGAGACATGGAATGACAGGGATGATATGGAAAGTGCAAATGGTCTGCACCGCTCTGATACGATGCAGGAAAAGCTTTCTCTCGTCAACCGTTTCGGCGTGACGATCAGCTTTTCTAAGCCGTCACGCAAAGAATTCAACGATATTGTGCTTGGACTTGCGAAGAAGCATCCGGAGATTACACTCACGGAGGAGGAGCTTCTTGCAGAGGCAAATAAGTGGGAATTATCCCATGGCGGTGTGTCCGGCAGAACCGCGCAGCAGTTTATGTATTATCTCGCCGGAAAAGTCTGATTGCTATTTTGCATCTGATTTGATAGAATAGAGCAGACTTGTTATCGTTTTGCCGGAAAGGGAAGTGATGGTTCTCGATTTTTTAATCAGATGATCGAGCGCATTTTTGTCTCCTTTTTCGTGGTAAAGGCTGCCGAGTAATGTGTAGGTGTGTGTGATATCCGAGTCGATGGAGATGGCATATTCTAAAATCCGGATTGCTTCTGTCCGAAGATTCGCCTCATACAAGGCTTTTCCCATTGCATCAAGCAGACGGATGAGCGTTGTGAAGTTGTCATCGCAGACGGTCAGTTCGTCTAAGTTTGCGGGGCCGTACATCATTTTTAAATCGGTGTTCGTGTACATCGACAGATTCAGTATTTTTTTATCTGCCAGTGTGCGGAGTTCATCAACAAGTTCCGGTTTATCCGTTGATGCCACTGCGGCAAGCGGAAGCGTATCAAGTGGAATCTGTACATAGGCAAGGCCGGATATGTCTGCGCGGCGCACAGAATTAGCCTCGGATTCCCGGGATAAAAATTCTTTCGTTTTGCGTTCGGCATGTCGGTTTGAGTTTGCGGCGGTCCGCATGACAATATAACATACAGTTAAAACTGCAAGCATTAAGAAAAAACCAAAGTAGTTCATAATAATCCTTTCAGGAGGTAAAAGCATATGATGTTTGATTTCAGCAACAAAAAGAATACAAAGAAAATCGCAGCTATCATTTGTGGTGTTCTGGTATTTGCTATGGTAGTCGGACTTCTTGTTTCCGCATTGTAAACGTCCGGTTGGACATTTGCATAGTTACTGTACCATGAACGGTTATAAAATTCAAGAAATACAAAAAGGGACAGCTATGAAACAAGGTAATCTGGAGGAACGTGTGCTTTCGCGTTCGGTACTCAAGCATATAGGGAAGGCAAATAAGGATGTGCGTCAAAAGGCGGCGGTCGGACAGGATTTTGCGGAGATTGGCGGGATGGTGTCAGCGGATGGGATGCATGAGGATCCCTTTCTCGCGTGGACAAAGGCTCGCAATAATTTCGCATGCTCCGGCGGCGCGGTTGTTTCTGCACGTCTTTTGTGTCTGCTTCCGGCGGATACTGAGGAGCCGGAGATTAAAGCGTTTATGGCGTGCTTTGAGAAGCAGGCGGCAAGGGAGCAGATTCAGATTGCGGGTGGACAGACTGTCATAGACCTCGGTGTGTCGGCACCGCGATTTTATGTGACACTTCTTGGTATGACTGATAATTACAGGCAGCGGGAGAAGGAAATCAAGCCCGGGTTTTCAATCGTGATGACGAAAGAAACCGGACTGCTGGGAACGAATCTGCTGCTTCAAAAACAAAGAGACAGACTGGAAGAACATTTCTCGAAGCTGTATCTTTCCACTGCCGGTTTTGCGGAGGATGCATACAGTATATTGCCGGAAGCGAGGGCGGCAGCAGTGGAAAATAAGGTGTATTACATGCACGATGTATCGGGGGGCGGCGTATACAGTGCGCTCTGGCAGATGTCCGTTCGCATGAAGAAGGGCATCCGGATCTATCATGCCGATATTCCGATTCGACAGGAAACGATAGAAATCTGTGAATATTTTAATAGAAATCCGTATCTGATAGATGGAAGCGGTTCGCTACTTTGCGTATGTGAGGATGGACAGGCGCTTTGTGACATGCTTCATAAACAGGGAATCTGCGCGACAGAAATTGGACAGGTGGCGGACAATCAGGATAAGGTGATTGTTGTAGGCGAGGATACGCGTTATCTGACATTGCCGGAAGGCAATTATGATATATAGGAACATAGAATTTAAACAGGAGGTATGTACCATGAGAAATGAAATTTTGAAGCTTCTGGAGACAGACAGTAAACTTAGCGTGAAGGATTTGGCCGCGATGGTTGGAGCGGATGAGGCCGCGGTAGAGGCGGATATCAAAGCCATGGAGGATGAAAATATCATTTGTGGCTATCATACGATGATTGACTGGGATAAGGTAGCAGAGGAAATGGTAACCGCTCTGATCGAGGTGAAGGTAACGCCACAGCGTGAGGCCGGTTTTGACCAGATTGCAGACCGCGTGCGGAACTTTGACGAGGTAAATGCTGTGTATCTGATTGCAGGAGCGTATGATTTCATGGTTATTCTGCAGGGAAAGACCTTGCGGGAAATCTCCCATTTTGTGTCGGAGAAGCTGGCGATTATCGATGATGTGGTAGCCACATCCACAAACTTCGTTCTGAAAAAATACAAGGATCATGGTGTGATATTTAAGACACCGGTCCAGGATGAAAGGTTGGCGATTGCACCGTGAGAAATCCATTGTCAAAAACAATTACACAGATAAAACCATCCGGTATCCGCAAGTTTTTTGATATCGTAAGCGAGATGCCGCATGCAATCTCGCTTGGTGTAGGCGAACCGGATTTTGATACACCGTGGCATGTGCGTGCAGAGGGTATCCGTTCCCTTGAAAAAGGAAAGACTTTTTACACGTCAAACTCCGGACTTTTGGAGCTGCGCCAGGAAATCTGCAAATGGTATCAGAGAAAATACAATGTATCTTATGATTATAAAACAGAAGCATTGCTTACGGTCGGCGGAAGTGAGGGTATCGATGTTGCCCTGCGTGCCATGCTTGACCCGGGAGATGAGGTTATCATTCCGGAGCCTTGCTATGTATCTTATGTGCCATGTGTGCAGTTAATCGGAGCCGTTCCGGTTACAATTGAATTAAAAAATGAAAATGAGTTCCGTCTCACACCGGAGGAATTGCTTGCGGCGATTACAGATAAGACAAAGATTTTGATTCTTGCATTTCCGAGCAATCCAACCGGCGCAGTTATGACGAAAAAGGATTTGGAGCCGATTGCCGAAATCTGTAAAGAAAAAGATATCTACGTGATTTCGGACGAGATTTATTCGGAGCTTACATATGGAAATGAAAAGCATTGTTCGATATCTTCTCTGCCGGGGATGAAGGAGCGGACGATTGTCATAAACGGATTTTCCAAGGCATATGCCATGACGGGATGGCGACTTGGCTATGCGCTTGCACCGGAGATTATCGCACATGAGATGACAAAGATTCATCAGTTTGCGATTATGTGTGCGCCGACGACCAGTCAGTATGCTGCGATTGAGGCAATCAAAAACGGAGATAAAGATATCGAAAAGATGCGGAATTCCTATGATCAACGCCGGAAGTTTTTGTTGAAGCGTTTTGAGGATATGGGATTGCCTTGTTTTGAGCCGCGCGGCGCATTTTATGTGTTCCCTTGTATTCGCGAGTTCGGTATCAACAGCGATGAATTTGCAACAAGGCTTCTGAAAGAGGAGGAGCTTGCGGTCGTGCCGGGAACTGCTTTTGGCGATTGCGGAGAAGGCTTCCTTCGAATCTCCTATGCATATTCCATTGAACAGTTAAAGGAAGCGATGGGACGTCTGGAACGGTTCATCGGAAGGTTAAGAGGATGTTAAACATTGTATTACATGAGCCGGAGATGCCGGCGAATACCGGAAATATCGGGCGCACCTGCGTAGCAACGGGGGTGCGCCTGCATTTGATTGAACCGCTTGGATTTCTCCTAAATGACAAGATGATCAAACGTGCGGGACTCGATTACTGGGATCGGCTGGATGTCACAAGATATGACGATTACAATGATTTTCTTGCGAAAAATCCGGGCGCAAAAATTTATATGGCGACAACCAAATCAAAGCAGAAATATACGGATGTGCGCTATGAGGATGATTGCTTTATCATGTTTGGCGCGGAGAGTAAGGGCATTCCGGAGGAGATATTGCTGGAAAATAAGGAGACATGTGTCCGGATTCCGATGATGCCGGGTGAACGCTCCCTGAATCTGTCCAATTCTGTCGGTATCGTGCTTTATGAAGCGTTGCGTCAGCTCGATTTTCCGGGGCTTGAGGAGCAGGGACAGCTACACCATTATGAATGGTAGGAGGAACCATCATGAGCGAAGCGAATGATTCGGAATGGTTCGAAAAACCATATTATTCCCTGGATGCTTATATGAAGCAG
>JBJEMZ010000242.1:0-7644 GCA_051879935.1 Wujia sp.
CTCGTCCATATCTGCTTCTAACTCTGTATCAATCATCTTCTCATCCACAACAGGGAAGTCGCATAAATGAATACTCTTTGGAGCATTCTTATCTACACTCATTACGAGGTTCTGGTAAATATCCTCTGTCATAAATGGAATCATTGGAGCGGATGCCTTACTGATGGTCACAAGTGCTGTATAAAGTGTCATGTAGGCATTAATCTTATCCTGCTCCATGCCCTTTGCCCAGTAGCGCTCACGACATCTTCTGACATACCAGTTACTCATGTCATCCACAAAGTCCGCAAGTGCCTTTGTTGCCTCCGGAATCTTGTATGCGCCGAGATTCTCGTCCACTGCCTTCACCATGGAATTAAGCTTGGAAAGCAGCCATTTGTCCATGACGGAAAGCTTGTCATATTCCAGTGTATATTTTGTCGGGTCAAACTCGTCAATGTTTGCATAAAGTACATAGAACGCATAGGTATTCCACAGGGTTCCCATGAATTTCCGCTGTCCCTCAAGCACCGCATCCTCGTGGAAGCGGTTCGGAAGCCACGGTGCCGAGTTGCTGTAGAAATACCAGCGGATTGCGTCTGCACCATATTTATTCAATGCTTCCATCGGGTCTACGGCATTACCCTTGGACTTACTCATCTTCTGTCCGTCTTTATCCTGTACATGACCGAGTACAATGACATTCTTATATGGGGCCTTATCAAAGAGCAAGGTGGAAATGGCCATGAGCGAATAGAACCATCCACGTGTCTGGTCAACCGCCTCGCTGATAAAGTCAGCCGGGAAGTTGTCATTGAATATATCTTCATTTTCAAACGGATAATGCCACTGTGCAAATGGCATCGCTCCGGAATCAAACCAGCAGTCGATAACCTCCGGCACACGCTTCATCTCGCCGCCGCAATCCAGACATGTAATTGTAACTGCATCGATGTACGGACGATGAAGTTCGATATCATCCGGGCAGTTTTTGCTCATGGATTTCAGCTCCTCGATGGAACCGATGGCATGACGTTTTCCACAGGAGCACTCCCAGATGTTGAGCGGTGTTCCCCAGTAACGATTTCGGGAAAGTCCCCAGTCCTGTACATTTTCAAGCCATGCTCCGAAACGTCCCTTACCGATACCTTCCGGAATCCAGTTGACTGTATTGTTATTCTTTACAAGTCTGTCCTTTACGGCAGACATCTTGATAAACCATGTATCTCTTGCGTAATAAATAAGCGGTGTATCACATCTCCAGCAGAACGGATAATCGTGCTCGAACTTCGGTGCATCGAACAAAAGACCATCCTTCTCCAGATCCATGAGAATCGGCTTGTCTGCATCTTTCACGAACAGTCCCGCATACGGTGTATCCTCGGTCATCTCGCCCTTGCCGTTTACAAGCTGTACAAACGGAAGGTCATATTTTCTGCCGACATTTGCATCATCCTCACCGAATGCCGGTGCGATGTGAACGATACCGGTACCGTCTGACATCGTAACATAGGAATCACATGTAATGTAATGCCCCTTCTGTGGAAGCTTTGCTACCACTTCCTTCGTGCATGCAAAAAGCGGTTCGTATGCTTTTCCTTCCAGTTCGGTTCCTTTGTAGGTTGCAAGCACTTCGTATGCCGGCTTACCTTCCTCGGCAAGTTTACCAAGCACTGTGTCAAGCAGTGCCTCTGCCATATAATAGGTATAGCCGTCTGCTGCCTTTACCTTGCAGTAATTTTCATCCGGATTCACACAGAGTGCCACGTTGCTCGGAAGTGTCCAAGGTGTTGTGGTCCATGCAAGGAAATATGCATCCTCATCCACGCACTTGAAACGGACAACTGCGGAGCGCTCCTTTACCGTCTTGTAACCCTGCGCTACCTCGTGTGAGGAAAGCGGGGTTCCGCAGCGCGGACAGTAAGGTACAATCTTAAAGCCCTTGTACAAAAGTCCCTGCTCCCAGATATTTTTTAATGCCCACCATTCGGACTCAATAAAATCATTGTGATAGGTTACATACGGATCGTCCATGTCTGCCCAGAAACCGACCTTGCCGGAGAACTCCTCCCACATGCCTTTGTATTTCCAGACGGATTCCTTACATTTTGTGATAAACGGATCCAGGCCATATTCCTCAATCTGCTCCTTGCCATCAATACCAAGCAGCTTCTCAACCTCAAGTTCAACCGGGAGTCCGTGTGTATCCCATCCTGCCTTCCGGATGATCTTGTGTCCCTTCATCGTCTGATAACGCGGAATCATATCCTTGATAACACGTGTCAAAACATGACCGATATGCGGCTTGCCGTTCGCAGTTGGCGGTCCGTCATAAAACGTATATGTCGGCAGATCCTTTTTCTCTTCGATACTCTTCTCGAAGATCCGGTTCTCTTTCCAGAACTGAAGTACTTTTTCTTCACGACTGGTAAAGTCCAGTTTTGTAGAGACTTTTTCGTACATTTCTATATTTCCTTTCTTATAATAATTTCCTCCAAATAGGTAATCCTACCCAAGTTTCAAGTATAACCCATAATCGTTTGTTGTGTCAATAAAGTAAAAAAGGGATGCCAAATATCGATTCTTTTGTTATAATATATGAAATTGTATAATAACAAAAAGGAGATTATCAATGATTAACTTTAAAGTCGGAATTTTAGGTGCCGGAAAAATCGCCGGTACCATTGCAGATACATTAAATGATTTGGATGCATTTGAAGCATATGCGGTCGCTTCCCGGGACCAGGCAAAGGCGGATGCCTTCGGTGCAGAGCATGGCATCACAAAATGCTATGGTTCCTATGAAGCCTTAATTGCCGATCCGGATGTGGAATTAATCTATATTGCGACCCCGCATTCCCATCATGCAGAACAGGCAAAGCTTTGTCTTCGTGCCGGCAAACCGGTACTTGTGGAAAAAGCATTTTCCTATAATGCCGCCACAACCGAAGAGGTTCTGAAAATATCGGAAGAAACCGGAATCTTCTGTGGAGAGGCGATGTGGATTCGCTTTATGCCGATGTATCGTATCCTGGTGGAATATATCCAAAAAGGCGCCATTGGCCGCGTGCATAACATCACATGTTCCCTCGGCTACGATTTGCGGCAAAAAGAACGCCTGACAAATCCGGAGCTTGCCGGTGGTGCACTGCTTGACCTCGGAGTCTACCCGATTAACCTGATTTCCATGATTTACGGACCGGAACCACCGATGATTGCCTCCACCTGTGCAAAGCTTGACACAGGCGTGGATGCACAGGAAGTACTGCAGATTACTTACAAGGGCGGTCGTACTGCAAACATACTTGTTACCATGATGTACAAGCCGGATAACAACGCCAGAATATATGGTGACCGCGGCTATATTGAGATTGACAACATCAACTGTCCGGAATCGTTCCGCATTTATACCGGTGATCATAAGCTAGTTGTCGAGACAAAGAAACCGGAGAAACAGACAACCGGCTATGAGTTTGAATTTTTGTCTGCCAGAGATGCCATCATCACAGGCAATATGGAGTCACCGGAGATGCCTCACGCTGAGACACTTCGTATCATGCATTTATGTGACAGTCTTCGCCAGACATGGAAGATTGAGTATCCAATGGAGTAGTTATTTGTAGCATCATATGCAATTTATAAACCATGTGCTTATACCAAACCTGAATAAGCACATGGTTTTATTTGTTTTTGTATGGATTGTATTTGTAGATTCTTTTAGATATTTAGTTAAAAATATGAGGTGTTCAGTCAGAAAATACTCTATTTCAGTTTATTTCTATATTCACGATTTCATTTTTCATATAATTCGATTCAGATTATATTTCTCCCATGCAGCGCTTGACACAGGCGGGATATTCTTTCATCCTTCTTCTTTTTTCAGCTTTATCATTTCATGGGAACTTTTCTTCTTTTCAGTATAGGATTATCTCGTCTGTATCTTTTGAAAACGCTCCTGCATGACCTTAACATACGTAGGTCCGATTGGAAGCCGCTCCCGGTTTTGCATTGTAACAACGCGATTTGTATAATCAATACACTGAATATAATTTGTGTTGATAATGACGCTTCTCGCACACTGCATCAGAAACCCGACATCCGCTACATCAAGCAGCTGCTGCATCGTACAATATCGAAGCATTCGTCTGCTTCCGTTTTTTAAAGCAACCTCCATCACATGATTTGCTGACTGAATATATCCAATCTGGCTGCATCGAATCGGATATACTACATTTTGTTCCTGTATATACAACATTTTTTCTTCCCTGGTAATCGGGGTAAAGCAAAGTGCTTTTTGCAAAGATCGTATAAAACGTTCCTCATAAATCGGATATTCTATTACATCAAAGCAATGTAATTCACGAAAACAGTAATTGGTGGGATCTTCCACATTTGACACAAGAATAATGGGTGTAAAATAATAATGCACAACCGAGCGTATCATTTCAATAAATCGATAGACAGCCGGTAATGCATACTGATGCTGCTCGTTTACTGCACAACATATGACTGTATCAACGTTATGTTCCAATACCATTTTGTAGGCATCAGAATAATTTTTTGCCAGCCGGATTACAAGATTGTCAGATATACAACGAATTAATCCAACAAGCTTTTCTCTGATACCTTCATCACGCACAAATACCAGAATCTGTTTGCTCATGTATCCCCCAAAAAATAAAATAATGTCGACACACTATCTGTGGTCGACATTATTCTACACGAATCCTGCTTCTTTTACGTTCGATTTTAGTGTATAGTTTCTTTTTTGAGCGAGCAACCGCTAGCAGTATTTCTCAATCTGATCCAACACAATATTTAAATCCGATACAGGAATCTGTCCGGGTGCAGACGCACGTTCTAAGCTTGCAAATGTAATTGCACTCCCAAACACCTGCCCGCTCAAGCGGCTTATCGCTCCGGTTTTTCCCATAGACATTGTCACAACCGGAACCTGCGCATACTTCTCCTGCATCATAACAGTAGCAGCAAGCAGATTCAATACATGCATCTTATGCTCCGGCATAACCGCAATCTTAACAATATCTGCCCCCATGTCCTGCATGGACCGAAGCCTGTTCACAATCACGGATGCATCCGGCGTCGTCTGAAAATCGTGATTGGACATAATAACCTTTACACCCTGTTCATGCGCAATCTCCACCAGTTTTTCTGCATTTTCCATGCCTGAAAAAAGCTCCACATCCACAATATCTGCAAGTTTACTTTCCATCACGTGCCGATTAATCTCAAATATGGAAGGTGCCGAGAAAGCAAGATGCTCCCCACCCTCTTTCTCACTGCGTATGGTGAATAATAAACCCGTATCCGGTAATATGGAAGCAATATCTGCAAGAAGCTTGTCTAATTTTTCATAATCCGGCAGCACAGAAAGATAATCACCACGAAGCTCCACCATATCTATGGTGGAGCTCTTCTGTGTCTGCGCAACCTGTTTTGCCTGAACAAGAACCTCCTCCGGCGTCGTTCCTATGAGAGGAACGCACACCTTTGGCCGCCCTTGCCCAATCATACATTTCTTAATCTTACAATATCGAAACATCGTTTTCCTCATCTGCCTGCGCATCAATATGTTATTTTTTACTCTACTTTTTCGTAATACTGTGGTGAAATAGCCTGCAAAATATCTTCTACAGATAAATTGTCATCATCCGTATAGACAGCCGCCTGAACAACCATATAAACATTCGGCTCTACTTCTGTTATCGCAGTTACTTCTGTAATATTCATGTCATATGCAATATATTTTTCAACACAATACATGACATCTTTTCCATCAATCTGTGTTGTCTGGTTGATATTGCTTTCAACAATGGTACATCCATCGATATTTTCTACCGAATAAAACAGATGTCCCATCGCTATTTCCATGGATTCATCATCGTAAAGAGAGTAATTCAAATAAGAATAATTCTCCGTCTCAAACTCAACGGATGCATCACTTCCATACCAGAACTCGAATCCGTCTATACAGCCGTTCACTTTATACTTCGAGCCATTTCCCGCTTCAAGTATTGCATTATCGAGTGTTACCTCGTCGTCTGTGTTTCCACCGTCTTCATCGTCATAATCGTCATAGTCATCAGTATCATAATCATCGTAATCATCCATCTCCGAGTTGCCGAACAATTCCATAATTTCCTGGAATCCCTCTTCATTCTCCAGACGTTCCATCCATGATGTAAGGTTGTCGCTGTTACTCTCGAAGAAATTCGTCCAATCTGCTTCCGACATATTGGCAATCTCATATACGGTTGCTCCTGCATCGCGTTCTGCAACAGTCGTATCACTTGTATCCAGACCGATTGTCATTGCTCCGGTTATTACGCTCTGATTTGCCACCTTTACCTCAAAGGAATCGATGGCAAGTGTGTATGCCACACCCTTCTTTACATCCTTCAGACCTCCGGCACAGGTAAATACGATTGTATCTGCGCCGACGATGTCTAAGCTTGCGGAACAGTCAAATGTATCGTCCTTATTCGTGTTCGTTGTGATTTCAAGCCTAAAGTAATCGGTTGCATTTACTTTGTAAGTAGTTGTAGTTGTATCTCCCGATTTCACAACGTCCTTTGTAAAATCTAAGCTGATCTTTTTATCATCCGCATATGCAGATAAAGATCCGTATGTGTTACCCTTGATATCATGTGCTTCATACTCAAGTCCAACCTTGGTTCCCATTACATCAAATCCAAGATTCGCAGTAATATCATTCTCTCCGGCATCAACCCAGAAATCATACTTAATAGATACACCCATTAAGGATATACTGTCTTTACATGTAATCTTAACGGCTCTTCCGCCCTTGACGTACACTTTGACCTGAAGATCTTTTGTGATAAGGGTTGGAACCATTGCTTTTACCTGTTCCATCGTATACTTAAGGTCATCCGCGCTCATTCCCATCTCATCCATTGTGGCTTGTGAGCTTACCAGAGCATCTGTCATACCGTCAATTGCTGCACAGCAGGCGTCCTGCAAATCCTCTTTTTTCCATGTTACATAGTACTCTTTTGCTGTGACGCTTTCACCATTTACCGTAATTTTTGCCTTGCCCTGTTTTTCAAAATTTGCAGCATCCCATATGGTTTCCAAAGCATCTACATAGCCGCTTGCAAGCTCTCCGGACTTCGCCTGTGATGAAAAATAGTTAAAACTCAAACCTGAAACTGAGCCGGCATCGAGATCCATCATGTCACCCAATGCAGAATTTGCAATTGCTCCTAACGGGTCATCATTTGGAAGTACAAGATAACCATCCATAAGTTCCGGAATTGCCAAATATGTGTTTTGCTCATCTCCATAATTTGAAATGGACAAAAGCTCCGAGCCATTCATTGTGACAGCACCATTTGCCTGATACAGCTTTTTCTCCTGATTAATTGCCGTATCCATATCCAGTCCGATTTCAAACGAATAGCTCTCATCTCCTACGGAAACGCTATAATTCATAGCGCTTTTACCGCCCTTTTCCTGATATGCCTTCTGTATATCCTCCGCACCGATTTTGTCACTAAACGAAGACTCACTCTCATAAGATGCAAATGTTTCTTCAATTGCATCAAGTACAACTTCCTTATCTGACTTGAACAGCTTCGGCAGGAAAATGACACCACAGACTACAGCGGCAACTGCAGCTACTCC
>JBJEMZ010000242.1:7744-18455 GCA_051879935.1 Wujia sp.
TCATATCCGGCTGCTGTGGCTGACCACCGTTAAATTCGTTATTATCCATAGAATCCTCCTTTTTTCTTACCCATAATTAATATGCCGGCTTATCCAAAAAAGCACTAAGAATCGCAAGAATAATTCCGACAATTAATGCAATCGCTCCGATTCCAATAATGGAGAAAAAGTGTGAAGAGCAAATTATAAGCCATATCAGACTTGCAAGAGATACACCTGCACAGATAAGCTTCGGAACTTTCCTGTTTACAACTGCAAATATCAGTAATCCAATACCGGATAACATAATTAACCATGGTGTAACTGCAAGAGCAACCTGGCCTTTCAGCACCAGATGAATCATTCCGAACACCTCATTTGCACTGCTCTTCTTAACACTCTGCTCTAATTCATCCTGCAATTCCCAGAGCAGAGAATCCTCCATTGCATCTAACATATCTGCCAATGTAGATTTAGAAACAGTTTTCATACCCAAATAAGAGCCATAAGCGGACATGGAGGTATTATAAACATCCACGCCTCTATCTGTCGTATTACTGAGCTTTGATAACTCAAACAACGTAAGTCCATCGGCAGCCTTTATCTTCATAGAGATACCATCTTCACTAAAGTTCTGATTTACATGAATTGCTGTAAAGTTCATAAATGGCACCATAATCAACAGCATGGCTCCGATGATTCCAAGAAGGCAGAAGATACTAATCCCCATACCTTTTACCTTTCCGGTAAACTCATTTGTCACTCCCTTAATGCTGTCAGCAACATTGACCTTATTTGCAGGCTTTGGCTGAGCATACATCTGGTTCTGAGCATACATCTGGCTCTGTCCATACATCTGGTTCTGTCCATATCCTGCCGGATAAGTCTGACCGTAATTTTGCATCTGGCCATATGCCGGCTGAGTCTGTCCATAATCCTGGGACTGCCCGTATGCCTGCTGTGGCTGGCCATAACCCTGCTGGCCATAGCCCTGCTGAACCTGATTATATGCCTGATATGTCTGCTGATTCTGTGAACCGTTATTATTATCCATCTCTTTTTCCCTCCGTACTTTTTAGTATACCTTTGCTTCTTCCTCTCCGTTTAATACACGAAGTGCACCCTGTGCAAGTGCGAGAAGCTCATCCTCTCCTGCATAAACGGTTACTCCGGAGATAAAGCCGACACGCTTTTTAATCTCACCGGTTGTATATGGCGAATATGCAATACCGCCTGTAAGGATAATCTGATCAACCTTTCCGCAAAGTACCGCTGCCTGTCCGCCGATATCCTTGCATACCTGATAGATAAATGCATCAAGTACAAGCTTTGCATATTCATCGTTTTTATTGAATGCAAGATCTTCTACATCTCTTGCGTCATTTGTACCAAGATATGCATTGTAGCCTGCTCCGCCGACAAGCTGCTTGATCATTTCCTTCTCTGTATATTTACCTGAATAGCAAAGTCGAACCAGCTCACCATTTGGCACACCGCCTGCACGCTCCGGTGAAAATGCACCGTCACCGTTCAATGCGTTATATACATCCACAACCTTGCCGCCTGTATGTGCACCGACGGAAACACCGCCACCCATATGTACAACGATCAGGTTCAGGTCCTCATACTTTTTACCGACTTCCTTTGCATAACGCTTTGCAACTGCCTTCTGATTCAAGGCATGGAAGATACTCGTTCTCGGAAGCTCCGGATGTCCGGAAAGTCTTGCAACATCTGCAAGCTCATCTACAACAACCGGGTCAACGATATAAGCAGGAACCCCGAGCTCATCCGCAAAATCCTTTGCCAGAATACCACCGAGGTTTGATGCATGCTCGCCGCGCTTTGCCTCAACAAGATCCTTGATCAATTCATCTGTAACTGCGTATGTACCGCCCGGAATCGGCTTTAAGAGTCCGCCACGTCCAACGATAACATCGAGCGTCTTAATATCAAAGTTGTTATCTGCAAGTACCTTTGCGATAACCTCCTTACGAAAATCCTTCTGTGCAACGACGGAATCGTACTGCGAAATCACTTCCGTCGGATGACGAAGCGTCTCCTCAAACAACAGTGTCTCATCTTCAAACACACCAATCTTGGTTGATGTAGAACCCGGATTGATGATCAGTGACTTATAACCCATTTTATTACCCTCCTGCTCTTATATTTATTTCGCAAGCTCCTCGGCCACAATTGCTGCAAGCGCGATGGAATTTACCTTTGTCTCAAATGTATCGGAACGGGATGTCAGAATAACCGGGGCCTTTGTTCCGGTCAGGATACAACCGTTCTTCACATTGGCTGTATGAACCAATGTCTTATATGTAATGTTTCCGGCATGGATATCCGGGAACAGCAAAATATCTGCATCGCCGACAATCTTACGACCGGTTGCGCCCTTATGTCTGGCTGCCTCCGGATCGATTGCAAGATCCATGGAGAGCGGTCCGTCCACGATACAGCCTGTAATCTTACCTTCCTCGTTCATCTTCGTAAGCTCTCCTGCCTCAACGGTTGCAGGCATCTTTGGATTGATAACTTCTACTGCTGCAAGCGGTGCAACCTTCGGGCACTCAATGCCACATGCATGCGCAACCTCAACTGTATTGTTGATAATTCCAACCTTGTCCTCCAGTGTCGGATACGGAATAAATGCAACGTCTGTCAAAAAGAACATCTTCTCATAGCCTTCTATCTCAAACAATGCTACATGAGAAAGCGGCTTGCCGGTTCTAAGACCAACCTCTTTGTCAAGTACACTCTTCAAAAATCCCTTTGTATCAATCAGACCCTTCATATACATGTCTGCTTTTCCGTCATGTACAATCTTGACAGCAGTAAGCGCAGCCTCGGTTGTATCCTTTACATCAATGATCTCATAGCCATCCAAGCTCATATTGATGGATGCTGCAACCTCTTTAATCTTGTCGGCATCTCCGACCAAAATTGCATCTGCAATGCCCTGCTCCTTTGCTGCCTGTACAGCTTCAAGCACTGCATCATCCTGTGCAACTGCAACTGCAAGCTTCTTTTTGCTACAAGTTTTAATCTTCTCTAACAAGCCCTCAAAATTGTTCATTTCTTCTCTTCCTTTCCTCTTTGTAAACTCTTGTTATTCATAACATCCAGTACAGATGAAGCGACGCACAAAAGAATCGCAAATAATCCAAGCGCCTTGTCTACCTGCTTTTTTCTTTTTTCCATGCGTTTCTTTTTCAGCTTTCGTTCCTTGCGTGTCAAACGATCCGTTTTTTTCGGTTTTTCCCGCATAATCGTTTTGGCAGGCTTTGCCTTTTTCGGTTTTTTAGGAGCCTTTACCTTTGCCATCTGTTTCACCACCTTTAAATTTCATCATCTTCTGAAAAAATGATGAAATATTCTGAAATATTATAGCATTATCAAGTATTTTGCGCAATTACCTTTTCGGGTGGCTTTGCAAAATATGCACTAACAAGCAGAATCGTCATGCATATCCAGCTGACCGGTTCCGTAAACGCGACTCCGACATAGGCAAACCGCGGAACTAACACAAAAGAGGAGAGCACCTTGATAGCCATCTCCACTACACTCGAACAGACCGGTATAATCTTCCGTCCCATGCCCTGCAGGGTACACCGGAAAATAAACAGCGGACCGAGCACATAAAAAAACACGATTGAGATTCTTGCATACATGACTGCAGCATCCACAATATCCGTATTGTCCGTAGATGCAACCCAGGTAAATACACTTCTGCCAAACACATAACATATGATAATCAGTACGGTTGCAATCAGCCAGGAAATAACCGTAGCATGTCGTACTCCCTGACGAATACGAGCCGGCTGCCCGGCCCCCATATTCTGACTGACATAGGTGGTCATGGCATTGCCGATGCAGTAAAGGGATACGGTAAAGATGTCAAACAGCTTTCTTGCCGCCGTATGCGCCGCAACAATTTGTGATCCGAGATTGTTGATAGCTCCCTGTAAGGTAATCGTTCCAAAATTCACAACGAGGGACATCAAGCCCATGGCGATTCCACTTGACAGAAGTTCTCCATACTGCCTTGCACTAAGCGCCCACTCCTCCCGTTTCGGAAGGATCTCCCGAAACCGAAGCAGAATATATCCGATACATAAGCCTGCTGCAAGTGCCTGTGAGATCACAGTTGCCCACGCAGCCCCCTCAATTCCAAACGCGAATACCTTTACAAACAGTAAATCCAGTCCAATGTTCACGATGACCGAAATAATCAGGCAGTAAAGCGGCGTCCGGCTGTCTCCAACCGCACGCAATACATTGGCACACATATTGTACAAAGATGCAAAGACGATTCCATACAATATAATCCGAACATAGGAAAGCGCCGGGTTCATAATATCCTCAGGTGTTGCAAGCAGCTTTAAAAGGGACGGAATTGCCAGCAAAATCCCAATCGTAAGTATGACCGCTCCAACCATCGTCAGGATGATGGTTCCCGCAACCATCCGGCGCATGCGTTTAAAATCCTTTCCACCGTAGCTGTTGGCAATCGGAATCGCAAACCCCAGTGTCAGAGAGTTTAAAAATCCAATAATCGTATTGGATATAACGCCTGTGGCACCGACTGCCGCAAAGGCCTCGGTGCCAACAAAGCTGCTGACAATCTTACTGTCAGCTAAGTTATATAATTGTTGAAATATACTCCCGAAAATCATCGGGATGGCAAACAGTATAATTACTTTTGCCGGGTAACCTTTTGTTAAATCCTTCATAATAAACTACTCTACCGTTACAGACTTGGCAAGATTTCTCGGTTTGTCTACATCAAGACCCTTTGCCTCGGATGTATAATATGCGATAAGCTGCAAAACCACCGCCGTTGCAAATGTCGTAAACTCGCTGTCAATCTTTGGAATGCGGATATGCTTATCACAGATACTTGGATCCGTCACTTCCTCATCCATGCTGACGAGCACGACATAGGCACCTCTTGCTTTTACCTCACGTATATTGGAAATCACTTTTGCGTATACATCCTCCTGTGTTGCCAGCGCTATAACCGGCACATTGTCAGAGATGAGCGCAATTGTTCCATGCTTTAATTCTCCTGCCGCATATGCTTCGGCGTGTACGTAAGAAATCTCCTTCAGCTTTAATGCGGCCTCTAAGCTCATTGTATAGTCAAGACCTCTGCCGATATAGAATGTATCGGTTGCAAACTTGATATGATCGGCTACACGCTTGATATCGTCGGCACATTTGAGTGTCTCCTCCACGATATTCGACGCATTTGTAAGCTTTGTCATAAAACGCTTTGCTTCTAGCTCGCTGATTAAGCCCTTCACAAGTCCCATTCTGCACGCAATCAGATACATGGCCGCCACCTGAACGGTATAGGCCTTTGTACTTGCAACTGCAATCTCCGGACCTGCATGGGTATAGAGCACATAATCACTCTCTCTTGCGATCGTACTTCCCTTTACATTGACAATGGACAAAACCTTTGAACCATGACTTCTTGCAAGCTTCAACGCCTCCAGTGTATCAATCGTCTCTCCCGACTGGGAAAGTACGATAGTAAGTGTATTTTCATCGATAATCGGGTCCTTATACCGAAACTCGGATGCGCAGTCCACATGCACCGGAATCCGTAGCTTCCTCTCAATCAACTGCTTTCCTACCATACCGGCATGCATCGCCGTTCCACATGCAACAACAGAGATACGCTTACAGTGTTCAAATATCGCATCATCGATGCCATCCGCAGAAAAATCCGGAAGCTCCTGGTTGATACGCGGAGCAATGGTGTTACGAATCGCATCCGGCTGTTCGTAAATCTCCTTGAGCATGAAAAACGGATAGCCGCCCTTCTGCGCACTGGTAATATCCCAGTTTACCGTGAGCATCTGTGGCTTCACTTCGTTGCCCTTCATATCCCGCACATCAATTCCTTCCGCAGAAAGTGTCAGGATGTGATATTCCGGCACGACAAAATATTCCTTGGAAAATTCTATCAGCGCAGTCAAATCCGATGCAATAACGGAGCCTCTCTCGCAGGAGGTTGCCACCATCGGGCTTACATTTCGAATCGCAAAAATCTTGCCCGGAATATCCTGGAACATAATACAAAGCGCAAATGCCCCCGACAAAATCTTCACAACCTTGCGGATTGCCTTTTCCGGATCACCCTCGTAGAACTTATTTAAAAGTGCTGCAACAACCTCGGAGTCCGTCTCGGAAACAAGCTGGTCGGAAAGCCCGTATTCTGTCACAATCTGACGATAATTCTCGATGATACCATTGTGAATAAGTACAACCTGACCACATCGGTGCGGATGTGCATTTACATCGGTCACGCCGCCATGTGTCGCCCATCTTGTATGTCCGATTCCGCAGGCTGCCGAAAGCTTCTCTGCCTCGCAAAGCTTCCGCAGCTCCTCCACCTTTCCGGTACGTTTCCGCACATGAATCTGCCCGTCAGAAAGCAACGCTAACCCGGCACTATCATATCCGCGGTACTCCAGTCGCTCCAATCCGCCGATGATAATGTCCTTTGCCGGTTCATTACCTGTAAAACCAATAATTCCACACATAATATCTACCTCTATTCTATTTTCTAATTTTTATGACTTCTTTGCTGATTACAGAACTTTGTTTTGCAGTTACCCACATATTTTATTCTGCATACGCACTCAGCAGCACGGAGATGCATCCGCCGAACTTATTATTTCGATAACATCCCACCTCGTCATCCTGAGCCTTTTTCCGCTCCGCTTCAGGATCTGGCGCTAAGGTTCTTAACCTTTCGAAATCCGTGTCCTCCAAATCACACGGACGCCTTATTCTAGCATACAATACTTTAAAATGCAAACAGAGGCACATCATTTGATGTGCCCCTGCGTCTTATGTTGAACTATTTTGAAATATATGCTCTGCCTTGTGTCGACACAACACCGCCGTAGTTATTAGCCGGCGCTGCACCTCCCTTTGGAACAAGTACAATCTGGATACCCTCGAGCCGCTTTCCATAGCCTGCGGTTCCCGCCGGCTCGCCGTTCTTTGCCCAGCCAAGCCAGCCGTAAGACTGTGCATGAACTCTGTAGTATATATCATAATGGTTTGCCAATTCCCCGGAAAGCCCGATGCAGATTGCCTCAAGCCGTTTTCTCTGTCCAAATGTTCCCGAAAGCTGCCCATCCTTCATCCAGGTTGACATATCCTTCAGATTGTTCTGCCAGCCGATACTCTGGACATGGGTCGTATAACAAATACTTCCTGTATACTGCTTGTTGGAGAGGCGAATCTGTATTGACTCCAATCGTTTTGCTTCACCGGAAGTTCCTGACATCTGACCATTGAACTTCCATCCCTGCCAGCCGTATGTCTGGACATGGGTTCTGTATGCAACGTTTGTCTGTTCGGTTCCCGGAATCACAGGATTTTCATTAGCTGTCGCCGGCTGGTTTACAATCGGAGAGGTCCCTGCCTTTGCATAATATGCAAGCGGATACTTTGTATTTGTCCCGTTCACTCCGCCATAGTTTACCCCCGGTGCAGCAGCACCCTTCTTTACAACAACAATTTGGATACCCTCCAGTCTTTTCGCATACCCTGCGGTTCCTGCCGGAGCACCATTCTTCGCCCAGCCGAGCCAGCCGTAGGTCTGCGCATGCACTCTGTAATATACATCATAAAGGTTCTTATCCAATCCGGTAAGCTGAATCTTGATTGCCTCAAGTCTTTTTGCCTCACCTTCGGTTCCGTTCATGTCATTGTTTGATGACCAAGGAAGCCAGCCATAGGTCTGACAATGGGTTGTGTACTGAATTCCCAGATTTGAAACCTTGCTTTTGTCTTTTGGAGCTACATAAATATTTATGCCCTCCAGTCTCTTTGCCTTACCGGAGGTTCCTGACATCTGACCGTTCTTCCTGTAACTCGTCTCCCAGCCAAATGTCTGAATGTGGGTCTTATAGTATACATCCACTTCCGGCACATCATTTATAATAGAAATCTTTTCACAATTGGTTTCGTTCTTTACACTGATGATATCCCTCGTTGTTTTTACAGGGCTTGTATCGGTTGCCTTTGTATATAACAATGCAGTGGCGTTCGGAACATCAAATCTGCAATTGTATGTCTTTGAAAGATACTTCCTTTTTGACTCGATATAAACTCCGTCATTCGCAGTAAAGGCTATCTCACAATCTTCATATATCGGATCCCCGAGTCCATTATTTGTTATATAGATTCCGCCACGGGCAGTTATCGTAGTAGTATAATCACCTGCAACGCAAGGTCCTACCCCCTGTCCATCATTTGGACGCACAATATGTATATCTCCGGCGGAAGATAAGGACTTGAAAGAAGTCAATCCATTAACAATCGAGAGATTCATGTCCCCTTTTGTAGTTGTAAATGTAGTCTCCGTGATTCCATCACTATCTGCCGGATCATGGTCACCTCTTCGGACAATCTTTCCACGAATATCCATTGTACCGGCCTCTACCATGGCATATATTCCGTTAAATGCCATATCGACCGTGTTAATCTTAAGGTTTCCCTTCACGTTCATTTTCATATAAGCAGATGACAAACTGAAATATGCCTCCTCTTCAAATGCTTCAAAGGTCGCATCTCCTCCACAATTCAGCTTGAAACGCAGATTTCCAAATCTTGTTCCCTTTACATTTACATTTCCGGTTGTATTGAAATTCACCTCACAACAGGATATAGACTGTATACTTGCCTGATCCTTTATTGCTTCCATCTGTATACTGGAAGCAGTGACATCCAGCTTACTCTGATAGATGTCCTCAGAACCGGTACATGCAAGGCCACGATTCATTTTACTGATGAATTTTCCCTTTGTATTGACGATCAGCTGATGCTGGAAGCATCCCGTGTTTGTATAATCTGTACTTGTACAGGAAATTATTACATCCGATGCCGCTGTAATTTTTGTGATACCATCCACATAGGATTTTCCATCAACAACAATGTTTAAGCCTCCTGTACTGTTAATCGTGACATCTCTCTGGTTCTCTCCTTTTATCAACAGCGTGTTCGTAGCACTGTTGTAGGACATGTTTCCATCCCCAAATATGTCATTCGCATTTGAACTATTGATGGTCTTTCCATTGATGGTGACGGTTACCGACGCTGCTCTCACGCCGAGCTCCGGCACCAAAACAAGTACCAGAATAACTGCAAGCAATACACTGATAAATTGTTTTAATGCTGTTCTTTTACCCTTCCTATTCATAAACTTAAACCTCCTTCTTTTACCATTTACTTAGACAAAGATGTCCTATTTTGAAATGTATGCTCTGACCTGTGCTGCTACAACACCGCCGTAATTGTTTGCCGGCGCTGCACCGCCCTTTGGCACAAGCACAATCTGGATACCCTCCAGCCGCTTTGCATAGCCTGCGGTTCCGGACGGTTCGCCGTTCTTTGCCCAGCCAAGCCAGCCATAGCTTTGGGCGTGTACTCTGTAGTAGATATCGTAATGATTTGCCAGTTCTCCGGTTAATGCAATCCTGATTGCTTCCAGTCGTTTAGCCTGACCCGAAGTTCCGGACATCTGTCCCTCTTTTCTCCAGGTCGAAGGATCATTTTCATTACCCTGCCAGCCATAGCTCTGGACATGCGTGGTATAGACAATACTTCCTGTATAATCCTTGTTGTTGAGTTTTATCTCAATTCCCTCAAGACGCTTGGCCATTCCGGATGTTCCGGACATCTGTCCGTTAAATTTCCATCCCTGCCAGCCAAAGCTTTGGACATGCGTACGATAAGCGACCGTCACATTCTCTTCGCCCGGCACAACCGGATTTAAGTTATTCGTTGACGGATAATTCACGATTGGTGACTGTCCCGCCTTCGCATAAAAGGCTTTCGCATTTGGGTAATTGGCATTGGTTCCATTTACGCCCTTGTAATTCACTCCCGGAGCCGCCTGCCCCTTCTTCAAAACTACAATCTGGATTCCTTCCAGTCTCTTTCCATAGCCTGCAGTTCCTGCCGGTGCGCCGTTCTTCGCCCAGCCAAGCCAGCCGTAGGACTGTGCATGCACACGGTAATATACATCATACTGATCCTTATCTGCACCGGTGAGCTGAATCATGATTGCTTCCAGTCGCTTTGCCTCTCCCTCGGTTCCGTTCATATCATTGTTTGCGGACCACGGAAGCCAGCCATAAGTCTGGCAATGCGTCGTATATTGGATGCCAAGATTTACATTTTTGCCCGCTTCTGCAGACTCAACCTTGATGTTGATTCCTTCCAGTCTCTTTGCCTTGCCCGAAGTACCGGACATAGTTCCGTTTGACACATAATCCTGCCAGCCAAAGGTCTGAACATGCGTCTTATATAAAACATTGATGGCTGGATACTCTCCGGTAAGCGCATCTCCATATGTAAATGTTGCTGCTCCGGAAGACTTATCCACCGCGTCACAATATGCGCAGGTGTAGTAATACTGTGCCGGTGACTCTGATGTGGCTGCACTCTTCAACGTATTCGAGTTTACACTCTTTCTCGTATACGAATGGGCTTTCTTTTCCGTCGTATTCTGCTTCACATAAACAAATCCACAATCGCCGCAATGGCTGCCCTCTGTAAGTCCTGTCTTTGTACAGGTTGCTTCAACGGCTGCATCCGTGACTACTGCAGCTTCCAGATGGGCATCAGGATCAAGCGGAAGACTTGTACCCTCAACCAATACCGTATCACACAACGTACAGCAGGTCGCCCCGGTGTA
>JBJEMZ010000242.1:18555-24629 GCA_051879935.1 Wujia sp.
TTCCTGCTTCTGTGTTCCACATATATTCTGGCTCATAGCTGTGACCCTTAACCGGGATATTCGCAATGGTTTTGGTAGTTTTATACTCCTTGCCCTCATAGGTACAGGTCGCTGTATAGGTTGTCTCGCCCATAACCTCACATTGAGCTTCCTTACTTACAACGGAGGAAACAGACATAGCCAGATCATTTACCACATGTGTGGCATTGTCCTTACAGGTAAGCTTCATCGTACATGTCGTGTTATTCTCACCCCATACATAGGATGGTTCATAGTCATGCGCAACCTTCAGGGTTGCCGTTTTGGATGATGCATACGCAGTTCTCTCAGCCGGATTCGTTGCATTGTGGAAGAAAACTGCCATATATTCCCCTGCGTCGTCTGCATCTACATTGTGAATATTATACACATCAACAAGAGCGGTAGAGTTCGCGGTATCATACTCTGATGAAATCTCTGTTCCATAACAGAGCTCTGCCTCAGAACTATTTCCCTCCTTGAATTTATAAACTCTCGCAGTTTCGTAGTCGCTTGAATTTCTTCTTACGGTTAATTTCGTATCTCCTCCAAAATCAGGCTGTTCATCTTCAAAAGCCAATGTATAGGTGTTAGCTGCTGTATAAGAAGTACACGGTACTGTAACCTTCTGATTCAACCTACTATTCGGATCTTGTACATCAGACGGGACGGATGTCTTATCCACAGTATTCTCAAAACAGTTATTTGTGGCATTGTATGTCCAGCTTCCTGCGGCATCCACAGTCACCACATCCCCTGTTTCCAGAGAAAGGTAAACGGTCTTTGGAAGTGTCGCTGCAAGCTTTTCGTAATCCGCCTGTGTGAAGGATGAATATACATAAAGTCGGCTGAATGGTCCATACATTGCAGATACATTCTTCGCTGTACTGCTATTATTGTACACATCTATAGTCAATACATTTCCGACTGCATATGCGTTTCGAGAGGCTATGGCTGTATCCGGATTATAGACAACCGCATAGTAATCGCCGGAATCCGCTACCTGCAGATTATTCAAAGCATATGTTGCAGTATTTGTCGTCGAGCTTACGAACTGGCTGGAATCTTTATCATAGTAAGCAATGGTTCCGTCCTCTTTAATATGACCGATAGATGCACGGTTACAGCCTGAATAGGATCCATTTACCGTAAATGTAATCGTTCCTCCAATCTCTGTCGATGTCTTGTCAGAAGACAGCTGCGTACGGTTCGGTGAAGCGCTTGTAGTTATGTATGACATTTTTATCGTATTATCTAATACATGATCCGGATCAATCACGTCCGCCGGCAATGCAGCTGCATCCGCCTGATTCGCATATGCTGTATTTTCCACATCCAGGCTCCATGCACCCCTAGTCGAAATCTCATAGAAATCCCCCAAATCCGTCTTGATTGTGGCAACTCGCGGAATCGCTGCCGCAATGGCTGCCAAATGGCTGCTGTCCGCCATTTGCGGTGAAACATATAGTTTGTTTGCCGGTCCGTAAACTGCAGTCACCTTACCGGTTGTTCGAACTTCAAAGGAAACCGGAGCTTTCGACACATAATAATATCTTGCTGTTTTCTCTGTAGAGCTGTCGTATGCAATTGCAATATAATCTCCCGTGTCCGTCTCTTCTGCCGGATAAATGTTGTAATAATGATGATAGTCCGTTGAAGTTTTGTCCACCTCCGAAGAATCCGAATCAAATCGAAGCGTACAGGTCCGGTTCTCATCTGTAAACTGATATACCTTCGTCGTATCAAAGCTGCTATTTTTTTTGGATACATCTACCTTTACCTGACTGCCCGTTTTTACGGCATTGCTTGGAAAAGACACATTGAATAAACCATCGGTACAATCTGAATTAACTGCATAAGGGATTGTCACCTCAGACAAAACATTATCCGGATCTGTCATAATATCGGTGTACAGAGGAAGATTTTCTGCACTCATATGATTTACAAAGCATTTATTTGCTTCATCCAATGTCCACGCTCCGTCATACTGGATAGATGCAACATCCCCGATATCAGAGGTTATATAACCGTTTTTCGGTAACATCTTCGCAATCTTCTCGAGCTGTTCCGTAGTATTCATATACGACGAAATATAAACCTTGCCGCAATCACCACAGGCCGAGGTCACCTTGCCGGTCGTACGAACCTCAAAGGTAACAGGTGCACCAAAATATGCGTATGACAGAGATGAACCGGGATAATACATACCGATATATTCTCCTGAATCAGCCAGAGTTACATTCGTCATATCATAATAATGATAACGAGTGCCGGAGTCAGTAGTCGGAGCGTCCACCTCTGAGTCAAAGCGAAGACTTCCTTCCCCGGACTCCGCAAACCGATACGCCTTTGTTATTGGAGTAGGAGTCGCAGTTTTAATAGGTTCATGTCTTACGGAAAGCCGCGTACTTCCACCCGGTTTGGATGCCGGAATGCTAAAGCTACAGCTCGCGTATTGACTGGTTGTCGAACTGTATGGTATCGTAATTTTGCTTAGCTTACCGTTTGCATCTGTCATATTAGCCGGCAAATCAGAAGCATCTGCATAGTTCACGAAACAGCTGGTAGCGGTATCAAGTGTCCATGTGCCTTTGGCATTAATCACTGCTGCCTCGCTATTCTCATTTGTCAACCGGATATCCATGGGCAGCATAACGGCTACTTTATTCAGATAATCCGTATCCTCCACATATGTATCTGGCACATAAATCTTATCGACAAATCCCTTTGCAGATTGGACCGGTGCCGCCACTCCGTCTGTGGCAGCAACAGCTACCAGATTGTTATTCGGATTCAAAAACGCATAGATTGTACTGGCTAACATGGATATCCCCATAGCCAATACAAACAATAGTTGTCGCCTCTTATTTCTCGCATGTAATTTCATCTACAACCCCTCTTTCACCATTTTTTCTTTTTTCCACAGGCTTAATTTCCACTGCACTCCGCAAGCTTCACATCATACATGCCACAATGTCCGTGAATCTCGATTGCCTTTTCGAATGCTTCCTTCGCTTTCTCCATATCCCCCATCCGCTGATAGGTGATCCCCAGCTCATAGTAACCCTCTTCACAACCGCCATATCCACAGCCAAAGCATGCATCTGCGTCGATAGCATCCCGAATCCATTTCAGTGCCGTATCGTAGTCCCGAAGTGCTCTGTATAATCTTGCATATTTGATGTACTGCTTTGGATTCTTGTTACAAAGCACGCTCTTCTTTGCCTGTTCGACAAGCGCTCCTAATTCTTCCGGTATCGTTCCCTCACACAGACTCACCATCTCCAGATACTCACAAGTATAATCATTCGAGCCCTGCGCTTCCTCGTCAAGTGCGTGGAAAAATGCATATCTTGCCTCCTCGTAACACTTGTTCATGGCAAGGATTCTGCCCATCAGGCCATGAATCTTTTTATTGTCCGGCTTTAATGCTGCCGCCCGGTGATACAACTGCCTTGACTCATCGAGACAACCCTCCTCACCGGTAAGCTCCATCAAAAGACTCATATACCAGAATTTTTCATCTTCATTGTCACCACTTTGAATATACTCCTCCAACACCTTTCTGGCAAGGTCAAATCTATCCAATCTAGTATAGGTTAAGGCAAGCTCATATCTTACCTCATAATCCTTTTCATCTCCATATGTATCAAGCGTCTCCTGCATCAGCCGTACGGATTCCTCATAGTGGGAAAGACACGCAAGTGCCCTTGCATTCCACCGAATCATCTCAAGCTTTTGTCCAATACCTGCTTCCTCCGCGTCATCCGCACGGGCAATTCCCTTCTCATACCACATAATCGCCTGCTCAAAATCCTTTTCTATATAATAGATCTGTCCAAGCTGATTGTAGCAGAACAATCGGTCCGGCTCCATTTCCAAAACCGCCGTTAAATCCTCCCTTGCCTCCTTATAACGATTCAGACGCTTATACGCCATCGCACGGTTCAAAAGCACATTTGGATAAGGCTTGATTTCAATCTGCTTACTACATTCCTTTATGGAGGACTTATATTCGAAATTCATCCGGTGCATATAGCCGAGATATCCGTGCACATACGGATGATCCGGTTTCACTGTAAGCACCTCGTGATAGACATCGATCGCCTTTTTCCGCATCTCGTAATCATCATAATCGTCATAGATATCTGCAAGCAGGCAGAGCGCCTCCGCATAATCCTCCAGGTCACTCTCTTCTGCATTGTAAGACGCTCTTAATTCCTCAAGCATCTCCTGCGCTTTCTCTGCTTCCCCGCTGTACTTATTATTCAGCGCTTCATAGTATTTCATCGTATCGCTTGCCGGCACCAGCTCCCGATATTGTCCAATGACAGTCTCTGCGTCATCATACTGTTGTACCCACTGAAAGACTTTAATCTTATACACATACGCATCCAGCGCGTACGGAAATATCCCGATTGCCCGGTCACATGCCGTAAGCGACTCCCGGAGATATTCCTGCTCAAAGCAGGCCTTCGCCTTACACATATAAAACATATGATTTTCCGGCTGTATTGTGAGTGCAGCATCACACTGTCTGATACATTCATCATACCGCTCCATCTTATACAAGAGTTCGCAGAGTATTTCATACGTGTATGGTTTCTCATCATAATCTGCTTCGAGCGCATCCTGTAAAATTGCGAGTGATTCCTCATAGTTTCCAAGGTTATTATAGCAATCGCCGATCAAGCTCTTGATATACGGATACCTCTTGATCTTGCCATAGTCTTCCTCGCTCGGGTTATCCGTCTTCATCAGTATTTCAACCGCCTGTTTCCACTTTAAGAAGCAGTCAAGCGCCTTCTCGTATTGCTTTGCCTCAATATACATGCGTCCCTTTACATTATAGTATTTGAAGCATTCATCCAACGTCGGTTCAAATGTATCAAGAATCGCAATACCATCCCCGTACATGTAATTTTGATAACAGGACCATGCCATCTCCTGCTTCATATTGTGGTCGTCCGGATGGTCGGCAACCCATTTCTGTCCTTCTTCAATAAACGCAAGGTTCGCCCGGTACATGCCGGATCTCGCGTGTCCGTCGTATGGATTTAGCTGTACAAGCTCCATATACATATCCCGAGACGCCTCAAAATTCCCCTGTCTGTAGTTTAGGTCTGCAAGCTTATCCATGGCATTCACGCTCATAGAATCATTCTTCAATATATGTTCAAATATATCCTTTGCCGCATCATAATTGCCTGTATATAATTCCAGATCTCCCTGCAGATCAAGTATATTATTGTCTTCGGGATACCGCTTCACAAGCTCGGCAATCTCCCCCTTATATGCATTCATTTTTTCCGCATCTTCACCCCGGAAAATAATATTGTCTTCCTCATACTTCTCCCGGGTAGCAAGAAGCTCCATCTGGATTTTAAGCACAGCCACATACGGATGGCACACCGGCATACTTTCAAGCTTCTCAAAATACCCTGCCGTTTCGCTATATTGTTTTTGCAGGATTAACCTTCTAAGCGCATAATACGTATCGATAAATTCATCCGCACAGGAAAGATCTCCCTCAAATATGTAGTAATTTATAATATCCTCATACTTGGCATTGCTAATCATATAGCTTAAGAAATCATCCGGAAACAACTCGCCAAGCTCCACTCTTCTTTCCTCGATATCAAATGTCTCAACGATCAGCCGGAACACCTTTCCCGGCAGGCGATAATGATCCATCACATAGACGAGCAGCTTCTCAAAGGACTCGGATGATTGTTCAAGGGAAGTAAAATAATCGGACGCAAAAAGCGTCTCCCAACAGCTCACATCGATTCTTTTATTAAAATCCTGATAGATTTCATCTACCGCAAGTTCCACTCCGGTAAGTGTTTCCTCCGGTACAGCTTCTGACTCTGTTTCCTCCGCCAGTCTGACAGCCTCGTCATAAGCTTCCCGAAGCCGCATAAATCCATCCGGATCATCTTCCGGATTCACGGTCGTAAGCTTCATCCTGTAAGCATTCTTTATCGCTTCTTTATCCTTTGTCTCCCCAATTCCAAGTGTAATCCAAATATCCATACTCACCCTCCGTTTATCTG
>JBJEMZ010000243.1:0-24584 GCA_051879935.1 Wujia sp.
ATTCGAACTCCCGACACCTTGGTCCGTAGCCAAGTGCTCTATCCAGCTGAGCTACAACCGCATGTTTGCTGTGTTTCTCACAACAGATGATATTCTAACCCATCTGTGCATTTCTGTCAAGCGGTTTCTTGTGGGAATCAAAAAAATTTCAGACAAATTCACAGATTTAATTTGTCTGTGTATAAGCCTCAAATGTTTCGGCCATGCCGGTAACAATCGGAGTATAGGTAATTCCAAGCTCCTTTGCCTGATCCCCTTTGTAATACTGGGATTCTTCCTTCAGGAGTGGGAAGGGCAGGGGAATGCCTTTGCTCATGATATCCTGTACGGATACTTCGGCTTTTTCAAACGGGATATTGGTTGCCCGGGCAAGTATGTCTGCAAAAGAAGAATAGTTTAGCATTTCCGGATTGCAGAGGTTATAGGCTTTGTTGTAAGCAACCGGATTGCGACAGGCCGATAATATGGCAGTAGCAACATCCTTTACATACACCATCTGGAATTCACCGGTTGCATCGGAAGGCTGGATGATTTGTCCGGCACTTGTGATCCACCGAAAATAGATTCCTTCCCGGGGAGCATAATTATCAGGGCCATATATAAAGGCAGGCCGAAAGGACGTGTATGCGATACCTCGCTTTTTGCAGCAATCATTGAGCTCCTGTTCAAGAGCAACCTTTCCATTTATATAATCGCCTGCTTCCCCGCCGAATGTGCGGGTTTCAAATGCGCTGTTCTCGTCCATATATTGCATGGTGTTTCTTTCATATACATCGCAGGTGCTGATAAAAATATACTGGTCACAGGTGGCAGCAAGATGCGTAAGAAGAAAGCGGATATCCCCCGGCTGATACCCACAGAAATCTACGATCACGTCGAAATGAGGCTCCTTTACTGTGGACAGACCGGCTGCGTCATGGCGGTCCATTCGGTATGTCGTTATGCGGGTATCGTGAAGCGGACGCGTACCACGATTTATAACATGGACATTGTGGTTTTCAGCTGCCATGTCGACAAAACATTTCCCGAGAAAATAGCTTCCTCCAATTACTAAGATATTCATATCTGCCTCCAGATCTATAATTTGATACTGTAATTTTGGGCGCTTTTTTGCAAGATGTCAAGCTAAAACAAAAGGCAATGGAAAAAATGTCGAAAAATGTATGAAAATCTCTTGCAATCATACGTAAAATGGATAATAATTGTTTGACAAACGGAAACAAATACTATATGATTGCATACGTTGAAATCGTTACGTTCAGATAGATGATGTGGAGTTCCAAAGGTAAAGGAGTAAAGGAATGAGTAACATTATATATGTGGTTCCGTGGGCCATCTGCGATACAGAAAGCATATATGTGAAGAAGGAAAAAAGTGATACGATACCGGAGAAGAACAGTGAGTTCCATTCCTGGTGTATACGAAATGTCATACCGAGTCCGGACCGGAGAACAAAGGATGTTTATGCGGTTGTAGATGTGTTTAACGGATATAAAGATAAGATGAATGAAAAGGGCATGTCTGTTTTTTCACTTACAAATTCCCCGGAGGTTCTTACGGAGCTTGGATTTGAAAAGGCGGATGAGACGGAGACAACATTTATCAAAAATAAGGTATTGAAGCTTAATAAGGAAAAGAAAAAATAGACCACGTATCCGGTGGTCTATTTTAGAATGTAGCAGGTTTATGAAAACCGGAAAAGAAAGCAGGACGATATGATAGAAATTGGAAGCTGGAACGAACTACAGGTGATACGTTCAAAAGATTTTGGAATTTATCTTGGTGAAAAGGGAAGTGCAACCGCAGACACGATTTTACTGCCGCGCAAGCAGGTGCCGGAGGGAACGAAGGCGGGAGATGTTCTGCGGGTGTTTGTCTATCGGGATTCGCAGGACCGCCTGATTGCGACGACAAATACACCGCTTATTACGGTTGGAGAGATAAAAAAGCTTCAGGTAAAAAGTGTGACAGACCTTGGCGCGTTTGTGGATTGCGGATTAGAGCGGGATGTACTGCTTCCGTTTAAGGAGCAGACAGCAAAGGTGGAGGTTGGAAAATCTTATCTGGTTCGTATGTATGTGGACCGCTCCGGAAGATTGTGTATGTCCATGAAGGTAGGAAAAGAGCTTTTCCCGATAACCGGATACGAGGAAGGACAGGAATTTACAGGAACTGTATATGAATATAAGAAAGACTTCGGAGCGTTTGTTGCAATCGATGACAAATATCCGGGGCTCATTTATGCGAGCGAGCTTTATACACCGGTTCGCGTGGGAGATACGGTACATGGAAGAATCGTCAAAATCCGTCCGGACGGAAAAGCGGATCTGGCAATTCGTAAGCTTGCGTATGCGCAGATGGAGGAGGACAGTGAGATGGTCTACGCGGTCATCAAGAGCTACAAGGGTGTGCTTCCATTTACGGATAAAGCGGATGCAGACCGTATAAAGAAAGAATTCGGCTTAAGTAAAAATGCGTTTAAACGTGCATGCGGCCGACTCCTGAAAGAAGGAAAAATTCGTATAACCGAAAAAACAATCGAGATAATAAAATAATAAATTTATGGAGGTACAATATTATGAAGACAGTTATTCAGACACCAAAGGCGCCGGCAGCAATCGGCCCGTACTCACAGGCAATTGTAGTGGGAGATATGATTTATACATCCGGCATGATTCCGATTATTCCGGAGACCGGAGAGCTTGAAACCGGCGATATTAAGGCACAGGCAAAGCAGGCAATCGGTAATCTGGTTGCTTTGCTGAAGGAAGCGGGAAGCGATGCAGACCTGGTTGTGAAGACCACTGTTTTTATCAAGGACATGAATGATTTTGCAGCCGTCAATGAAGTATATGCCGAATTTTTTAAAGGCGATTGTCCGGCTCGTTCCTGTGTGGAGGTAGCGAGACTTCCGAAGGATGTAAAGATTGAAATTGAGGCGGTTGCCATAAAGAAAAAGTAATTGATAAAACCTAAGAATTCCCTATTTTTTTCTTGCATAATCGTACATGCGTGGTAAAATATAGGACAGCAGATATATGTAGTATGATTCATAAGGGAAAGGGAGTAAGAGACTATGAGTAAAAATATGGATTGGTCTTCACTTGGCTTTGGCTATGTGCAGACAGACAAACGTTTTGTATCAAATTACAAAGATGGTGCATGGGATGAAGGCGTTTTGACCGAGGATGCAACTGTCACAATCAGCGAGTGTGCGTGTGTCCTTCAGTATGCGCAGACCTGTTTCGAGGGCCTGAAGGCATATACAACTGAGGACGGTCATATCGTTACCTTCCGCCCGGATTTAAATGCGCAGCGTATGGCAGACACGTGTAAACGTCTTGAGATGCCTGTTTATCCGGAGGATAAATGGGTGGATGCGATTGTGAAGACAATCGAGGCGAATATCGACTGGGTACCACCATATGGTTCCGGTGCGACATTATATATTCGTCCATATATGTTTGGAAGCAATGCCGTTATCGGTGTAAAGCCGGCAGATGAGTATCAGTTCCGTGTATTCTGTACACCGGTTGGTCCATACTTTAAGGGAGGTGCAAAGCCGATTGTAATTCGTGTCAGTGATTTTGACCGTGCAGCACCTCATGGTACCGGACACATCAAGGCGGGACTGAACTATGCGATGAGCCTGCATGCGATTGTAGATGCGCATAATCAGGGTTATTCGGAGAATATGTATCTCGATGCAGCAACCCGTACAAAGGTAGAGGAGACCGGTGGCGCAAACTTTATCTTCATCACAAAGGATGGCAAGCTTGTTACACCGAAGTCTGACAGTATCCTTCCTTCTATCACACGTCGTTCTCTGATGGTTGTTGCTGAGAAATATCTTGGCATGACTGTGGAACACAGAGAAGTATATTTTGATGAGGTAAAGGATTTTGCAGAGTGTGGCCTTTGTGGTACGGCAGCGGTTATCTCTCCGGTTGGAAAGATTGTTGACCATGGAAATGAGATCTGCTTCCCAAGCGGAATGGATGAGATGGGACCTGTAACAAAGAAATTGTATGACACACTTACAGGTATTCAGATGGGTCGTATCGAGGCACCGGAAGGCTGGATTAAGGTTATAAAGTAATATATGAAGAAGATATTAACAATCACGATTCCCTGTTATAATTCACAGGATTACATGAAGAAATGCATAGACTGCGCCCTGATTGGTGGCGAGGATGTTGAGATTCTGATTGTGGATGATGGCTCCACGGATAAAACCGGACAGATTGCAGATGAATATGCGGAAAAATATCCAACGATTGTGCGTGCAATCCACAAAGAAAATGGTGGGCATGGAGATGCTGTAAATACGGGTATCGCAAATGCTAGCGGTGTTTATTTCAAGGTTGTGGACAGTGATGACTGGCTTGACCGGGAAGCCTATAAGAATGTATTAAAGGTTTTGAAGAGTGTCGTGAAGGATGAAAAGGACCTTGATATGTTGCTGTCCAACTATATCTATGATAAAACGGACAGACGGAAGAAGAGGGTCATGCGGTATCATGGCGCATTGCCGGAAAAACGGATCATCGGTTGGGAGGACAGCCGTATCCGGTTTAATAAATTTCAGTACGTGCTGATGCATTCTGTGATATACCGTACACAGGTTTTGAGGGACAGCGGACTTGTGCTTCCAAAGCATACATTTTATGTGGACAATCTCTATGTGTTTCAGCCGATGATACATGTCAAAAAACTGATGTATCTGAATGTGGACCTTTATCATTACTACATCGGAAGAGAAGGACAGTCGGTAAATGAAAAGACTATGATGAAGCGGATTGATCAGCAATTGTATGTCAATCGGACATTAATTGCATTTTTCAGTGAACATCGGCAGGAACTCTCACCACAGTTGTATCGGTTTTTGTTTCAGTATCTCGATATGATGATGTGCGTGGCATCAAGCATTTGTGTTGTTTCGAAGGACAAGGAACTCTATAAAAAGAAAAAGGAACTGTGGAAGTATTTGAAGGATACGGATGCAGAGTTATACAAACAATTACGAAAAACAGTTTTTGGTGTTACATACAATCTTCCGGGCGTTCCGGGGAGATGGTTTGGAAGAACCGGATATCGGGTTTTTCAGAAGCTGTTTGGATTCAACTAGAAAAATAGTTATAAAAAGAGCAGGCAATCTTACGGTTGCCTGCTTTTCTTTCCCCATTTCGGAATATATACAATCAGATAAAGAATTAGCGCAAGTGCAAATGCCCCGATGACATCCCATACGGAATGCTGCTTTAAAAAGACAGTTGCAAGTATAATCAGGATGCCGAGTATTGTAGCTGCTGTTTTGATGCCGTATCGACCTTTCATGCCCTTACTTGTATACAGGGCAATCAGACAGCCGAGTGTATTAAATACGTGCATGCTCGGAAAGACATTGGTGCTTGTGTCTGTCTTGTATAGGCCCTGAACAAGCTGTGCGCAGAAATTGTCTCGGTATGAAATATCCTGGCGTAGATTCAGTCCGTTTGGCCAGACCGTACAGATAATCAAAAAGACAGTCATGCCGGTAAATAATAATGCACAGCACTGATAATATTCACGCTTTGAATAGAAGAATTCATAAGCCATAACAGCCGGAACAAATAAAAACCACAGGTAATATGGAATGATGAAATACTCACAAAAAGGAATTTTGTAATCAAGCGGCATGGATATAAGTGTAAAATCACTTGTTACATGCTGCTCCAACCATAGAAACCATGGAAGATAAATCAATCCGTATAACAAGGTCCAAATGTGATTGTGGTTTTTTAGCCAGCTGGATAGTCTCATGTTTTGTCATTCCTTTTTTCTTACGTGATTTTTCCGGCGGCATATTTTTATTGCTTGTTCTTTTCAGCAGATTCAATGGCAGCTCCCACAAATCCAAGGAAGAGAGGATGAGCTTTGTTTGGTCGACTCTTAAACTCCGGGTGTGCCTGCGTACCGATGAACCATGGATGATCCGGCAATTCAATCATTTCCACGATATGGCCATCCGGGGATAAGCCGGAAAGCAGCATGCCGTGTTCGGTCAGAATATTACGATAGTCATTATTTACTTCGTAACGATGTCTGTGCCGTTCTTCGATGTGGTCTGTCCCATAGAGCTGATATGCTTTTGAATTCCTGTCAAGCACACAAGGGTAAGCACCGAGACGCAACGTGCCGCCGAGGTCGGTTACGCCATTTTGATCCGGCATGATATGAATTACCTGATGGCTTGAACTTGGGTTGAATTCGGAGCTGTTTGCGTCCGGATATCCGACTACATTCCGTACGAATTCAACGATTGTAAGCTGCATACCAAGGCAGAGGCCAAGATATGCGATCTTGTTTTCTCTTGCATAGCGAATCGCTTCAATCATGCCTTCAATTCCGCGGTCACCAAAGCCGCCCGGTACAAGAATACCGGATACATCGCCGAGTATTTCGGCGACATTGTCACGGGTGACAAGCTCGGAATCGACCCACTTGATTTCAACATCGGCACGATGCGCAACGCCGGCATGCTTTAAAGATTCCACAACGGATATATAGGCATCGTGGAGCGAAACATACTTGCCGACAAGTGCGATTCTCACTTTCTTTTGCGGGTGCTTCCAGTTGTCTACCATGGCAATCCAATCGTCCAGATTTGGCTCAGGACATGGAATATGGAGACATTTGCAGGCAACATCTGCCAGTTTCTCGTGTTCCATGGCAAGTACAACTTCATATAAAACTTCGACGTCGAGATTCTGAATGACACATTCGCTTGGAACATTACAGAAACCGGCGATTTTATCCTTAATTGCTTTGTCGAGTGGAAGGTCGGAACGGCAGACAAGGATGTCCGGCTGAATACCAAGTGACTGGCAGTTTTTGACACTTGCCTGTGTCGGTTTTGTTTTAAGCTCGCCGGATGATTTTAAATATGGAATCAGTGTGACGTGAATCATGATACAGTTTTCACGTCCGACATCGAGCTGAAACTGGCGGATGGCTTCCATATATGGCTGGCTTTCGATATCGCCGACTGTTCCTCCGACCTCGATAATCGCGATCTCTGTTTCCTTAGCATCCGGATTTCGGTAAAAGCGATCTTTGATTTCATTTGTGATGTGCGGAATAATCTGTACGGTGTGACCGCCAAAATCACCGCGGCGTTCTTTATTCAGGATACTCCAGTAGACCTTTCCGGTTGTCACATTGGAGCCCTTGTTCAGACTTTCATCGATAAAACGTTCATAGTGTCCCAAATCCAGATCGGTTTCGGCACCGTCATCTGTTACAAATACTTCGCCGTGCTGGATTGGATTCATGGTTCCCGGATCCATATTGACATATGGATCAAATTTCTGGCTGATTACCTTATAGCCGCGTGCTTTGAGCAGACGGCCAAGGGATGCAGCGGTTATACCCTTTCCAAGTCCCGACACGACACCACCGGTTACAAAGATGTACTTTACTGCCATATCATTTTCCTCTTTTCCCGTATAATTCTTCTTGATTTAGCGTTTCAACTTTAGAAAAACACAAAAATCATTATAAATTAAAAGGAAAACGAAGTCAATCATAAATGATTCGAATAAAACATAAGTTTAAATATTCGATTATCTTTTTTGTCCTGTCGGAACAGATATTTGCCGGAAATACCCATTTTCCGATATTTTTTCACATCCTGATACTTGGTCAAAATGTTCAGGTAGAGCTGTTTATCCTCCGGGACGCGGTAAATACGGGCAAATGCTTCCGCCTGTTTTGACACATGCCCGCCATTTGTTCTGCTCTGGCGGAGTCTGCGGGAAAGCTTGGATATGCCGGATGGTGCAGCCGCGCCGAGTGCATTGCCGGCATGCTGCCGGTATTTGTAATGCGCTTCACTGTCATAGTACACATCTCCAAAGCAGCTTGCGACAAGATACAGCCACCAGTCGTGCATGTAAATATTTTGCGGCATGCTGATTCTTACATAGGACATTAATGCCTTGTTAAAGACGATGCTTGCCCCTCTGGCAATATTTTCAATTAATGCATTTCGGAAATCAGGAACCCGTGTCTGACCAATGGTCTGCATCCGGTCCGGAAGCGGACATAAATTTTCGTCGGTGTTTAATGCATCGCTGCAATAGAGCAGGGGAATCGGAAATGAACCTGCATCATATTCCGGCTGCTTGTTTTTCTTTTTGCGATTATTCTTTTTCTTATTGCTCTTGTTATTATTATTATTATTATTATTATTATTTTGGTTGCTGTCTTCCTGTATGGCAATCGGATGTTCGCTTCGCATCTCTTCAAGCTTTTCGCATGCAATTTTTAATTTGTCTGCATCCCACACATCATCCTGATCTGCGAGTGCATAAAAATCAACGGTTTTGTCTGACAGCTCGAATAACCGGAAAAAGGAAGCGGTAACACCTGCGTTTTCTCCATATATGTAGCGTATGTTCTTGTGCAGCGCCCCGTAAGCACGCAGAATATCCTTCGTTGAATCCGTGGAGCCGTCATCGCGGACGAGCAGGCGGACAGAGACGCCCTCCTGGTTTAAGATGCTGTCTAACTGTTCTTTAATATAGGCTTCGCCATTGTAGGTTGAAAGCAATACCTGGACTGTATACATAGATATTCTCCTTTACCTGTCAAGTTCATGGTAGATTTTGGACATGGCATCATGCACAATGCGGATGTCAAAATACTGTTTACACATACGATAGTTTTCCATACCAAGTGCCTGTGCCAGTGATTGGTTATCAAGTATTTCACATATTTTAGATGCAAATGCATCCGTGTCTGTAACCGGCAGAAGACAGCCGGCACATGGCCCATCCGGTTTCTGCGCCAGCAGGTCGCGGTTTCCTCGGATATCGGATGCGATGATCGGGAGCCCTGCTGCCATCGCCTGCATGACAGCCACCGGAAGTCCCTCCTGATAGCTTGTAAATAAAAATAAATCGGCCGTGCGATACAAGTCAAGCACATCGGTTCTGTAGCCGGCAAACAGTACGCTGTCACGCACATTGAGGGTGTCGCAGAGTTCCTTCAGACTATCCCAAAGAATTCCCTTTCCGCATATGACTAAAACGGCATCTGTGCGGTTTGTCTGTGCAAATGCACGAATGCAACCCTCAACGTTTTTTCGGTGGATAAGTTCTGCAACTGTGAGGATGATGCGCTTGTCCGAAGGAATGTGGAATCGTTTTCGAACAGACGCTTTATCGACCGGGTGGGATGCAATTGCATCAGTATCAACTCCGACTCCTGCAACGTAACGCACGTTCGGATGATGAAATTTCTCCTTTGCTGCCGTGAAATCCTCATTATTTAATGTAATCAGGCAATCCGTGTAATGGGAGAGGATTTTTTCAATGTTATAATATAACAAGTAATTCTTGATTCCGGCGCCATGGAAGAAATGAAATCCATGTACAAAGTAAATTACTTTGGAAACACCCTGTCTGCGGGCTTTCTTAGCTGCAAGGCGACCGACAACACCGCCAAATGGCGTTTGGGTATGCACGATTCTGCATGGATGTTTTTTCATGTATCTGCGCAAGATGGATATCGATTTTAACGTTTTTCCAATCTGGGTAACGGAGCGTGGAATCGGTAAATCGATAATATCAATTCCCTGTCTGGCAAGCTCCTGTGAAAAAGCATCGATGCGCTCTTTTGTGCTGGAGTTGCCTTCTTTAAAATTCGCAGCAACTGTGATATGATATCCCATATCCTGCAGAATTCGGATATTATCTTTATTAAAATGATCAATCATTGATGCAGAGTTTGCAATCAATAATGCATTTTCTGACATGTCTGATAGTCCCTTCACATATTACGTAATATGTCAATTATACTATAAAGAACCAAGTAAAACAATCGAAAAAAGCTACATGGCGAAAAAGTAAAAAATAATTGTCGCGGGTTGGAATGAGCTGTGGTAAACTATGTAATGGTATTTACTCTGTGAAAGGCTAATACTGTAAGAAGGAAAAGGGGAGACAGTTATGAGGTTTGCACATATTGCAGATGTTCATCTGGGGAAGAAACATGAGACGCCGGAATTGTATGACGGATTTTTGAATTTTGTCGATTATTTGGAGATAAATCCAGTAGATATGATATTTATAACCGGAGATTTGTTTGATCATGTTCCCTCTGCTGAAGATCTTACATTTGTGGATACAGAGCTTGCAAGACTTGATCATACGGATATTCTCTATGTGACGGGCGAGTGCGATTGTCTGGAACGGGACTGCGCACTGTGGACTTATGAGTTTGTATCGAGAACCTATCTGCTTAATTGCGAAGAAATTCATAATCATGTGAAGGAAGAGGCAAGACCAAAACGGAATTCTTATGCGGAGGGAATTGTAGACAGCCTTTATTTTGAAAAATATAATCTTGATATTTACGGAATCTGCCAATATAGCCGGTTCAATGAACGGAATGATTTTGATGGTGTGTACGCTCATGATTTGCGACGAGTCAGTATTTTTCTCGGACACGGAGGCAGTTCTAAGGTGAATCCGTTTGATCTGGAAGATTTTGATGGGAGAAATTTTGCGTATGTCGGGCTTGGACATAAACATCGCCATCAGGAGTATGAGAAAGCACATGTATATTATCCGGGGAGCCTGGAACCAATCAGTGAGGAAGAAACCGGAGAGCATGGGTTTATACGAGGATATACGGATGGCCATATAACAAGCGTGAAGTTTATTCCGATTGCTGTTCGAAAATATGAAGAAAAACAAGAACAAAGACAAACGATTGATTATGAACTTCTGTATGAACTGAATGCCGGAAATGCCCTTGGGATTGCTATGAAGCGTATGGAGGCATCCCAAATAAAGGAAAAGGAACAGGCAAAAGAAACATATGTGTCACTCATGCTGAAGGCATTGAATCAACCGGACTGTGTAACGGCCGTACGTGCTTATCCGGAAGACGCTGTGCAGCAGGCGTATGGTGAGGTTCGGGAACAATTGATTGAACAGACCAAAAAGATTCGGGAGGGAATGGCGGTCTGCGAGAGGGAGCAACAGGAACTTCAGGCTGTACTTGAACAATGCCCGGATCAGACTGGAACAACCAATATACTGCATGAGGATATTAATAAATTGAAGTTTGATCTGGAAAAGCTTAAGTTTGAGGACAGCCAGGTGGATAAAAAATATAGCCGAAGGCGATTGTCATTTATTTTATGGATTGATACGCCGCTTGCGATTACGTTGGCGATTCTCCTGACATTTGGACCGTTTGATGTATTCTTTTTACGGGCATGGAATGCGTGGTTTCGGCTTATCACACAGCTTTTTGTATTTGAAATTTTGTTGACGATACTTGGATTTGTGGTATACAATGGAACGAAAAAATTGCGTAAGCGGATGTTTGGAACTGAGGTTCCGGTTGAAACACATGCCAGATTACAAAGTGCCATGAAGGAGTTCGAAAGGCGAATTCATGATTTGGAGCTTGTGGAGAGCTCGCGTTTTCTGGATCAGAAAAAATATGATGAAAACACAAAGAAACTGCAGGAAATAAATGACCGTTATCAGCAGCTTTTGGAAATGTCGGAGATAAATCTTTTAATTCTTGGAGAAAAGCATGGAACAACAGAAACTGTACAGTAAGGTACGACAGGCGATCGAAGCCTATGATATGATACAGGATGGAGATAAAATTGCGGTTGGTATTTCAGGTGGCAAAGACAGTCTGACTCTTCTTTTGGCGCTGGCAGGATTGCAGAAGTTTTATCCGAAACCGTTTACAATGGAGGCGATAACGGTACATACCGGCATCGAAGGGATGGATTTTACGCCGGTACAGGCGTTGTGCGAGAAACTGCAGGTGCCGTATACAATTGTAGAGACCGATATTTATGGTATTGTAACAGAAAGAAATGAAAAGAGTCTGTGCCCGTTATGTGCAAAGCTTCGGAAAGGTGCGTTTAATGAACGTGCCCTTCTTCTTGGGTGCAATAAGATTGCATATGCGCACCATAAGGATGATGTAATAGAAACATTTTTGATGTCGCTTGCACTTGAGGGCAGGATTCATACTTTTTCTCCTGTGACACACCTGGATGAAACGGGACTTACATTGATTCGTCCTCTTGTCTATGTGACAGAGTCGGAGGTTAAAGGATTTACCAAACGGTATGAACTGCCGGTGGTTAAGAATTTATGTCCTGCAGATTCAGCGACAAAACGCGAAAGTGCAAAGAAATTGCTTGATGCAATGGAAACGGAATTTCCGAAGGCAAAAAGCCGCATTTTCGCTTCGATAAAAAGAGATCATATTGCCGGTTGGTAAAAATAAAAAAACTGTTTGCTTTTTTCGAACGGGTGTGATATTATTTCGTGTGTTGGATTGTAGTCCAACAAAGACGATGCGTGGCTCAGCTTGGTAGAGCGCTGCGTTCGGGACGCAGAGGTCGCAGGTTCGAATCCTGTCGCATCGATTTTTTTATTTGAGAAGAACGAATAGTAAGCCGTTTGTACGGTATAATAAAGAAATAAGGGAGGAAAAAGAATGGACAAAAAAGCAATGAACAAACTTACGTACGGATTGTTTATTTTAACCGCAAAGATGGACGGCAAGGATAACGGCTGTATTGTTAATACCGTTATGCAGGTAACAACGACACCGAACCGGATTATTGTTGCGGTCAATAAAGCAAACCTGACGCATGACATGATTCGTGAAACAGGTGAATTCAACGTGTCGATTCTGACAGAGAATTCAAAATTTGAGACTTACAAGCACTGGGGCTTCCAAAGCGGAAAACAGGTAGATAAGCTGGAAGCAATCTCCTACAAGCGTGCGAAAAACAGTATTATTTATCTGCCGGATGAGGCAAATGCATATATCAGTGCCAAGGTTGTTTCTGAGACCGACCTTGGAACACACACACTGTTTCTGGCAGATGTAACGGACGGAGAAGTATTGTCAAATGACAATTCCACAAGCTATGCATACTATCATGCCAACATCAAACAATCTCCGGCAGCAGCTTCTTTCGAGAAGCCGAAGAAGGGATTTATCTGTACAGTATGTGGCTACATCTACGAGGGAGATGTCCTTCCGGACGATTTTATCTGCCCGCTCTGTAAACATCCGGCGTCGGATTTTGTGCCGATTCAATAAAATATTAGAAAAATAAAAATCCGGGCTTTGCCCGGATTTTTTTAGTTGCACTTTTTCTTATCGATACAAGGGGCTGACCTGTCAAAAGCAGGGTTAAATGCATAGAAATTCTTTTCATCCAGTTTATCCTGTACGATACGGAGTGCTTCGCCGAAGCGCTGGAAGTGTACAATTTCTCTTGCACGCAGGAATTTGATTGGCTCGTAGACATCCGGATAGTCCTTGCACAGACGAAGAATATTGTCGTAGGTACTGCGAGCTTTCTGCTCTGCGGCAAGGTTTTCATACAGATCGGTAATTGTATCACCTTTGCTCTGGAATTCACATGCGTTAAACGGAACACCACCTGCTGCCTGCGGCCAGATACCGATAGTATGATCGGTATAATATTTATCAAAGCCGGATGCTTTGATTTCCTCCATAGAGAGATCTCGTGTCAACTGGTGAATGATGGACGCCACAATCTCGAGGTGCCCGAGCTCTTCCGTGCCGACATCGGTCAGGACGGCCTTGCATTCCTTGTAAGGCATTGCGTAACGTTGGGATAAATAGCGCATGGAGGCACCCATTTCACCATCCGGACCGCCGTACTGACTGATGATTGCCTGCGCCAGTTTGGCATTTGTTTCCTTGATATTGACTGGACATTGCAGTCGCTTTTCATAAATCCACATTTAACAACCACACGCTCCTTCCCATGGCCACGGATTTTCAAGCCATTTGTTCCAACTATTGCAGGTGTCCACATCATAACGGTTCAGTGGACCATACATTTTTACATATTCAGCCACGGCATTTTTGCGTAGCTCCTTAAAATGGTTATACGCCTCGATTGCTTCCATACATTCCGGATGTGTATCCAGAAACAGCGTAATATCGTCAAGCATAAAAGACACCTGATCGATAAACTGGCGTAATTCTGCTCTGCTTGTTGCTTTCATACGCTACCCCCTGACTCCACAGAATATAAGATTTAAGTCCGGGAATGCGGTTCCCTGACAAAGCGCGGTGGAAGGGTCATACATTTCGCCCCATTTCTGCATTGGGACATAACCGATACCAACACGCATCTTCTGCATATGTTTGTTGTTGTCGTCACAGTCGCAGTCCGGCTTCCTGTTATAGTCCGGTTTTCTGTCGCAGTCTGGTTTTCTGCCACAGTTCGGTTTTCTGTCGCAGTCCGGTCGTCTGTCGCAGTCCGATCGTCTGTCATAATCCGGTCGTCTGTCACAGTCCGGTTTGCGTGTATTATAACAACTTTCGTTTGGTGTCACACAGCGGCTTCGGCAAGGCGGGTCTGCAGATACACAGCGGGGAGTTCCGCCCCGGTAGTTGTTGCCGGTATATCCACCAAAACGATTATTTCGGTAAGAATCCAATGTTATAACCTCTTTTACATTTGTTTTATAGTTCATTTTATGTCAAATGATAAAATATGTGCATACTTGCAAAAAGCACGTATTCATACTAAAATGTCAATAAATTGTTTATTCTGGAGATAGGCGGAATACGTTTGCCTGAGTTTCGAGTTTTGGGGGATTTATGAATACAGATACAAAGAAACATATTTGGAGCAGTATATTAAAATGGATTATTATACTTGGTTTGCTGGTGTTTGTGTATGTTAAAAATCAAACATTGGTGCAGGATGCATTTCGGGAGATTCAGGTAACACCTGCCTGGAAACTGGTTGTGTGTCTTCTGCTTGCAAATTTGTATTTTTTTGCAGAGGGACTGATTATTAGTGTAATGACAAAAACCTGCGATAACAGACTCAGCATAGGACAAGGGCTTACATGCGCATATATGTGTACATTTTACCGGATTGCTACGCTTGGGAGCGCAAATGGAATTGCACAGCTTTACTATTATAATCTGCATGGAATTCGTGTCAGTACAGCAACCGGTATGGCGATTTCCCAATACACATTTCAGAAGATTACGATTGGTGTGATGGGGACTGTTTCATTTGTGATGCTTCTTTTGGGCGGACATGCAGGAATACGCGAATATGCATGGTATATGCTTGCCGGAACGGTTGTGATTTCGCTTGTATGCCTGTTTTTGTTTATCCTCACTGTTTCCAAACGATTTTCGGATTTTGTTATGATGCTCGGAAGAAAAATTATAAAAGAAAAGAGCCGTTTGTACAAACAGCTCGATAAAGCGCAGACATCGATTGATTACTTGCAGGAACAGGGGCGCCTTGTGTGGAAGGACAAAGGTTTGTTCCTTACAGTTGTTTTGCTTAATGTTTTCAAGTTTTCCTGTTGGTATGCGATTCCGGGAATCTTTTTCGCGGGCGATTATGCGGCATCCGTTTTTACATGCCTTGGCCTTATGGCAATCTGTAACATGCTTGGGTGCGTTATGCTTGCACCGTCCGGAGTCGGGACCCTTGATTTTGTGTTCGCGATTTTCTTTAGCAGTATTATCCCGGATGGAGAAGCGGTTACGGCGGCATTGGTCATTTACCGTCTGTTTACATGGATGATTCCGTTCTTGATTGGTATTGTTCCGGCGTTAGTCGTCAAACGAAAATAGCCTACGTTTCATAAAATAATTTTGTTTCATCTATAATCGTATATTTCTTGTCTGTATAGTCTACGATGATAACATTGCAGTTTTGCTGCAGACCGCCGGACCAGAATGCGTCGATTCCGTGTCCTTTGATATAGGACATGATACCTTTGTTTAATGCTCCGTGCGCAACAATCATTACGCGCTCACATTGATCGGCAAGCGGTTCGATTACCTCCTGCATAAAATCGCCAGCCCGAGCGATAAGCTGCTCCAGTGTTTCCGCGTCCGGGGATGGCACATAAAGCTCCGGCTGTTTGAAGAAGTACCGGAAGGTTAGTGATTCATCACGTATCAGCTTTGAAAAATCCTGACCCTCAAAGCTTCCGAAACAGAGCTCTTTTAACCGGTCATCTGTCACGATTTCGATTTCTCTCCCGTTACGGATAAGCTCGGCTGTCTCGCGGGCACGCATAAGAGGACTGGAGTAGATTCGGTCAATCCGGGTATTCATAAGAGCCTCGCCGGTTTTCCGTGCAAGATCCCTGCCGTTTTCATTTAAGTCGATATCTGTTCTCCCTTGTAGGCGTTTTTCTTTATTCCAAAGAGTTTCTCCGTGTCTTACGATATAGATTTCCATAAAATGCTCCTTTTTCTTTAGATGTTTTCAATCTGCCAGTCGATAGGTGCCACTCCGTGTTTTTCCAAAAATGCATTTGCCTGGCTGAAATGATGACAGCCGAAAAAACCGCGGTAGGCTGAAAGCGGAGATGGATGCGGGCTTTTTAATACGAGGTGGTTTGGATTGTCCAGCATGGCAGCTTTTTTTTGCGCGAAGCTTCCCCAAAGCAAAAATACGATAGGCTGATTCTGCTTATTCACAGCGCGGATCGCAGCATCGGTAAATTCTTCCCAGCCTTTTCCCTGATGGGATGCTGCCTGATGTGCCCGGACTGTCAAAACGGCATTTAACATCAGTACTCCCTGTTCGGCCCATTTTACCAGATAGCCGTTGTTTGGAATATAACATCCAAGGTCTGTTTGCAGCTCTTTGTAGATATTCACAAGAGATGGCGGAATTTCCACACCCGGCTTTACAGAAAAACAAAGCCCGTGGGCCTGTTCCGGCTCGTGATATGGATCCTGCCCGATGATAACACATTTTACCTTTGACAACGGTGTAAGGTGAAATGCGTTGAAGATATCATCTCCGGGCGGATAGATCGTGTGTGTCGCATACTCCTGTCCTACAGAATCAAATAGCTTTCTGTAATAAGGTTTTTTGTACTCCTGTGCGAGTACGGCAGACCAGTCGTTTCGAATCGGTGGCATAAGCAATCTCCTCTTTCGCATATAATGTGCATATATAATCTTAGATTCTAGATTATCACAACCACAGACAGAATACCACATGGATTTTAAAGTTAAATTTAAAATATTGGGAGTTTAAACAATGTTTTTAAAAATGTGGTTGACCGAAAAAATAATCTGTGATAAAGTATGCGTGTAAATACGAAGAAGAGGAATAGTAGAAATGCGGAGGATTTCAGAGAGTCGCTGGTTGGTGTGAAGCGATAATCCAAAGGTTTTGAACTCGCCTTGGAGTAGCCGGTTGAACGGTAGTTTCTATCAGTAGACCCGGACGGAGCCTGACCGTTATTGCAGGAAGATATAAAACAGCAAGACATAAAATATAATGGAATGTCCGGTTGTTCGTATCTGTGAGAGCATACGAGAGTATGAATTAGAGTGGTACCGCGTGAGGGTTGATTAGAAGAAACTTGCGTCTCTAAGGATGTTAGAGGCACAGGTTTATTTTTTTACATTTATTTAGCAGGAGGTAGAGAATATGAGAAATTATGAGCATTACAAGCGTGGCTATTATATGCCACCGGTACAGAGCACAGACTGGGTAAACAAGGAGTATATTGATAAAGCACCTGCATGGTGCAGTGTGGATCTTCGTGATGGTAATCAGGCGCTGATTATCCCGATGAGTCTTGATGAGAAGCTTGAGTTTTTCAAAGAGCTTGTACGCGTGGGGTTTAAGGAGATTGAGGTTGGATTCCCTGCTGCTTCCGAGACGGAGTATAAATTCTGCCGGACGTTAATTGAAGATAATCTGATTCCGGATGATGTTACAATTCAGGTTTTGACACAGGCCCGCGAGCACATTATTAAGAAAACCTTCGAGGCTGTTCAGGGTGCAAAAAATGCGGTGGTGCATTTGTATAACTCGACATCCTATGCACAGAGAACACAGGTGTTCAAAAAATCAAAAGAGGAAATCTTAAAGATTGCGACGGACGGAGCAAAGCTTTTAAATGATCTGGCGGAGGAATATGGCGTCAACTATCAGTTTGAGTATTCTCCGGAGAGCTTTACCGGAACAGAGGTGGATTATGCACTTGAAGTCTGCAATGCCGTAATCGATATCTGGAAGCCGACAGAGGACAGAAAGGTGATTATCAATCTTCCGGCGACCGTTGAGATGTCATTGCCACATGTATATGCAAGCCAGATTGAATATATGAGCAAAAATATGCATAACCGTGAAAATGTAATTCTCTCCCTGCATCCACACAATGACAGAGGCTGTGGTGTTGCAGATGCAGAGCTTGGCTTACTTGCCGGAGCAGACCGTATCGAAGGAACTCTGTTTGGAAACGGAGAGCGTACCGGAAATGTGGATATTATTACGCTTGCCATGAATATGTTTACACATGGTGTAGACCCGCAGCTTGATTTGTCTGATATTCCACATTTGACAGAAGTGTATGAGCGCCTGACACGGATGCATGTGTATGAGCGTTCCCCATATACCGGGCAGCTTGTGTTTGCAGCTTTTTCCGGATCCCATCAGGATGCCATCGCAAAGGGCATGAAGTGTCGGGAAGAAGATCCGGAAGGTATGTGGACAGTGCCGTATCTGCCGTTAAATCCGGAGGATGTTGGAAGAAAATACGATGGTGATGTGATTCGTATCAACAGCCAGTCCGGAAAGGGCGGAATCGGATATTTGCTGGAGCAGAAATATGGATTTGATCTTCCGGCAAAGATGCGTGAGGATCTTGGTTATACCGTGAAGGGTGTATCTGACCATGAGCATAAGGAGCTGACGCCGAAGGAAGTGCTTGATATCTTCCAGAAGGAATATGTAAACCGCGATTATACAATTAAATTGCAGGAATGTCATTTCAAGCAGGTTGATGGAATTGATGCGGAGATTACGATTTTTGTGGATGGAGTAAAGAAGGTTTATCACGGACATGGAAACGGAAGACTCGATGCAATCAGCAATGCTATTATGAAGCATTTTGACATTCGGTTTTCACTTGTTACATATGAGGAGCATGCACTTCAGGTTGGTTCGGATTCCCAGGCATGTGCCTATGTAGGTATTGAGGTCGATGGAACACCGGGAATCGTCTGGGGTGCCGGAATTAAATCCGATATCATTGACGCTTCTGCATTTGCATTAATCAGCGCATTAAACCGGACACATTTAATAAAGAAGTAAAAAATATCAGCGCCTTCCGATTTAAAACCGGAAGGCGCTTTTTGTGGAGTTTTGCGCTTTTGTATTGTATTATGAGTTTTTCTGTGCTAAAATACATCTATGTATGTTGTGATTATTAAGGAGGTTCCCTTATGATATTTGTGAGGTCGGAAGACTTGAAATATGGTATGCGTTTGGCAAAGCCCATCTATAATAAGACGGGTGTATTGCTGTACGAGCGTAATACAAGACTGACGCTTCAGGGTATCGAGAGTGTGAAGAACTTTGGGCTCCTTGGATTATATATTCTTGAGCCGGCAGAACCGGTTCCGCCGATGACGGAGGAGGATCTTGATTTTGAGAGATTCCAGACAATGGCGGTGTTCAGTATCCGTGAGGAACTTGACAACATTATTGCCGGAAAAGAACCGGTGAATTTAAAACGCCTTGCAAATGCAATCATCACGAATTACGGGAGACTCGATCACAAGATAACATTTACACAAAATCTTCGCAGTACGACAGATTATATCTATAAGCATGTAATCAATACCGCGATTTTGTGTGCGCTGATTTCGTCCCAAGTGTATTATACGCCGGTGGAGCAGGAAGAGCTTGTGCTTGCTGCGCTGCTGCACGATATCGGCAAATTATTGTTGCCAAATAAAGTTCGGGAAAAGTATGATAACTATGATACAAATGATCTGATTATCGTAAAGAAGATACAGAATGACGGACTGGGCTTGCTCAGACCGGAGATTGGAATTGACAGTGGGGTACGAAGAATTGTGGCGCAGATTCACCGTATGGAATACGGAAGCAGCGTTGCGGAGCAGGGAAAAATACTTAAGAGCACGAAGATTTTAAAGGTTGCAAATCTGTTTGACACGATGACATGCATGAAGCTGAATGAAGAGGCTTCATCAGAGATTGCCGCGATAAAGTATCTTCTATTAAATAAGGATGAGTTTGACGAGGAGATTGTCGGGGCACTCATCAAGAGTATCAATATTTTGACGCCGGGTGTGTGTATAGAGCTGACAAATCGGGAGAAAGGACTTGTCATCTCAGAAAATCCACAGAATATTCTTCGTCCGGTGGTACTTGGATTTTCAACGAATAAAGTTTACGATTTAGGAAATAATGGCGTATATCGCCGTTATCAGATTGTAGATATTATGAAGACCATGGACAATCGTATCAAGGTTGACCGTGAACGGTTAAATGAGTACATGAATAAGCGATGATTGCGGGCAATTGTCGCTTGTTCCATTTTCTGATAAAATTCTTCGAATGTAAGAGCAAAGGGAGATAGTTATGGCAGATAGTGTATTTAATGAAAAACAGGATTATCTGGTGGTTGCCAGAGAGGAAGTCATGAAGCGGGATGACATGGCGGCTAATATTGAACAGATGAAATCCCAACAGAAGAAGCTGACTAAAAACATAGCATCAGAAGAGAAATCAATTGCAGATGAGATAGCATCTACAATAAAAAAACGGAGACAGGAAATTCAGGCAACATATGATGACCGTTTGGATGATAATCGTGCCAGAAGAAAAAAGGTTGCAAATAAAAGAGATAAGAAAAAAGAAGAACGTATGGATAAACGTTTCCATGAGGAGACGAAGGATATACGTGACAACAATAAAGCACTTCAGGTAGAGATGCAGACACTTCTTAGAAAATATAATCTACCATCTTTTTGTGGAGGTAAATTATATTTTGCATTGTTCTATGCGAGGACGGCCAGGGAAATAGGTACGAAGTTGTTGGCATTTTTGCTCGGGTTTGGTGGAATACCGGCTCTTATCACCCTGCTTGTAAAGAAATTTGTTTTAGATGGAAAACAAAATATTAATATGGCGTTCTGGTGTGTGCTCGTAGCTGCCGCAACGTTTATTGTTTTACTGTTAATTTATTTTGCAATATACAGCAAAACGAAACTCGCACATGCGGATGAACTTGCGCAGGCGCGGAGCATCCGGGATAAGATGATTGCAAACCAGCGCCAGACAGAGGCGATTCGGCATTCGATTCACAAGGATCAGGATGACAGCCAGTATAATCTGGAAGCGTATGATGAAAAGCTGGAAAGCCTAGATAAAGAAGCAGATGCAATCGGAACCGATAAGCAGGCGGCATTAAAGACGTTTGAAGATGAGACAACTCAGATGATAACGGATGAGATTAATGGCAGACGTCTGCCGGCGCTCGATGCGATGAAAGAGGAAAAGAATAATCTGGAGCGGGAGGTTGCTGCAGAGGAAAAACGGTTTTCTGATCAGCTATTGCTTGTGGCAAACAAGTATGCGGCTTTTCTGGGGGAGGATTTGTGCAGAAAGGACAGGCTTGAGGATTTGATAACTATCATGGAGGAAGGGCAGGCTGACACCGTATCAGAGGCAATTGCCATCTATAAGGGTCAGAAGCCTTCCAAATAACGAATACAATATTTTAGTGCGTTTGCAATGCAGTCAGCAAGCTGCATGACCGTGTACAGCCGGGTAGATTGCAGCAATCCCGGGTGGCCGCCTGAAACGTTTACGATGCCGGTAATGGAGATATCTCCGATTGCCGGCAATTTTTTTTGTACACCTTTTCCCGGACATAGCGGACCATCGTTGATCGTAACAAGCCCCACATGTGAGCTTGAACCAAGGGAGGCATCTACGGCAATTACAAACGGATGCTCGTAGTTATGCCGGATGTCATTTACGGCATCCCGGATGTTTAGTGCGTGTACCGGTGCGGAGAGGCATCCCATAACCCGAAAGGTTTCGCTGAAGTTCAATAATTGCTCTCCGACAAGCGGCCCTAAGCAGTCACCGGTTGCCCGGTCTGTTCCGATGCAAAGTATAATCGGTGTGTACGATTCGATATCGGCAGACTGCATATAATGCAAAAGAGTTTTTCCGAGTTCTATGTGTGCGCTGCTATCTGTAATATCAAAATACTGAATTCCTTTCCGCCGTTCCGACAGTCCTCTCATAAACACCTCAAAAACGTTTGCTCCTTTTATAATCTATGCTGAAAGTATTAACATGTTGTTAGAAAAATAAACAAAGTTGCAATACATTGCCTATTCTGTCGCAGAACATAACTTGTTGAAATAAGTTGCGGTGGAAAAGGCTTTTTGTACGACACATTTCGAAGAACAACCAGTTGATGAGCGTGCTATATTCTACAAAACAAAATATGGAGGCGTGACATAGATGATAGAAATTATTTATGATAAGGACAAGGAAAAAGACAGTGAAAAGCAGACGGGAGAAGGAAAGAAGGAACAGGGTATGAATGGTAGTCTGCGTTTGCCGAAAAATATACGTCAGATTGGAACGCCGGATGGACATAAGCGTATATATATTGAAGATTACGTTGTAACATATTTAAGCTACATAGCAAGGCCGGGAAGTACACAGGCGCGTGGTGCGATTCTGCTTGGCGAGAGCAGAAAATGCGAGGTTGGCGATGTTATATTTGTGAGCGGAGCCGTGGATGCGCAGAATATAGAATTTGATATGGACGAAAGTGAGTTTACGCAGGAAGCGTGGACGGATATTTACGATCAGGTAAAACAGTTCTTTCCGGGACTTGCGGTTGTCGGATGGTTTCTGTCCCGCATGGGATTTTCAACGGCCATCAATGATAAGATTGAAAAGATGCATGTGGAGAATTTCCCGGGAAAGGACAAGGTGCTGCTTGTTACGGATTCCCTTGAGTCAGAGGACGCATTTTATATGTATGAGCACGGGTGCCTGGTAAAGCAGAAAGGCTATTATATATATTATGAAAAAAATGAAGCTATGCAAAATTATATAATGAAGCAAAAGGGAGATGCGCCATTGGAACAATCCGAGATTCAGAGAAAGGATGAGGAAATCGTACGGCAGTTCCGGAAGAAAAACCGCAATCTGCCGGAACACAAGGAGTCCGGAGTGGGATTTGTTTATGTGGCAAGCTCATTTGTGGTGCTGGCGTTACTGGCAATGGGAATTACAGTTGTGAGCAATTACGATAAGATGAAAGAAATGGAGGTGTCCATCAATCGACTGGAAGTAACGGCGGAATCAAACAGCGCCGATACTTATGTGGAAGCGATGGCAACGACGGAGGAGGTATATGCGACCGGCATGGATGCGCAGTCCACAGCGACGGATGTACCGGAGCTTACTGAAATGGATACAACAGAAACAGTACTGACGGAAGCACAGGCAGATGTGACAGAGGAGGTGACAACTGCGACGGAGCAGGTAATGGCAGATGAGGGGGCTGTTCAGACACAGGAATATTACATTATACAAGAAGGAGATTCCTTAAGTTCTATTGCGTTTACCTTTTACGGAGATGCCGAACGTGCAAAGGATATCGCGGATGCTAATGATATTGCAATCGAGGACAGCATATTTGTCGGACAGAAAATTGTAATACCAAAGCTTCAATAGATATGATATAATATTTCATCATATTCATAAGAATATGATGAAATATTATAAAAATGGGTTTGGAATCTGTGCATTAAAAGAGGAAGCATCATGAGAAAAAATGAAAACGATACAAAAGATAATATCGTGGATGCCGGAGGTTCACCGGAGGCGGCAAAGCGAAATGCAGGCATACAGGAAGCGGAAAAACAAAAACGCAGGCTTGTTTTTGTGCTTGTTTGTCTATGTGCAGTTGTTGCTGCTGCAATCTATTTTGTGAGCCGCAACCGGCAGTATAATGGTTATAAGGTTGTGGAAAGTAGTCAGACGGACTATGAAAATACAGCAAATTATATACAGTTTAGTGACAACCTGCTCAAATATACGCAGGACGGAGTTTCCTACATTAATTCTAAGGGGGAGACTGTCTGGACAACCGGTATTAATATGAAGATTCCCGTTGCGGTTTCAAGCGGAGATTATGCAGTTGTGGCGGACATGAATGGAAATACAGTGTGTATTTTCAGTGCAGAAGGAGAAGTCAGCAGCCAGACGATGCCGTATCCAATTTGCGATGTCGATGTGGGAGACCAAGGTGTCTTTGCGGTTGTGCTTGAGAGTGACAAAACAAATTATATTAATATGTACAATCGAAAAGGTGAGATTATTTACGAGATACAGACCACGATTGACAAAAGTGGTTATCCGCTTGATATTTCCATTTCCGACAATGGAGAAAAGCTGTTTACTAGCTATATGAATGTTGGAAATAATGTGATGGAGAACAATCTGGCGGCGTATAATTTTGGTGAGGTTGGGCAAAACAGTAATGCGGACCGTGTTGTAGGTGGTTACAAATTTGCGGACCAGGTATTTTCTAAGGTTCAGTTTGTGAATAATGATACAGTTGTAGCATTTGGTACAAAAACAATTGAGATATATGCGATGAAGGAAAAACCAAGCCTTCGGAAAAGTATTGCCTTTGACAGAGAAATCCGTAGCA
>JBJEMZ010000244.1:0-5366 GCA_051879935.1 Wujia sp.
AGAACAGCAAGTGGAGAAAGTGTATGAGTATTGAAGTGAAAGGACTTACAAAAGCATATGGGAAAACTTCTGTGTTTCGGGATTTGACGCTTTCCTTTCCGGATGGTGCGGTAACGGTAATCATGGGTGCATCCGGATGTGGAAAGACAACACTGGCACGGATTTTGCTCGGACTTGAGATGGCAGATGCCGGAAGTGTAACCGGCATGCCTGACAAAACAGCGGTTGTGTTTCAGGAAAATCGTTTGTGTACCGGTTTTTCTGCCTATGAAAACATCGCACTGGTCCTTGATACAAAGAAAATGGACAGACAGGCACTTTGGGAAACTGTCAGGCGGGAAGCTGCACAGGTAGGAATTACGGAGGAGCATCTGAGGCAGAACGTGGAGGAGTTAAGCGGAGGAATGAAGCGGCGGATTGCTCTTTTGCGTGCGGTTTTGTATGATGCGGACTGCCTGATTTTGGATGAGGCATTTCAGGGACTGGATGCAGAAACGAAACAAAGAACGATTGCGTATGTGAAAGAACGTACAGAGGGTAAGACGTGTCTTGTAATTACACATAACGAGGATGAGGCGGAGCAATTTGGCAGAACAATCTGTATGCCGTTTCCGAACCCTACGAAACCCTAATTGAGAAAAATTATTGATACGGTATATTGAGCGTGCTTCTGCGACATGTTAGAATACAGGGGTTTACAGATAGGCCAAAATGAAAAGAGGTACGAATTATGTTGGAACTGATTTCTGTCGGGTTTCAGACGGAGGATGGAATCGAGATACTGAAGGATATTAATTTGAAGATTGAAGACCGCTTTGTTGCAATTACCGGACCGAACGGAAGCGGAAAGTCAACCCTTGCGAAAGTGATTGCAGGTATTTATCCGGCGACGAGCGGAAAAATCCTGCTTGATGGGGAAGATATCACGCATGTAAATATTACGGAACGTGCGAAGAAGGGAATCAGCTTCGCATTTCAGCAGCCGGTTCGATTCAAGGGACTTCGGGTGCGCGATCTGATGAAGCTTGCGGCAGGACCGACATCCACCTATGGTGACTGGTGCGAATATCTGGAGGAGGTCGGATTAAAACCGGACGAATATATCAATCGTGAATTAAACGACAGCCTATCCGGCGGGGAGCTAAAGAGAATCGAGATTGCCATGGTCACGGCACGGGGAACAAAGCTTTCTCTCTTTGATGAACCGGAGGCGGGAATCGATCTTTGGAGTTTTCAGAATCTGATTCGTGTGTTTGAATCCATGCATGAAAAAACGCAGGGAAGCATATTGATTATTAGTCATCAGGAACGGATTTTAAATATTGCAGACAAGATTGTGATGGTAAAAGACGGAACCGTGGAACGAATCGGTACAAAGGACGAGATTTTACCGGAACTGCTTGCGCAGGCAGAGACAGCAGGAGGTGCGAAGTAATGGATGCGATTGAACAGAATCTCTTACATGAAATTGCAGGTTTGGATGCACTTCCGGTGGGCGCATACAACATCCGTGCAAACGGAAAGGCTGCTGCACGCAACACAACCGCAAATGTCGACATTGTTACAAAACAGGATAAGCCGGGAATCGATATAAGAATCAAGCCGGGCACCAAAAATGAAAGTGTGCATATCCCTGTCATTATCAGTCAAAATGGATTGAAGGATCTTGTTTACAACGATTTTTATATCGGTGATGATGCGGATGTTACGATTATTGCCGGATGCGGCATTCATAATTGTGGGGAGGAAAATTCTCTTCATGATGGTATTCATACATTTTATGTCGGAAAAAATGCAAAGCTTCGGTATATAGAAAAGCATTATGGAGAGGGCGAAGGCAGAGGAAAACGCCTCATGAATCCGACGACCATCATTCATCTTCAGGAGGGTGCTTCCATGGAGATGGAAACGACACAGATTGCCGGTATTGATGATACAATACGTAAGACTTCCGGAGATATGGCAGCAGATGCGAAGCTTGTGGTCCGCGAAAAGATCATGACAACCGGGGAGCAGCACGCCGTGACGGATTTTGAGATGGACTTAAATGGTGCAGGCAGCTCGGCGGATGTTGTTTCACGCAGTGTGGCAAGAGATAAGAGCAGACAGGAGTTTTCAAGTCGGATTAACGGCAATACACTTTGTGCCGGGCACAGCGAATGTGATGCCATCATCATGGATGAGGCATGTGTTTTGGCGAGTCCGCAGCTTACGGCAAACCATGTGGATGCAGCGTTGATTCACGAGGCTGCCATCGGAAAAATTGCCGGGGATCAGCTGATCAAACTGATGACGCTCGGACTTACGGAACAGGAAGCGGAAGAGCAGATTATCAATGGATTTTTGAAATAAATTTAATATGTAAAAATCGGTAGAAAAGAGGTGCAGGATTTTGCCTGCGCCTCTTTTCTTATGCATAAAAATAAGATATAATTATTTTAGATATGTGTTCGAAAATACAAGCTATCTTATTTGATAAAAAAGTTAAAAAAGTGATAGATAAAACAATGGAGTATCCATTACAATACAAACAAAAAAATGAGAAAAGGAGTGTTGAAATGAAGATTAACTACGTAGGAAATCAAGGTGACTTTACCATGGAAAATCCGGAGATGCTCAGCTATCTTTATTTTCCGATTGCAAATGAGGCAGGAGTGATGAGTTCGGTTGCCCCCGACCTTGCAGGTGATTCCAAGATGAGTCAGAATACATTTCTTATGCCGCCGGTCAGCTGTGACAATTTGCATAATGACAAATCTTCCAGAAACATATGGTGTAAGATTAACAAAAAGACACTCTGGTCATTGACCGGCCGCTCCTCAAAACAGCAGGCAGAACTGTTTACGGATGAAAAGGATGCCACGTATCTCGAAGCGGGATTTATGCATCATAGGATTACAAGAACTTCCGAAAAAACAGGTGTGAAAGCAAGTCTTAGCAGTGTTGCACCGATTGGAAAGGAAAAGGTAGAGCTGTTAAAGGTAGAACTTACCAACATCTCGGATGCAGAGATGACGATGCAGGTTGTGAGTGCGATTCCGATTTATGCCCGTTCTGCAGATAATATCCGTGACCACAGACATGTTACGGCGTTGCTGCATCGTATCACAACGGATGATACCGGAATTGTTGTAAAGCCGACTATGACATTTGATGAGCGGGGGCATAAGCGAAATGAAATCAACTATGGTGTATTCGGCGGAAACGGAACGGAAAAACCGGTTGGCTATTACCCGATTGTAGAAGATTTTATCGGAGAGGGCGGTAATCTGGAAAATCCGCGTGCCCTGTATAACAATCCGCTGACTCCGTATAAAAAGGGCGAGGGTATCGATGGTTACGAGGCACTGGGCGGAATTGTGTTTGCGGAAAAGACCGTGGCACCGGGCGAGACCATTGCATATGTGATTGCCATGGGATATGGTGACAGCCGGGAAGAACTGTGTACATCTGCAAATAAGTATTTAAGTGTAGAAGCTTTTGATAAGGCGTGGGAGACAACGGTCTCTTACTGGAAGGACAAGGTCAACGTTTCTTACCAGACCGGAAATAAGGATTTTGATCAGTGGATGAAATGGGTCAGCTTCCAGCCGATGCTCAGACGTATATACGGCTGTTCCTTCCTGCCGCATCATGATTATGGAAAAGGCGGAAGAGGCTGGAGAGATCTCTGGCAGGACTGCCTTGCTCTGCTTATCATGAATCCGGATGGCGTGCGCCAGATGTTGATTGACAACTTTGGTGGTGTTCGTATGGACGGTACAAATGCGACAATCATCGGAAGCAAACAGGGCGAATTTATTGCAGACAGAAACGGAATTGCGCGTGTCTGGATGGATCACGGTGTATGGCCGTATCTGACCACTGAGCTTTATATCAATCAGACAGGAGATTTGGATATTCTGCTTGAGGAAAATACATATTTCAAAGATTTACTGATCTGCCGTGGAGAAGACCGGGATACAGACTGGGATATCTCACAGGGCGAGAAGCAGAAGGATAAAAACGGAAACGTGTATTCCGGAACTCTGCTTGAGCATTTGCTGATACAAAATCTTGCATCCTTCTATGATGTGGGAGAACATAACGAGATTAAACTGCGTGGCGCAGACTGGAATGACGCCCTTGATATGGCGGCAAAAAATGGTGAGAGCGTCGCATTTACGACCATGTATGCAGACAATATGGATCATATCGCAAAGCTGCTTGCCGCATTTAAAGCATCCGGTCGCGAGACAGTTGAAATCGCAAAGGAGATGGAACTTCTGCTCGCATCCGGCACGGAATTGTATGAGGATGTTGCAAAAAAACGGGAGCTTTTGATGCAGTACTGTGATACATGCAGACATACATTATCCGGTGAGAAGACAGCCGTTGCAATTGATACATTGATTGACAATCTGCGGGGAAAAGCAGAATGGATGCGGGAGCATATCCGCAATACCGAGTGGGTACAGACAGCGGCAGGCGATGGCTTCTTCAACGGTTATTATGACAATTCCTGCAATGTCGTAGAGGGCGAGATAAACGGGGATGTTCGCATGATGCTTACCTCTCAGGTATTTACGATTATGTCAAAGACTGCAACGGATGAGCAGGTGGCTGAAATCGTAAAATCAGCAGACAAATATCTGTATGATAAATCCGTTGGCGGTTATCGATTAAATACTGATTTCCATGAGGTGAAGATGGACCTTGGACGTATGTTTGGATTTGCATATGGACACAAGGAAAACGGTGCCGTGTTCTGTCATATGGCAACCATGTTTGGAAATGCACTTTACACAAGAGGCTTTGCAAAAGAGGCATACAAGGTATTCAACACATTGTTTGAGCATTGTAATGACGTGGAGAAAAGCCGTATATACCCGGGTGTTCCGGAGTATATCGATGCAAAGGGAAGAGGTGTTTACCACTATCTGACCGGCGCTGCGAGCTGGCTTTTGGTAACGGTAATTACACAGATGTTTGGTGTGCGCGGCGAGATGGGAGATCTGGCATTCCGTCCACAGCTTCTGCCGGAGCAGTTTGATGAAAACGGAGAAGCAGGACTTTCCATGATATTTGCAGACAGAAACGTAAAGATTGTGATGAAGAATCCGGCTAAAAAAGCCCCGGCCGATTACAGGGTAAGCGCAATCACAATCGACGGAGAAGCATACACATTTGATCCGGCAAAACCGGTTATCAAGCGAAGCGACATCGAGGCACTGGGCAAAGATAAGGCACACAATATCGAAGTTGTGCTATCTTGAAAGAAAGGAATATGCATATGAAGGGAATCGAAATCATTGATTTTCAGCCGGAAGGTTATAAGCCTCTGGTTGATTATGAAAGCTGGCGGGTTGCAGTTTTGAAATTCTGTG
>JBJEMZ010000245.1:0-5312 GCA_051879935.1 Wujia sp.
AATGAGATCCTCGATATCCTTTATACGGTTGATGTCCGCCTCAGGCTGGTCACGTTTCTCTGTTACTTTGTTTTTCTTATCGATGGAATAAAATGCCATATCTGCTGCGCCAATGGCTGCAATTGCCACAAGTGCAACAAACGGTGCTATGCTTCCCTCACCCTTGGCAGCTGAGGAACCTACCTCTGTAAGTTCAAAGCCCATCGGAGCAAACGCGGCTCCAATCGGGGTTACGAGGTAAACCGGATTATATACCTTTAAGTCGATGCTTGGATCAAACTTAATATTGTATAAGCTGTCCATAATACGTGTGCTGACATTTAACTGTACCTTGAAAAGACCGTCGATTCCGCGAATTAACGCGCCGTCACCGGTCAGGAATACATCCTCAATCGGCTTGTCCGGATTCTTCGATGCATAGAAGTCCATAACACGTCCAATGTTGTTAATCAGGTAACGGAATGCACCGGTCGCCTCGTTATCGTCAAAGTCAACCGTAATCAAACGGTCATTCTGAAGCAGTGTCATAGCGGTTGTTGCGTCCACACCCTTATCATCCATAACAACATTTACAACTGAGTTTGTACCATATGGAACTGTTCTCTGCAACAGAAGGTTGTCGCCCTGAACAATATTCAATACGGTGCTCTCACTACCAAGCTGGATAACCATGGTTGTTGTATTCTGTGTTGTCTGTGTCTTGATGAGCTGAAGCATTGCATTTCCAATATAGTCAAGTGCAACAACGTTCAGGCCTGCCATCTGTCCTAAGTCATAATATGATTTTACCATATGCTCCGGCGCTGCAACTGCCAGTACACGAAGCTGTTTGTTGTTCTCCTCATCCACAACTGTCTCGAGTATCGAATGAGAAACAACATAGTCCTCTATATTTACAGGGAAATACTCGGATGAGTTTGAATTGATAATTCCTCTGATTTTGTTCTCTTTTACGAAAGGTATCATAACCTCTCTGTTTACAATCTTTGTAGAAGAAAGAACAAAGATTGCATTCTTGTTTGTAATGCCCCGGGATGCGAGCTGCTGTGAAATCGCCTCCGCAATCTTCTCCGGTTCCTTTAATGCACCGTCCTCATAAGAGTCCTCCGGTGTCTCAAAAATGATGATATTGTGAATCATCGTCTGCTTTTTCGCTGAAGCAGTCAGCTCAATAATTGTAATGCTTTCATTTGTGATATCAATGGATAACACTCTGTTACTTTTTGCCATTCGTTATAGCCTCCCTCGCTAATCAGTGATTTTTTGTTTTGGACTAAAACGTCCACATACTCAGGTACCAGCTCACGAGCTGTTCACCCCATATCATTGCTATAAATAAACCCATAGATAAATATGGGCCAAAAGCCAGCTTTCTGCCAACCTTCTTAACAGCCATTCGAATCAGATGTACGACCGAACCGATAATACATCCCATAATGAATGCTATAATATTAAGTTTCCAGCCCAATAGTAAGCCGGTTGCTGCCATAAGTTTTATGTCACCGTGTCCTATCCCTCTTCCCTTTGTAATAAAGTTCAAAAGCAATAAAAAACCGCTGACCGCAAACAAACCGATTACATACTGACCCCAATTACCTAGATCGGTAAACAGTCTAACCAGTCCTAAAAGTAATATAAATATGTTGATACTAATCGGTATCTCTTGTGTGCGCCAGTCTATGACACTGAGCGCAAGCAAGGCAGAAGCACACAGGCAATAAAGGAACGTCTCGATTGTAATTCCTTTTGCGAGGAAGAAAATTACGTAAATCGCCCCGTTTGCTGCTTCAACAATCGGATACTGTATCGATATATGTGCCTTACAATGCCTGCACTTTCCACCTAAAAACAAATAACTAAATAACGGAATAAGTTCATACCACGCAAGGGTATGTCCACATGTCATGCAATGAGAGCGTTTCAAGGTGATGCTTTCCCGAATTGGAGCCCGAAGAATCACAACATTCAAAAAGCTTCCAATCACAATTCCATATAACGCAAAAAAAATGCTATATACTACTGTTTCTAACATCGCCTTAACCTTCCTGTCTCACCATTTTTTATACTTTAAGGTTTCGCCCGGCGAAGCGGGCGAAACCTTTAGCTGCGCGAGACATCTCAGTCATCGCTTTTTCCTGTCTACTTGTAGTCGTCACATGTATCAGGAACGATTACATACCAATCAGTATTTGTAACCTTTCCCTTGTCATCGTATTTAGCAGCTGTTGCAGCGCTATCACCGATTCCTACAAAAATACTTCCCTTACCTGTAATTACTGCATAGTAATTCTTTGGAGAAACAGTTACTTTCTTACCAGCCTTCTTGTAGCTGATCTTCGGGGACTTATCTCCAATGTTCTTTGCAATTTCATTAATTGTATCATCAGAAATTGTAGTTGTACTAGCCTTTACAACAATAACGCTGGAGTTAGAGCCACCTGGTGCTGTTGTAATAGATAATGCCTTATTCGGAACAATCTGAAGAACTGTATCCTTAGAGCCATCACCTACGAGTTCCTCATAAGCATCCTCATTTGCCATAGCTGTCTCAATTGCAGTCTTGATTGTCTTACATGCACTTACGTCATTTGACTTTCTCGACTTGTCGATGTAACGAATCAGAGCAGGTGCGATAGCACCAACCAGGATTGCCATAATCGCAATAACGATAATAAGCTCTACAAGTGAGAAACCTTTGTTGTTTGTCTTCTTCATAAATAAATCTCTCCTTTTCTTTTATAGTTTTTTCTTTATGATAAAACCAGCGTCCTCGCCCACCGGTTTGTATCCATCTTAATAACTGTCGATAGCATCGTACATACTAAGCATCGGTCCGTAAATCGCCATAACAATAACGCCGACTACAACACCCATGATAATGATGATAAGCGGTTCCAACGCAGATGTCAAAGCTGCGGTGGCATCGTTTACTTCCATCTCATAATAATCTGCAACCTTATCCATCATATCCTCGATGTTACCGGTCTCCTCTCCGATACGTGTCATCTGGGAAAGCATCGGTGGGAAGATACCGCAGTCACGAAGCGGTTTTGAAAGCGGAACACCCTTTGACACCTGAACCTTTGCATCGAGCAATGCCTCACGGATGATTCGGTTGTTAATCATCTTTGCTACCTGTTCTACTGCATCAATCAAACTGATACCGGATGCCATTAGTGTGGACATCGTTCTTGAGAAGGTTGCGGCTGCGGACTTAATCGTCAGATTACCAAACAGCGGAGCCTTCATACCAATCTTTGCATAAAGCAGTGAACCCGGTTCCGTCTTACCAAATGCACGAAGTCCAAATACGATTACCGCAACAATGATAACAAGTATGTACCACTTCTCCCGCATAAAATCACTCAGACTTACAAGTGCTTTTGTCATCGCCGGAAGATCAGAGCCCAAGTCGTTGAACATGTCCGCAAACTGTGGGATAACTGTCACAAGCAACACGCATACAACCGCGATAACAACGATTAAAATAACAATCGGATATGTAACCGCACTCTTTATCTTCGATGTTAACGCATTTGCACTTTCAAAATGCGCCGTCAGTCTGTCAAAGCAGACTTCCAAATTACCGGACATCTCACCGGCAGCCACCATGTTAACCATAATCGGTGGAAATACCTTCGGATTAATTTTGAACGCATCTGCAAGTGTACCACCTTTTTGTACATATGCCTGTGCATCCTGCAACGCCCTCTGCAGCGTTCGGTTTTCCAACTGTTCTGACATCATTTCCAGTGCATTGATAATCGTAACACCGGCATTCAGTACAGAAGAAAACTGCTTACAGAATACTGCAAGATCCTTGTTCTTTACTTTCTTACCACGGCCTTTTTTGCCGCTTCCCTGTTCCTTTACCTCCTGGACAATCAGTCCTTCGGACTTCAGCTTTTCCTTCGCCTTGTCAAGGCTAATCGCCTCAATCGAGCCTTTTTTTGCCTTGCCGTTTTTGTCCATGGCTTTGTAGTTGAATTGTGCCATCTTAACTCCTCCGACCCTATTTTTTAAAAAATGAACAAATTATGAACAACCTGTATACAGTGATAATACTCTATCCAATAAAATTTTGCAATAAAGTTCAATAATATTATTGAATTTTGTGAAATATGCACAATGTTACATTTGTTTCTTCATGGCAACCTGATCCTGTGCGTACACAAGCGCCATATCTCTTGAGATTTTTCCAGCCTTGTATAAATCAAGTATGAAATCATCCAGTGTAATCATGCCCTGGGCACGGCTTGTCTGTATTGTGGACTGAATCTGATGATTCTTCTGTTCACGAATCAGGCTTCGAATCGCCGGGCTCGCAAGCATGACCTCAAACGCTGCGACTCGTCCCTTGCCGTCTGCTGTCGGAATCAGTGCCTGTGAGATAACGCCCTCCAAAATCATCGCAAGCTGGATACGTGTCTGCTGCTGCTGATGTGTCGGGAACACGTCGATGATACGATCGATTGTGGATGCCGCACCGATTGTATGCAGTGTCGAGAATACAAGGTGTCCGGTCTCAGCTGCGGTAATTGCAGTGGAGATTGTCTCAAGGTCACGCATCTCTCCTACTAGGATGATATCCGGATCCTCACGGAGTGCCGCACGAAGTGCATTTGCATAAGAGAGTGTATCCATCCCGACTTCTCGCTGATTCACAACAGACTTCTTATGTTTGTGTATGTACTCGATCGGATCCTCCAGCGTAATGATGTGATCCGTCAGATTTTCATTTGCCTTATTAATAATAGAAGCAAGTGTGGTTGATTTACCGGAACCGGTTGGTCCCGTTACAAGCACAAGACCTCTCTTCTTCTTATATAACTGTACAACCGCATCCGGAATGCCGAGCTGATCCGGTCTCGGGATGACCGTGTCGACCTTTCTGTATGCAGCAGCCATATTGCCTCGGTCCATGAATACGTTCACACGGAAACGTCCGGTTTCCGGGGAAGAGAAAGAAAAGTCTACCTCGCCTCGTTCCTTTAAGATTTGCTTGTGTCGTTCATGCATCGTAGAGCCAATTGCTTCCGCCGCATCCGCCGGTGTCAACGCCGGGACCTCCACCTCTGTCAGACGTCCGTTTATACGAAGCTTCGGCGGGATACCCGTTGCAATATGGATATCGGAAGCATTCTGCTCAACTGCGAACGCCAAAAGTTCTTTCATGTCAAACATAGTCGTATCTCCTTCTCCTTTTTATTTTAATATTCGTCTCCGGTCTCATATGTAATCTTCTTCATCTCTGCAAGAGATGTGATACCGTTTAATACATGCTGTGCTGCACCCATCTTCAGGGTAAGCAT
>JBJEMZ010000246.1:0-5268 GCA_051879935.1 Wujia sp.
CTCTTCTACGTTGTTCCTCTGCGTACATACTACCTCCGAAAAACACGACAGACGCACCGGAACCGTCTGTATCACTGCATTGAGCAGATTTATCATTGTGTTCCGGTGCGAAAGCCCGTTTTCTTTTATTAGATTCTTTTATAAGGATGGATCAGACGGATCCCATGTTTGTCCTCCCGGTATCGTTCCATAATCCGGCTTCCCAAGCGGTCCCGGATCTGCAGAATTATAGATTATAATCTTTGTTCCCGGCGGACAATTATCAAATATCCATTTTGCATCAACAACGCGCAGACGCACACAACCATGTGACACGCGCTTTCCAAGATTATTGAAACTGCTTGTTATAAGTGTCCTTGGGTTTCTATCCGTAAATAAAACAGAATGGAACAGGATGTTACCACTTATCTGGGAGCAGTATTGTCCCTGCACACCGCCCATCAGCGTGTTCCAGCGCCACTGCCCGCCAATCGAAAACGTACCTGTTGGAGTAGCATCTCCCGGCGAACATGCCATAGCTTTAACGGGAACTCCATCCCGATAAATTGTCACACAGCACGCCTCGCGATTTATCTTTATTACATAGGTATCCTTTGTAGGATTCTTTGGGATGACTGTCACGAAAGGTCTGTTTGTCTTCCCCGGTGCAGCCTCGCCCTTTTTCACAAGCTTAATCTGGATAGCTTCCATGCGCTTGCCACCTGACTCCGTACCTGCTGCCTGTCCGTTTTTTGCCCAGTCAAGCCATCCATAGCTCTGACAATGTACCCGATAATAAATATCGTAATATGCAGAAATATCACCCGTCAGACTAATCCGGATGGCTTCCATGCGCTTTGCCTGACCAGATGTTCCACTCACAGTTCCATCCGAAACAGTCTTCATCCAGCCATAACCTTGAACATGAGTACTATACTCAATACCACCTGTGACACCGGTTGTCTGAAGCTGAACCTTAATAGCCTCCAAACGTTTTCCCTGTCCGGTTGTTCCGGCTGTCTGACCATTCCCAACCGGGTTCATCCAACCATAGGACTGCGCATGTACAGAATAGGATATTGTTGCACCCGGCTCTTCATCTGCCTTGTCAACAAGCTTAATCTGAATAGCCTCCAAACGTTTTCCCTGTCCGGTTGTTCCGGCTGTCTGACCATCTCTTGTCCACGGAGACCAACCATATGTCTGCATATGTACACGATAGAACACCTCGTATTCTTCCGCAAGCTTTCCTGTAAGCTTAATCTGGATTGCCTCCAGACGTTTTCCCTGTCCCATTGTTCCGGCATATTCATGTCTGTTTACCAGACTTTGAGGGGTTGCCCCGTTCGCATCAGCGTCCACCCAGTTCATCCAACCGTATGACTGCGCATGTACACGATATTGCAACCCTCCGGTCATAACTGTTCCATCCTCTGCCATTACACCATTTAAATCCAGTGCAATCGCAATTGCTTCCAAACGTTTTCCCTCTCCTGTCGTTCCTGCATTCTCACCATCTTTTTTCGTTTGCATCCAGCCATAGGACTGTGCATGTACAACATAGGAAACAGACGGTCTTGCCCCTGCTGCCTTTGTATCAAGCACCGGCACGGCAGACAAACTGCTTACAAGCATGACAGCAAACAACAAACAACATAACACTCTTTGCACACAGCTTCTCTTATTCATATAGAATACCCTTTTCTCAAACAATTATTTGTTATGTGGCATGCATTTTCCCACATAACGAACATTATATATAACTTTCTTCTGCTTGTCACGAACTTTCTATGCCTATATGTGCCAATTTTACAGTTCCACCCGGATTTCTGCAATTTTTCCGTCGCGAACAAGCTCTGCCACATCGCCTCTCACATAAGCCCCTTCACAGGAAATCTCTGTTCCGTCTTCCTTCACAAGCACAAATCTTCGAATCTGATACTCTCCCGGAATGATATCCCTCTTTGCACCAAACTGGTATCGAATGTGTGTCTTTCCAAACAAGGTGGCTTCTACAACACCATCCTCTCCAACCAGATACGACGGAATTGCCGGTGAAAGTGTAAATACAAGCTCTCCATCCTGCACGGAGAACAGCTTGGCACCATTCATCATAAGTTCCCACATCTGCAGGAACTCTGCGGTGGAACCGCTCAGACGTGCCACAAAACCCTTACCATGTATCTTCTCATTGAAATTCGCACTGCTGACAAGGAATGAAGAATTCTCAAGCGGGCTTCTGCCATAAGTCTCGTATGGCAGGAATGGTACACCCATCTTCTTCAAATCCGCAAAATACTGCTCATACAATCCTGATTTTAACAGCTCCAACAGATACTTGTATTCCATATGCAGCCATATGGATTCATTCTCCAGCCAGCCAGGCGAAAATGCACGGGCACGGCCAATCTCATAGGAACACGATTCAAGTGGCGCATTCACCTTATACATATCAAGCTTTGTATCATACATATCTGACGCTTTCACTTTCTCATATAGCGCCGTCTTTGCTTCTTTTTCATTTGGCAGTTTCAGGTAACGTACCGGTCCCTCCAAAAACAGAGGAATCTCTACAACACCGAAATCAACCGGCGTAATCACACCATTTTCTTCGGTATAATCCTGCATGCTGTATGCCATATAGGCCGGAGCGATGCCGTTATGTGTCCGGCATGCCGCATTGATTCCTTCCTGTACATAAGCTATCATGCGGTTTAAAATCGCAACCAGACGTTTTGCTTCTACAGTCGTTTCCGCACCGTCTACACCAAACGCAGTCTTTTCACGATATGCTTCTTTTGCAATATTCACATAATTCCATACCCAGAGGCGATCCCGATTGTTTTCTTCATAATCCGTTACTACCCGGTCAGTCTCAACCAGAAGCTCCGCAAGTTCCGTTGGAATACAGACATCCCGGTCATATTTCTCCAGTTCATCCCGCAGAAACAGCAGCATTCTCTGAAGCTCATAGGTCTCACATACGGAGGAGCCAAACAGGCCCGGCATACCATTTAAGGCATCATACCAGCCCGGTTTTCCGCCTTCCATCTCCACACCGATTCCCTGCATATCCAGCGCATCGAATTTCAAGATGCTCATAAGAACAAGCTTTGCAGCGAGATTAGAGGTGTACACGTCACCCTTTCCATACTTCGTTCTTGCCTTTGCATGCGTAACTTCCGCCTTCTGCTCCTCATCAATGGAGCGATACTGGCGAACACCCTTCTCCGTGCGAACGTATCTTTTTGTACGCGGGAGTACAGTTGCCTTTGACTCATAATAAGTATAGCTCTTATCATCAAACAAAAGCGCTTCCTCATTCTCCGGATATACAGAAAGGTATGCATCCACAAGATCCAGATTGTATGTCCAGTGATCCGTCCAATAGCCCTCACCAAAGTCCGCATTTAAGTTTTCCACACTGTTTTCCATCACAGTGGCAAAAAATGCATCCTCATCAACGGAAAGCTTTACCTTCCGATTGTAGATTTCCGCATACAGTTTTCCCGGTGTAAACGGTTTTTTAAACAGGTTGTTAAGCACATCCCGATTCTCCGTCACAAGGGCGAGCACCTGTTCCACACAATCTGCCTTCAATGTATAGGTAATCTGTTTTACCTGAAGCGGATTGTAGCCGTCCAGCTGAAGCAGGTCATAAAATACTTTGATGTTATAATCCCCCACAAAATTTGCGAAGAATATATCACTTCTCCGGTTCTGGTTCACATCACGGAAATTTCCATTTCCCTGGGAATAATATTCCGGCAGCATGGAGAAGAAATTGTAATCCCGTTCCACATCGCCGTGCTTTCTTGAATATACATAAAATACATGTCCACCCGGAAGTTCAATCGGATAACCGCCACGGAGTACATTGTCAATATAAGTCTGCTTGCAATATGCATCAAAGACAGGGTCTGCGGTCTTTGTCGCAATGGTATCAGCCAGTTCATCAATGATTGCGTCATTTTCTGCATGCTTTTTAGCAAAGTAAGAAGCATCCAGCTTTCTATCCGCAAAGGCATGGAACAGCTCCTTTGTTCCAGCCTGTCCGATGACCGAATAAAACGTGTAGCTGTCTGCGATCTGTTCATGTATGCAGGCAAAGCCACAAGGTATCTGATTGGCATTTAACTGGTGTTCCTTCGAAAGAGCCAACACCTCGGTCTGAAGGAAACGAACCGGCTTTGCACAGCTTGTATCATAATCAAAAACGAGTTCCGGATCTGCAATAATCGGAAGCTTCTCCCCGGATGCATTCACGGATACCATAAAGTTCCCTGCCTCAACCTCAGATACCTCTGCCGCGTCGGCAAGTGCGATTCTCACACGGTAATACGGTAGTTTTTCCTGTACATCCTCCACCTGCATCCATGCCTTTGCAGTCTGCGCCGTCTCTTTCATATCCGTTAACTCGATGCCATATGGAAGCAGTGCAGGCATACCGTCAAGCACTTCCACATCCTTTGTCGTACCATCCAGACTGCGAATACTTACAGTTCTTACCAAGCCGCCAAGACGTTCCTTCGGCATTGTGTAATACAAAACATTGACCTGGATACCAAGCTTCTCATTCTTTTCTTCGATTTCCAGTTCATTCATACCAATATACATCTTGTGTGGCATATCATCATCCACAAACGGCTCATAAAAGGTTCCATCCACTTTTAAAAATGTACGAAATCCCATCGTCTTTGTAAACTGATAGGACTGATGTGCCGGATAAAATTCCATGATGGAATGGTCCTTGTTCTCGGAACCAAAACTGCAAATTGCCTGTCCGCGATTCACATAAAAATTCCAAAGCGGCGTGCCATGGATTCCGCTGATTCCCGGCAAAAAGCTTGCGAAACAGGACTGCTTATTGTAATTTTCAATCACAAAACGATTTTTATCGTCAAACATACTGCAAATTCTCCTTTCGGGTTATACGGACTCTGCCAACTCTTTCAGCTGTTCCGGCGTCAGCGGAACAATCGGTGAATTGTCGTCACAGGTATCGCGATTTTCCACGATGAGTACCTCGCCATCCTCATCCATAATGTGATTGTGCCAGGTTCCCTTCTTAATATTATAGATTTTGTGCGGTTCCATCGGGACAGCAGTGATATTTGCCGGTGTATCGCCCTCTCCGGCAAGGAATAAGGTACAGTGTCCCTGCACAAGCACAAACACCTCATCCGTATATAAATGCTTCTGCATCGTCTTTACATTTTCAATCAGCAGGTCATCACAGAATTTCAAAACTGCAACCCGCCAGCTTTCATAATCAACCAGAGGCTTATA
>JBJEMZ010000247.1:0-5252 GCA_051879935.1 Wujia sp.
CACTTGTCTCATCCGCAGTCATATAATAGGGGATGTCGTCATGCAGGATGACAACGGTTCCCTCCTCCCACGCATCATAGGATGTAGGCACATAGTCATCCTTCGCATCAACAGACAGTTCCTCATAATATGCCAGCTTCTCCTGCTCTTCCGCAAGCCACTCACGGCAGTCTTCCGGGGCTGTTTCCTCCTCATTCAGTTCCTCGATAACAGCAAGCTCCGCCTTACACCCATATATATATTGCTGTATCGCTTCCCTCGGAAGCATATCATCTTCGGCGGAATATATTACCCCATCATCCGAAAATGCATCCACAAGCTGTTTCTTCAACTCCGTGTCAATGCTTCGCGCCGTTGTGCGATACACATTCAACGACTGTACATCCGGCACAATCACGTCCCCATAAATGCCGATTTGCTCTCCATCATCCGTTGTAAATGTCTCTCGAATTTCAGACTCGGCACCAAGCGCCTCTGCGATTCCCTCCGTATAAACCTTTCCCTCATCCGATGTAGTGGCGTCCAAGTCAGTCTGTACTGCTTCCTCCTTCGCATAATCCACTTTTTCTTTTTTGCATCCGCAAAGGAAAACAGCCAGTACACCGCATAAAACACCTGCCAAAAATCGTTTCTGCATGCTTATTCCTCCGTATCTACTTCTACCAGCTCGAATACTTCTTTTAAAATATCAATACGACTGCCGTCAATAGCATTTATGACGCAGGCATTATCCCTATAATAATCGGCGCCGGACACCTCAAGCCGCCATGCCGGAACTAAAAGATACTCCCCCACCTTGTCCGGATTTTCCATTCGGAAATATAAAAGCTCCAGATCTGTATAGTTTTGTTCTATTTCATAAGAGACATTGCCTTCCTCATCGGAAATGGATCCGGTTCCATCCTCAACCGGCTGTTTCGCAAGTGAGTCAAGCAGATTCTCTTTGATTGTCTTATACGAAAGCAGGGATACCTTTGTACTTTCCACCTCCGGCATATGAAGCGGCCATTCATACTGAAAGCCTATAACCTGAAACGCTTCATCTAAAACAATCGTCATAGATTCCATCGGCTTATATTCCGTCATCAGATTCCCATCCATCATCTCCTGCATGCCCACATAGGTCGGCACCCCAAGATAACTGTTCGCGTCCACCTTCACACCATCCAATGTGCGGCAAAGCCGGACATAATATCCGCAATCCTTGCCCTCCATTTCCCCCTCCGTGCGATAAACTGTAAATCCGGCATAACAGATATCTTCAAATTCAGCGACTGTAAACGAACCTACGCCAATCATATCCGCGAAATCTGCTGCCGCCTTTTTAAGCTTTTCCTGTTCCTCCTCATCATCCACTCTGCGCCCATAACCATTATATCCATAGACATACCCTGCAACCGCTTCTGCATCGTCCGGCAAATCCGTCAAAACATCTATATAATCCACCGCAAAACAATCCATGCTATAATCATATGCACCCATGTAATAAGGCACACCATCATGGTATATCACGACCTTTTCGCCATCCTCCCACGCATCATAATCTGTCTTCTGATAGGTCTCCCCTGCCTGCTCATACAGGTTATTGTAATAAGTCTGTTTTTCATCACACTCTGCCTGATACTCACGATATAAATCGTCATCAAAATACCCTTCCGCATACTCAGCCTCAAGGTTCTTTTGCTGGCACTCACAGAGTAAAACATTCTGCTTAAGTGCCGATTTTGGAAGTTTATCCTCCTCCCCGCAATAAATCACACCGTCATCCGAAAATGCATCCACCATCTGCTTTTTAAACTCCGTATCAATCTCCTGTCTCGTCGCGCTGTACACATTCAATGTTTTTACATCCGGCACGATAACATCTCCATAGATATTCAGCTTTTTTCCGTCGTTCGTCTCGATCTGTTCCTGTATTTTTTCCTCGGCACCAATTGTTTTGGCGATACCATCCGTATATACATATCCCTCTTCCGTCACTTCCCCTGCATCCGATTCCGACTGCACGGTTTCCTGCTGCCCGTACTCCACTTTTTCTCTCCCGCATCCGCTTAGAGAAAGCATCAGCACACCGCATAAAACACCTACCAAAAATCGTTTCCGCATACTTATTCCTCCATACTTTGTTCCACCCACTCAAATACCTCTTTTTCTATATCAATACGACTGCCATCGATGGCATTTATGACGCAGGCATTATCCTCATAATAATCGGTGCCGGACACACCAAGTCGCCATGCCGGAACCAAAAGATACTCGCCAGCCTTGTCCGGATTTTCCATTCGGAAATATAAAAGCTCCAGATCTGTATAGTTCTGTTCTATACTATAAGAGACATTGCCTTCCTCATCAGAAATGGATGCACTTCTATCCTCAACCGGCTTTTTGACAAGTGAATCGAGCAGGTTCTCTTTGATTGTTTCATACGAAAGCAGACATACCTGCGAACTTTCTACCTCCTGCATACGAAGGGGCCATTCATATCGAAAGCCTATAACCTGAAATGCTTCATCCAAAACGATGGTGATGGATTCCATCGGCTTATGCTCCGCCATCACGCTACCATCCATTATCTCCTGCATTTCCTCATAAGTCGGCATGACATGATAACTGCTTGCATCCACCTTGACGCCATCTAAGGTTCGACAAAGCCGGACATAATATCCGCACTCCATACTCTCCACTTCTCCCTCTGCGCGATAAGCATTAAATTGAGCACGATATATCTTTTCAAAATCATTAACCGTAAACGAACCTACCCCCATTATATCCGCAAAATCCGATGCCACCTTTTTTAACTTTTCCTGTTCTTCCTCATTATACACGCTACATTTATTGTACCCACAGCCATGCTCTTCCACCGCTTCTGCATCATCCGGCAAATCCGGTAAGACATCCACATAATCCACCGCATAACAGTCCACGACGTCCTCATATGCACCCATATAATATGGTACGCCATCATGGTATATCACAACCTTTTCGCCATTCTCCCACGCATCATAATCCGTTTTCTGATAGGTCTCCCCCGCCTGCTCATACAGGTTATTGTAATAGGTCAGTTTTTCATCACACTCCGCCAGACACTCACGATATATAGCATCATCAATCTCCCCTTCCTCATAGCCATCTTCATAAGCATCCTCAAGTCCCTTCCGATCGCTCTCATAGTATAAAACATCTTTTCTCAGTGCTGATTTTGGAAGCTTATCCTCATCCGCGGAATAAATCACTCCGTCATCCGAAAATGCATCCACCATCTGCTTTTTAAATTCCGTATCAATCTCCTGTCTCGCCGAGCTGTATACATTCAATGTCTTTACGTCCGGCACGATGACATCTCCATAGATATTCAGCTTTTGCCCATCGTTCGTCTCTATCTGCTCCTTTATTTTCTCCTCAACGCCAAGTGTTTTGGCGATACCATCTGTATGTACATATCCCTCTTCCGTCACTTCCCCTGCATCCGATTCCGACTGCACGGTTTCCTGCTGCCCGTACTCCACTTTTTCTCTCCCGCATCCGCTTAGAGAAACAAGGATAATCCCACATAATCCATATAGCAAACGCTTCTTTTTCATCGCACACAAAACCCCTTTCCGTTACAAGCTATTTTCCCGACTATGATTGTAACAGACAAATGTTTCCAAAATGTATCAATTTTTATAAAAGAAAAAGCGGGAAGCCTCTGCCTCCCGCCAATCTGAAACCTAGATTTCGTAATCCAAACACATACGAACTTCCGTAAACGGACGAACATAAGTATCCGCAACCTTCACATGTGCCGGATGCATCTGATAGCCCTTCAGCATCTCCTCGTTCTCAAGTGTCGTGTCAAGCATAACATCCGCATTCGATGACGCAAGCGGAGTTATCACAACATGTACCTCCAAAAGTCCCGGCACCTGTCCGACAAGTCCTTCGAGATTCTCTTTCATCCCTGCCAGAATCTCCTGTTTCTTCTCTGCATCTGTCTCCTTCAGCTTCCATAAAATAATATGCTTAACCATTTTTACCTCCTGAATTTTTGTGCGCCTGCCCATTTTCAAAAACATTTTCTTACTCATAACACATGCACATACCAAGTGTCAACAAAAAATAATTTCAATGCCTAAAATCCATGTTTCGATGATATAACGAATTTTTACTGTTTTGCCTTTCTATAATGACCGTGCATATACATCAGAGGATTTTATATGTGTGCAATATCAGGAATGAGGGCATAAACTATGGACACAAGTTCATCCGCAAAAAAGAAAACATTAACAGACTACGAGAAAAAGCTGCTTGCCTTTTACGGCATGTGTTTTGTATGCGAGGCAACCAAAGTTGCAATTTACTTTGTAATATTTTATTTACTTTGTCTTACAAAACAATTTATTGCCGCACTTATTTTTATGGCGATGCTTAGAATATCCGGGGGAGGATTGCATTTTAAACATTATCTCAGCTGTCTGTTTGTAAGTTTTCTGCTGCTTGGGCTTGCTATCCTCTCCGGCATCTACATAAAACTGCCGCTTCCGTTTATGCTTCTGCTTTCGCTCGGGTGTCTAATAGCTGCCTATAAGCTTGTTCCGATCCAGGCACCAACCAGACCGGATGCAACGGAGCAGTTAATCCAGTCATCCAAACGGCACACAGCAATCAAAATCTTACTGATTATTGCACTTATTTGCATACGCCCGAAAAACCTATATGTAAACATCGGGTTCTGGACACTGGTCATCCATGTTGTCCAGCTTGCAATCGCAAAAGAAAGGAGGAAGTGAGTATGTTCTTTTTACGTGGTATTCTTGACTGGTTAAAAGATTTTCCAAGTATAGTATTTACAGGAGAACCAAAATTTCCTGAAGAAAACTAATTGCGGTATGTAAATTAGAAGCATATTGGAATCATAACTTGTAGCTCAAAATAGTTATCATCATCATACGTTTGGTTACCTGTGACAATTTCACCATTACATTTTTTCACAAGTTTCCGAACCGTATGCAGTCCAATCCCCCGGTTTTTTCCTTTTGTACTATATCCAAGAGAAAACATTTTAGAAATCTCTGTATATGGAACATATGGTGACGGATTAATTGTCTTTATTAATATCCCTTTGTCCGTCTCAACAATCTCTAAATTCATTACTTCTTTTTCTTGTTCTCTTGTACATTCAAATGCATTATCTAACAAAATACCAATAATATCAATTACCTCCCACATTTCTAATGCTAACCCAGTATTTCTCATTCGAATATGACATTTCA
>JBJEMZ010000248.1:0-11387 GCA_051879935.1 Wujia sp.
ACGTGGATATACAGGATTTTGTGGATGCGATGACATTGTCGGGTTCTCATGTTGAAAATTATGTAAAAAAAGATAAGAATCTGGAGAAGATTGTTGTCGGAAAGATATTAAAGATTGAGAAGCATCCGGATGCCGATAAGCTGATTGTTTGTCAGGTGGATGTCGGAAACGAGACAACGCAGATTGTAACAGGTGCTCCAAATGTGAAGGAGGGCGATTTGGTGCCGGTTGTTTTAGATGGTGGAAAGGTTGCCGGCGGACATTCCGGAGAGCCGCTTACGGAGGAAGGCATCAAGATTAAGAAGGGCAAGCTGCGAGGCATCGAGTCAAACGGTATGATGTGCTCCATTGAGGAACTTGGTTCTTCAAGAGATTTCTACCCGGAAGCACCGGAAGATGGCGTATATGTATTTCCTGAAGATGCTGGTGTAAAGCCGGGTGATGATGCAGTAGAAGCACTCGGTATGCATGATGCGGTTGTAGAGTATGAGATTACTTCGAACCGTGTGGATTGTTTCTCTATGATTGGTATGGCGCGTGAGGTGGCAGCAACCTTTGATAAGCCGTTTTATGAGCCGGAGATTACCGTGCAGGGAAGCGGCGGGGATGTAAACGATTATATCTCCGTTGAGGTACAGGATACGGAGCTTTGTCCGCGTTATACGGCCCGGGTTGTAACCGATTTGAAGATTGGCCCGTCTCCGAAGTGGATGCGGGAGCGTCTGGCTGCACAGGGTATCCGTTCCATCAACAATTTGGTTGATATTACAAACTATGTCATGGAGGAATACGGTCAGCCGATGCATGCGTTTGACCTGGATACGATTGCCGGAAAGAAGATCGTTGTTAAGCGTGCGAAGGATGGCGATAAATTCGTGACTTTGGACGGTCAGGAACGTACCCTGGACAAGGATGTCCTGATGATCTGTGATGGTGAGAAGGAAATCGGACTTGCCGGTATCATGGGCGGTGAGAACTCCATGGTAACGGACAATATTAAGACTCTGCTGTTTGAGGCAGCCTGCTTTGACGGCACGAACATCCGTCTTTCCACAAAGCGTATAGGTCTTAGTACCGATGCGTCTGCAAAATTTGTAAAGGGGCTTGATCCAAATCTTGCAATGCAGGCAATGAACCGTGCCTGCCAGCTCATTGAGGAGCTTGGCTGCGGTAAGGTTGTGGATGGCGCGATTGACATCTACCCGAATCCGGTTACGGAGAAGCAGCTTCCGTTTGAGCCGGATAAGATGAACAAGCTGCTTGGCACGGATATCGCACCGGAGCAGATGCTTGCGTATTTCAAGCGTCTGGAACTTGCATATGATGAGAAGACAAATATGATTACGATTCCGACCTTCCGTCAGGATTTGTGCTGCATGGCAGACCTTGCGGAAGAGGTGGCACGTTTTTATGGATACGATAATATTCCGACCACATTGCCGCATGGCGAGTCAACAGCCGGTAAGAAGAGCTACGCAGAGCGTATCAATGATGTGGTAAGAACGGTGGTAGAGGGCAATGGATTCTCCGGCGCTATGCATTATTCCTTCGAGAGCCCGAAGGTGTTTGACAAGTTGCTCATTGAAAAGGATTCCAAATTCAGAAATGCCATTGAGATTATGAATCCGCTCGGAGAGGATTTCTCCATTATGCGTACGCTGCCGTTAAACGGTATGCTGACATCCCTTTCTACAAACTTTAATCGTAGAAATAAAAATGCAAGACTGTATGAGCTTGCAAATGTTTATCTGCCAAAGGCACTTCCGCTTACCGAGCTTCCGGATGAGCGCATGATGCTGACACTGGGTATGTATGGAGAAGGCGATTTCTTCAATCTGAAGGGTGTCATCGAGGAGCTGACAGAGACACTCGGCTTTGCGAAGGAAGTAAGCTATGAGCCGACATCCGAGCATCCGTTCTTACATCCGGGCAGACAGGCAAATATCGTAAAGGGTAAACTTTCTCTTGGATATATCGGACAGCTGCATCCGGAGGTTGTAGACAATTACGGAATGAAGAAAGAGGTATATGTAGCCGTGCTTGATATGCAGACGGTTACGATGCTTTCCACATTTGACAGAAAGTATGAAGGTATTGCCAAGTTCCCAAGTGTGACAAGAGATCTGGCACTTGTGGCTGACAAGACGGTGTTTGTCGGAGAAATTGAGAAAGTCATCCGCAAATGCGGCGGCAAGATGCTTGAGAGCTATAAACTGTTTGATGTCTACGAGGGCGAGCAGGTGGCAGCCGGAAAGAAATCGGTTGCATATTCCCTTGTGTTCCGCGATAAGACAAGAACACTTACGGATGATGATGTGAATCCGGTTGTAGACAAGCTTTTGAAAGAACTTGGTAAGATGGGAATCGAGATCCGGGCATAAAACTCCGGATCAGACAGAAAGATTATGGAAATGAAGTTAAGTGATTTTTATTATGATTTGCCACAGGAGCTGATTGCGCAGGACCCGCTTTTAAAGCGCAGTGATTCGCGTCTGATGGTTCTAAACCGTGGGGATGACAGTATCGAACACAGACATTTTTCGGATATACTGGATTATTTAAATCCGGGAGACTGTCTTGTGATCAATGATACAAAGGTACTTCCTGCAAGGTTAATCGGCGTCAAGGAGGATACCGGAGCATCCATCGAGGTGCTGCTTTTAAAACGCCACTCGGATACGGTCTGGGAGACGCTCGTCAAGCCGGGAAAAAAGGCGCGACCGGGTGCCCGCATATCATTTGGTGACGGCAAGCTCATCGGTGAAGTGACAGACATCGTAGAGGAGGGAAACCGCCTTGTACGTTTTGAATACGAGGGCATCTTCGAAGAGGTGTTAGATGAGCTCGGACAGATGCCGCTTCCACCGTATATCACGCATCAGCTGGAAGACAAAAACCGGTATCAGACGGTTTATGCAACCCATACCGGTTCGGCGGCTGCGCCGACTGCCGGATTGCATTTTACGGAGGAGCTTCTTGCGGAGGTGGAGAAAAAGGGCGTAAGCATCGCCCGGGTAACCTTGCATGTGGGACTTGGAACGTTTCGACCGGTCAAGGTGGAAAATATCACCGACCACCATATGCACAGTGAGTTTTATGTTATCGAGGAAGACGCGGCATCTATCATCAATGAGACAAAGGCAAACGGCGGGAAGGTCGTTGCGGTTGGTACGACGAGTACGCGGACATTGGAGACCGTTGCGGATGCGTCCGGACATGTGCGGGCGTGCAGCGGATGGACGGATATTTTTATCTATCCGGGATATGCGTTTAAGGTTGTCGACCGATTAATTACGAATTTCCATCTGCCGGAGTCTACGCTTTTGATGCTTGTGTCGGCACTTTATGACCGTGACAAAGTTCTACATGCGTATGAGGTCGCGGTAGAAGAGAAGTATAGATTTTTCTCTTTCGGAGATGCTATGCTTATCCTATAGATTATTACAGAAGGAGGACAAGATTATGAAGACATTTCGTCAGGCGTTTAAGATGTTGCGCTATAATCTTGCCTCCATTGTTTTTTTTGGTGTGACATACCGGGTACTGAGTCTGGCGGCCCTCATGCCGATTATGTACGGATTGCTGAACTTTTCCATGAACTTGGCAGGAATCTCGTATCTGACATCCGGTACGCTTGGACGGTTTCTTCGCACACCATACACATATGTTTTCTTTTTGATTCTGTTGGTGCTGGTTGCTTTTTTTCTGCTTGTGAATTTGTGTGGAATCATCTATGCGATGGAGGCGTCTGTCAGACAGGAAAAAATTAATCCGATGGACATCCTGATTCATGGAATCGGGGATGCGCTTCGGGGACTTCTGCCAAAAAATATTGGGACACTTTTGTATGTGCTGCTTGTGATTCCGTTTACATATTCACTTGCATTGTCCGGGTCTCTGTTTGGTCTGAAGCTGCCGGAGTTTTTTGTTCATTTTTTTCAGAGCCATAAATTTGGAATTATGGGTGCACTGGCGATTTATCTTGTACTTTGCGTGACATTTTTTCGACAGATGTTTATGCTCAATTATTTTGTGCTCTACAAGGTGGATTATAAACAGGCATCCCGCATGAGTAATCTGACATTGAAACATTATGCGTGGCGGATTTTGCTCGGTATTATAGGACTTAACCTTTCGCTTGCATTTGTGATTGTGCTGATGGATGGTGCGCTTACGACCGGTATATCTCAGGCAGTGGCATTGTTTTTGGGGGACAATATTTTTGCATCGGTCGTAGATGCAGTTTTTCGGTTGTCCACGGTTTTTCTATATATTATGATTGCCATGGTTGCGATACCGCTCGTGCATGCATATATCTGCGTGCATTTTTATGAGCGGGAGGGCGACTTTGAATATGAGGATTTTAAAAAGCTACATTATGACAAGATGCAGGAGCGCGAAGAAAAAATCACACTCGGGCAATCCAAAAAACGTCAGCGTGTTTTTATTGCATCAATTGTTGCATTTGGACTTATTTTAAATGGCTGTTATGTCTATTTAAGTGTCAACAACTATGTATCATTCCGGATTGCGTATCCGACGAATGCATCTGTGACCGCGCACAGAGGGGATGCAGGAAATGCGCCGGAAAATACGATGCCTGCATTTGAAAAAGCGGTGGAGGCAGGTGCGGATATCATCGAGCTTGATGTACGGCAGACCAGCGATGGCGTTTATATTATCATGCATGATGAAAGCCTGTTCCGCACGGCAAATGTAAAGCGAAAGGTCGGCGAGGTTGACTACGCGTATATACAAAAATTAGATGTTGGAAGTTACTTTGATCGTGCGTATGATGGCACGCCGATTCCGACACTGGAAGAAGTGCTTCAGTTCGCGATTGAAAATGATGTATTCTTAAATATTGAGTTAAAACCGGCATCAACTGATCAGAATTATATCGAGGGGATTGTAGACCTTTTACATGAATATGATTATGTGGAACATTGCGTACTTGGCTCGCAAAGCCTGAAAACCCTGCGGAGGGCGAAGGAACTTGACCCGGATATCCAGACGCTTTATATTATGACCATGGCATTTGGCAATTTCGGGGATATGGACGGTATCGACGGGTTTAGTATCAAGCACACGTATATCAGTAACAATATGGTGAGTGATATCCATGCAAACGGGAAAAAAGTATACGCATGGACGGTAAATAATGAGGGGGATATCAAGGACCTTCTGCTTTTGGATGTGGATGGAATCATCACAGACGAACCGGAGGCGGCAAAGAAGATTATCGTAAGCGCCAACGATTCGATTCTGGAGGATTTGTTGAAACGTTTTATTTACCGGTACTGAAAAAACATGTGAGCAGGGATAAAAGCTGCTCATAGTCAAAGCGATGCATCAGCTCACGGGCGGAATGCATGGCGAGCACCGGAATTCCGATATCGCATGCACGCATCGGGAGATACGAGGACAGGATTGGACCGAGTGTCTGGCCGCCCGGCATGCCGGAACGGTTGACGGTCCGCTGCAGTTTAATGTTGTTTCGCATACATAAATCAGAGATTACGGCTCCGGCTTCGCTGTCACAGACATAGCGCTGGCTGGAGCTTGTTTTGATTGCAACGCCCTTTCCAAGTATTAAAGAAGTGGTAATATCACTTCTTTCACTGTAATTCGGATGTGTGGCATGGGCGACATCCACAGAGAGATAAAATCCGTTTTCTGTAAGGGAACAGTCGCTGCCTGCTAAAAGTGCGTCCAAGATCTCGCGCAGTAACAGGCTGTCTGCACCCTGCTTGGAACGACTGCCGATTTCCTCGTTATCGAATAAGGCGCCGAGCATCAGCGTGTTGTTTTCTGTATCAGCGGCAGCAACCAATCCGTGTAAAATCGCGCACACCGAGGAAATGTTGTCGATGCGCGGAGCGGACACAAGATTTTCTTCAAAGCCGATATTCTGAGGCGAATCGTAAATGTACAGGTACAGATCATAGTCGAGTATGGATTCTGGTGGGACTTGAAGTTTTTCGGCAACTTTTTTCAGCAGATACTCTTCGGGCTTTAAGCTGTCTGCTGTTTTGGAATCATCCGGCATATCGGTAAGCGGAATCAGTTCCTTTTGCACATCCATCTCGCCATCTTTGCCACCACGTTTCAGATGCGGCGCAAGATTTGGAATGATGCAGACCGGTTTTTCTGAGTCAAACAGATGAACCTTCGGAGAAAAAGCCGAGTCTCCTTTGCACACTACTTTTCCGGCAAGCCCGAGTGGCCGGTCAAACCAGGTTTCCTTGATGAGACCGCCGTAAGGCTCTACATTTAGCTGGCGGTATCCCTGCTTGGTCATATCCGGATTCGGCTTGATTTTTAGCATCGGAAAATCAGTATGGGCACCTGCAATCCGCAGTTGCTTGATTTCTTCGTCTTTCACAAATGGAACTACCATGGAAGAAAATGGTGACACAAAGTATCTGCCTGCCGGAAGCTCGCTTTTGAGATCCTTCAGGCTAAGTTCTTGAAATCCCTGCTCTTTCAGATATTGTCTGGCAAGCTCTGCGACATGGAATTGTGTCTTGCCCTTTTGTAAATAATATAAAAGATCATTCATGATAATCTATAGTCTCCTTGTTTTGATTTATTCTGTGCTTATTTTGATACAGATATGTACGGGTGTCAAGCTCGGAACATTGAAAAATGCGTATTTATGCGATACAATAAAAGATGATTCTATACACACAGATTAAAAGGAGGAATGCAGGGAAATGGGTATGCTGGAAATTAAGCATTTCACGAAGATATATGGGGGAGGAAAGAAAGCTGCAGACGATATATCACTGACGGTGGAACCGGGTGATATATTTGGTTTTATCGGTCATAACGGTGCGGGGAAATCGACAACAATTCGGGCAGCCGTAGGGGTTTTGGATTTTACGGAAGGGGACATTTTGATAGACGGTCATTCTGTGAAAAAAGAACCGACAGAATGCAAAAAGATTACTGCCTACATACCGGATAATCCGGACATCTACGACAATCTTACAGGCATGCAATATCTGAATTTTATCGCGGATGTATTCGATATCGGTGTACAGGAGCGGGAGGAAAAAATCGAAAAATATGCAGCGATGTTTGAAATAACGGAGGCACTTACGGAACCGATTTCTTCTTTCTCCCACGGTATGAAGCAAAAGGTTGCGATTATTTCGGCATTGATTCACGAACCGAAGCTGCTGGTGCTTGATGAGCCGTTTGTAGGGCTTGATCCAAAGGCAACATTTACCTTGAAGGAGATCATGCGTGAAATGTGCAAAAACGGTTCGGCTGTGTTCTTTTCAACACATGTGCTTGACGTTGCGGAAAAGCTTTGCAACAAGGTAGCAATTATCAAACAGGGAAAGATTGTCGCTTTGGGGACGATGGAGGAGTTGGTTGATAAGCAGTCATTAGAAGAGGTTTTCCTGGAGGTTATCGATGAAAAGTAATAGAATAGTGCTTCTCAGGACGCTTCTTTTGTCCACAAGCCAATGGAATAAATATAAGCATACAAAAGACAGGAAGCAGAGAGGAAAAATAATCGGTGTCTTTGCCGGTATGGCGATTTTGTATGCAGTGATAATCGGGTATTGCATTTTGATGTGCGTCGGGTACGGAAAAATCGGCATGGCAGAGGTGATTCCTACTTTATGTGCACTCACAATTTCCGCGCTTGCATTTTTGTTTACGATATTTAAAACGAACGGTTATCTGTTCAATTTCAAGGAATATGATCTGCTGATGGCGCTTCCGTTTGAGGCAAGGACGGTTGCTGCAGATAAATTTTTGTATATGTATGTGAAATGCTTTCCGTGGTATTTCAGTATATCGCTGGCGATGATGATTGGCTATGGGATGTACGTATCGCCCGCTTTCTATGTGTATATTATCTGGCTATGTTTGAGCACATTGCTTCCGATCATTCCGATGCTTTTGGCATCGTTTATCGGGTTCCTGATTGCAAAGGTGAGTGTTCGTTTTAAACAAAAAGATATCATACAGACGATTTTGCTGTTTGCGTTCGTACTCCTTTGTTTCTCGTCGCAATTTATAATCGATGCGATGGTAAAAAATAATCAGGTGGAAGCAACCCTGGAGCAGATTTCAGAAATGACCGGTGGGATTGGGAAGTTTTATCCGCCTGTTCAATGGTTTTCGGCGGCGGTGACGAAGATTGGAATTTCGGATATACTGCTGCTTGTGGGTGTAACGATTCTGTTGTTTGAAACGGTCTTTTTCTTCGTCGGAAAATCATACCGAAGGATTAATTCTGCGCTGATGTCACATGGACCGTCTAAGGCTTACAGGAAAACAAGCTGCAGAAAGCGAAGCGTTTGGAACACCATTGCATATAAGGAATTTAAGAGAATGACCGGCTCTGCGAATTATATGGTAAATTGCGGGCTTGGTGAGGTTTTGTCATTTGTGCTGGGTGTAGTCGTGCTTTTTACGGGCGTTGATAAAGTCGTTGCAGTTATCACGAAGGGGGCACCGGTTTCGAAGGAGATGCTGTATCCGGCATTCCCGTTAATTGTGTATTTCTTGATTGGAATGGTGGCTACAACCGCCTGTTCCCCTTCTTTGGAAGGAAAGAATTACTGGATTGTACAGAGCCTGCCGATTGACAGGAAGACCTTGTATCAGGGGAAAATGTTATTTAATCTGTATCTTACGGTTCCGTTTGCGGTGTTTGCGACCTTGTGCCTGTGTATATCCGCAAGTGTGCCGGTGATTAATACGATATTGTATCTAATTGAGATTGTTGTACTTTGTTCCTTTTCCACCACATGGGGATGTGTCTGCGGAATCAGGCACATGAAATTGGATTGGGAGAATGAGCTGGAGGTAATCAAGCAGGGAGCCGCAGTGGCCATTTATTTGTTCCCGAATATGTTTGGGACGATGGGACTTGTTGTGCTGGTTGTGTACCTCGGCATGCGCATGAATTCCAATCTTGTAACCGTAATTCTGATAGCGATTGTGGCGGTACTGGCATTGCTTAGTTACATGAAGGTTTTATCACTGGCAAAAAAGAAATAGGAGAATATGCAATGAAAGAAAAAAGACCGATTTTAAAAAACAGATTTTATCTATACCTGACAGAATTCTTTTCTGGTATGTCCGTTATGGCAGTGGAGCTTGGCGCAAGCAGACTGATGGCTCCCTACTTTAGTTCTTCGCAGATTGTATGGACCATTATTATCGGAACAATCATGATTGCAATGGCTCTGGGAAATATTTACGGAGGGAGAAGTGCCGACAAAAATCCAAATCCGGATAAATTGTATGGACGTATTATTATTGCGGCTATTTGGATCGCGCTCATACCGGCGCTTGGAAAGTATATTATACTTGGTATCTCTGCACTTTTAATCTTTGCAGTCAACAGCAATTTCCTTATCATAGCCGGGTTTGCAGCATGTATGGTGATATTTGTATTTCCTTTATTTTTACTTGGAACCGTGACACCATGCCTTGTAAAATACACAGTCGATAATCTGGATGACAATGGAAAGCTGGTGGGAAATCTGAATGCATCCAACACAATCGGAAGCATCATCGGAACATTTGTGCCGACCTTTATCAGTATTCCGATGGTGGGGACCTCCATTACATTTCTTATATTTGCCGGAATCCTGCTTTTGCTTGCCATCATCTATTTTATGAGCGGAAGTAAAAATTTTTTTAAAGTCCGGAAGGTTCCTGTCAGCGTAGTGATATTTATAATCTGCGTGCTTTTCGGACACGATAACAGCTTTGCGTTCTGGCAGGATGATCTGACCTATGAGGGAGAGTCTGTTTACAACTATCTTCAGGTTTATGAAGATGAAGAGGAAGTGGTTTTGTCAACCAATGTTTTGTTTGGCGTCCAGTCGGTTTATAAAAAAGAAAATGGACTGACGGGCATGTACTACGATTATGCGATGGCGGCGCCTTTTATGGCGGGGATAAACGACAAGAAAGAATTAAAAATATTGATTCTAGGCAATGGAACCGGAACCTATGCTACGCAGTGTATGCGATATTTTGAGAATGTGGATATAGCGGGGGTTGAGATTGACCAGAAAATTACGGACCTCGCTGTAAAGTATTTTGAGCTGCCTGAAGATGTGGATGTCACGACCTATGATGGACGGGCGTATCTGAATGCAATCCACGACAAATATGATGTCATCATGGTAGATGCCTATCAGGACATCACGATTCCGTTTCAGATGTCATCTGTAGAATTTTTCGAGCTGGTAAAGGAGCATCTCACAGATGATGGAGTCATGGTTGTCAATATGAATATGAGAGGCTCAGGCGAAGGAAGCATAAATCAGTATCTTTCAGATACGATTGCAAAGGTGTTCTCGGATGTTTATACAGCGGATGTTTCCGGAAGCACAAACCGGGAATTATTTGCCTCCAACAATTCGGATATGATACAGGTGTTTGATGCGAATCTGGAGACAGACGATAATGAAGAGATAAAAACAATGATGCGACAGGTAGCCGCGGACCTGAAGCGATATGTTCCGGGTGACCGGGTGATGACAGATGATAAGGCACCTGTGGAATTGCTTGGCATGAAGGTGATCGATGAGCTTATCCGGGACGAGGTTGCATATTATAAGCAGATTTATAAAGATGGCGGGCTTTCAGCTCTTTTGGAGAGTCTGCAGTAAAAGTCTGATAAAATGACTGGGGATGGAGATTTTATTTGCACGGTACATGTAATTTGGAAGAGAGGTGGATGAGATGAAGATAGCGGTATTTTTTCCGGGGATTGGTTATCATTGCGATAAACCGCTTTTATATTATGCACGGAAACTGGCGCAGGAATTTGGCTATGAAAAAATAGTTTCACTTAGTTATTCCTATGATGGTGGAAATATACGCGGGAATGAAAAGAAAATGCAGCAGGCATTTGAAGTGTTATATGCGCAGGCTGAAAAAAGTCTTGCGGAGATTGACTTTGAACAGTATAGCGACATACTATTTGTCTCTAAGAGTGTAGGCACTATCATCGCGTCGGCATACGCCGAAAAATACGCTGTGAAATGCCGGCAGGTCTTATTTACACCATTGGCGCAGACATTTGAATTTGACCACGAGGATGCGATTGCTTTTATCGGAACGAAAGATCCATGGAGTGATGTCGGACAGGTGAGAGCGCTTGCGAAAGAACAGGGAATGCCGATGCCTGTTTATGATGAGGCGAATCATTCGCTGGAGACAGAGGAAACTTTGAAGAATTTGGTAATATTGAGGGATGTCATGGAAGGGGTATCGGAGTTTTTGTCCGTGGGAGAAAGTCAGATGCTCTCCACGGACAAAATCGAGTGAGCACGAAGATTTCCCGATATGCTGACATAAAAAATAAGTGACAATCTATCTATTTTTGTATATACTATCGG
>JBJEMZ010000248.1:11487-12928 GCA_051879935.1 Wujia sp.
GAGGAATAAATCATGAAACTAACAAAAGTAAAAGGTTTGTCCGGTGAGGTGATTGTGCCGGGTGATAAATCCATATCCCACAGAACGATTATGCTTGGCTCTATCGCAAAAGGCGATACGGAGGTGGAGGGCTTTCTGCAGGGAGCAGACTGCCTGTCTTCCATTGCCTGTTTTGAGAAGATGGGCGTAAACATCGAAAATGAAAATGGTAAGGTAATCGTGCACGGGCGCGGGCTTCACGGCTTGAAGAAACCGGAATCTGTGCTGGATGTCGGAAACAGTGGTACCACAACCAGATTGATGTCCGGAATTCTTTGTGCGCAGCCGTTTACATCTACGGTAAATGGGGATGCATCGATCAGGAAACGTCCGATGAAGCGCATTATGACCCCGCTTTCGATGATGGGGGCGGATATCAGCAGTGTAAACGGAAATGATTGTGCGCCGCTTTTGATAAATGGAAAAAATCTGCATGGAATTCACTATGATTCCCCGGTTGCATCCGCGCAGGTAAAATCCGCTATTTTGCTTGCAGGTCTTTATGCAGATGGCGAAACTTCGGTTACAGAGCCGGACGTGAGCCGCAATCATACGGAGCTGATGTTTGAGCAGTTTGGGGTATCAATTCGAACAGAAGGCAAGACTGTGACTGTACAACCGGCAGAGGAATTGTATGCGCAGAAAGTAATCGTACCGGGCGATATCTCGTCGGCTGCTTACTTCCTTGTAGCAGGAGCTATCACACCGGATTCATGCATCACAATCAAAAATGTCGGCATCAATCCTACAAGAGATGGTATCCTGCGTGTGCTTGCAGATATGGGCGCGGATCTCACGATTGAAAAGACTTCCGGAGATATCGGTGAACCAACCGCGAATTTGACGATAAGGACATCGAATCTCAAGGGATGCACAATCGGAGGAGAGATTATCCCAACTTTGATTGACGAGATTCCGGCGATTGCCATACTTGCATGCTTTGCGGAGGGAGAAACCGTGATTCGAGATGCAGCAGAGTTAAAAGTAAAGGAGTCAAACCGGATTGATGTGATGGTACAAAACTTAAAGGCTATGGGTGCTGATATTGAAGCCACAGAAGACGGAATGGTTATCCGTGGCGGAAAGCAATTGCACGGAGCGGTCATTGACAGCAAACTCGATCATCGTGTGGCGATGAGCTTTGCGGTTGCGGCGATGAATGCAGAGGGCGAAACAGAGATTGCCGGTGCGGATTGTGTCACGATTTCGTATCCGAATTTCTACAGCGACATGCAGATGCTTGTAAAGCGGTAAATAAAAACAGGCCGGAACGAAAATTTCGTTTCAGCCTGTATTTTAATTCACCGTAAAGAGTACACGGTTACGGATGAATCCGTTTGGATTCGTTGTTTCATACTACACTTCGATAGTCGGTACATCGCCATCTTCGGAATCATCCTGT
>JBJEMZ010000248.1:13028-23140 GCA_051879935.1 Wujia sp.
TATGAAGGATTTGAAAGAAACAGAAAAAAATTTTTTGACATGTGCCATATTGATTACGCTTGTCGGTATAGCTCTGATTTTACTTGGAAAAACTACTTTTGGCGGAATTAGCATTATTGCGGGTGTCGTTTTTGTGGGTGTGTTTATCAAGATGGTAATCACGCGGAAAAAAGAGGAGAGCGGAGACGAAAAATAGCATGAATACGGCAGAAAATCGGAAAATCGAATTTGAACAATTAAAGGATCGCTATGAAGAAGAAGAAAAAGTCTGGAATGCAAAATTTTCCCGGATTTCTACGCTTCGTGTTTTCTCTTTTTTGCTTGGTGCGGCAGGGTTGATTATCGGCATATCCGAAAAAAGAATTGCATTTACGGTTCCCGGAGCTTTTCTTTTGCTACTCTTTGTTTTTTTGGTGAAGCTGCACAGCGATATCGCTGCAAAGCAGGAACAGACACGCTTCAGACGTGAGGTGTGCGAGCGTTATGTAGAAAGATTTGGTGACGGTTGGAGACAGTTTCCGGATGATGGCAGCAGGTTTGAAGATGAGGAAGACTGTGTGGCGCAGGATGTGGATCTGCTTGGAAAGAATTCCCTCTATCAGATGCTTTCAGTCTGTCATACACAGATAGGAAAAGAGCGATTTGCTGCCCGGCTGCATGAGCGATATGTGCCACAGGAGCAGCTTTCAAAAAGGCGCGATGCGATATCGGAGCTGAGTGGGGATATTGACTTTGCGGTTGCATTTGAGACGGCAGGGTGCGCAGTAGAGAAGGGTAAAAAGCAGTTTGATCCGCTTGCTTTTGAACAGTTTTGCAAGGATGAGTCAACCGGAAAGCTTCCTGCCTTTGCGCATATTGTCCGGTTTCTGCTTCCGCTGTATGAGCTTACAACTTTTATTCTTTTTCTGTGTGGCGTGCTGCATTATGGGTATGCGCTTGTCGGTTTTCTTGTGATTTTGTCATTTTCCTGGCTTACCAAGTCGGTTACGGACACCGTGATACTTCCGACTTATTATGCAAGCGCCGTGTGCAATGACTATGAGGCGATGCTCCGGCTTGTGGCTGAAAAGGAATTTAAGAGTGAAATACTTGTACAGATGCAGAAATGTGCCGGGGGTGACAATGGCGCAGTCCGGGCTTTTGATAAGCTCCGTGGAATCAGTCAGGCATATAATATATCGTTTAATCCGCTCATTCACCAGCTTTTATCCGGTTTCATCCTGTGGGATTATCAGCTTGCAAGTCTGGTTGGTAGGTGGAAAAAACGATATGGATCTCAGCTTGCCGGATGCTTTTCCATGCTTGGCGATTTGGAGGAGCTGCTTAGCTTTTCTGTGCTCGGTATGGTGCGTGATACACAAAATGCAGATGTCAAGTTTGCAGATGCGAAGGTATCATTTGCGGCGGAGGAGATGTATCATCCGCTTTTACTGCCGGAGCAGGCGCAGGGAAATAGTGTGCAGCTTGCGGATGGCATTACGATTATAACCGGGTCAAATATGTCCGGCAAGACAACATTTCTGCGAACGGTTGCGGTCAATCTGGTGCTGGCATATCTTGGCGCTCCGGTCTGTGCAAAGCGGCTTTCGGCAACCTATATGAGGCTGTTTACATCCATGCGCGTAAAGGACGATGTCGCACATGGAATTTCGACGTTTTATGCCGAGATACTCCGGATCAAGGAGATGGCAAAATACCGGCAGGAAGACATGCCGATGCTCTGCCTGATTGATGAGATTTTTAAAGGGACAAACTCTGCGGACAGAATCGTAGGTGCGCGGGAGGTGATTGTGAAGCTTGCCGGAGAGAACTGCATGACAGTTGTTTCGACCCATGATTTTGAACTGTGTGATATGAAGGACGGACATGGCATTCCGGCGGTAAATTATCATTTTCAGGAGTATTATGAGGGCGATGCGCTTCGGTTCGATTACAAAATACGGGATGGGCGCTGTACAACAACAAATGCCCGCGCGATTTTAAGGATGGCAGGTTTTGAAATATCTTAGAGAATTGTGCAGAATTTATAAAAAACACTTCGTAATTTGTAGAAAAATTATTGTATATTATGCACAATGCCAATTATGAGATATTGACAATTCCGCTGTTGACTTTCCGAGCTTTTTTGTTATAAAATCGAAGTAGTGAAAATTAATTAAAACTAATTATAAGGGGGTATGTAGCAATGGCATTACCGGCAAATATTACTGCAGGTTCGGACAGCAATGTCCTTACGATTGCAGCATCAAATAACAAAGGTCTGCTTATTCGCTTCTTGAATGAACAGGTAGAAGATGGCTTTTATGCGCTTGTTATCGACTATTTGAAGGACAGCAATTTTGACCTGTCCAACATGATGGTTGATGAGGATGTAAAAGCGCAGTGCACAAAGCTTTATGAGTTGGGTGAATTTGTGGATACCAACATCAAGGCAACCGGACGCTATGAGATTGAGGAGTGGATTGAGCCGCTGTTCAAGTTTGTATACGGAGATATCGATCCGTTGGATGTGGATGCTCCGATCAGCACTTCCGGTATATATCGTTACAGCATCTGGCTGATTTATCTGTATCAGAGAGAGCGTTTCGGCGAGGCGATGCGTCTGATTGGCGAGAGAATCGCACCACTTTTGATAAACCTGAGTTATCAGATTTTAGAGGATGATGACAGACCGAAGAACTTTGATAAGGCTATCATGGGTTATCTGGATTTGATCAATGTCATCATGGAGATGGGACTTCCTGCACAGGAGGCAAAATCAGATGCCTATATGAACAATCTGGAAGTTCTGTTTGACTATGTAGTTGAGGATCCGCATGTAGGAAATGATTACAAGATTCAGTTTTCCATCGGTTTGTTCAATGCATACATTAACAACAAGGAATACAACAAGGCGTTTGAGTTTTATGGACTGAATGCAGAGTATATTCCGATTGATAACATGTCTGTTTACGAGAGCTTTAAGGAATTGATCCGCAATACGAATTCACCGGCAGATACGACCGTACTTAGCAGAAGTGTTATCAATGCGATTTCCAAGCAGGAGATTTACAACAAGCGAATTGATACTTTGATCAGCGAGGTTTCTTCTTTTGTACGTAAGGTATATCTCTATATTGAGAATGAACCGAATATGAAGAAGAATCTGCAGATTCTCGGAGCAGGAACTTCCCTGAGTGATAAGACTAATATCTTTGAAGGACTTTATGAGTATAATCTTGTGTTCCATGAGTGTGGTATTAAGGCACTTGTTAATCAGGACAATTCCTCAAAGTCATGGGAAGAGAAGTATGAGATTCTTGATTTGCTCTATACTACGTTGAACGTTATCTTTGATGGATATAATGTATATGAGATTTCAAACAAGATTGAGCATCAGTATGTAGAGCTTACGTGGATTGGCAATTATGTGAATGCAAATCCTTCTCTGCTTAAACTGTTCTTCAGTGTAAAGGAGAAGATTAAGGCATTTAAGGTTCGTAAGAATTCAATTCTTGAGAAGTCCAAGACGAATTATGAGATTAAGCAGATGATTGATGACCGCCAGAAGGCACTTGTATTCATGACCGCAGAGGATATGATTGTAAATGGTCTGAATAGTGGTAGAGTCAATATCATCAATAACAATTATGATCCGAAGATAGCAGAGAAGCACTTGATTAAAACATATGCTGAGACGGTTGTTCCTGCAAAATACAAGAAGGCTGATGTGCCTCAGTCCGGTGGAAAATTGTTCGGAAAGAATTCCGGACCTGCTATGGATCCGGATTTGCAGAAGCTTTTGGCGGATACCAAAAACGAGGAGATGCTGCTTAAATCAGAATGGCTTTGGTATCAGTATGAGGACAAGGGTAAAGAACAGCAGACACCGGAGGAAGCAACTTATAGTGTGGTATGCCTGATTAAGGTGGTGGAGAAGCTTCTTGATCGTAAGGGTGGCAGTTCATCCCGAACAGAATCCGCACCGAATAAGAAGGTTATCATCACAAAGACCGGTAAGGTTATTGAGCTGTCCGACGAGGGTGCACAGACACAGAATAACAATACGACGCTTCAGCCGACTGTTATCGAGAATTTGAACAACATCGTTGTGACTCTGAAGGATAAGTCCGATGCGAATGTCAAGTATGTACAGTCTTATGTGAATGACTGGCTCAATGCGATTGTGGATGCAAAGCTTGACAGAAATTCGATGCTGCAGCTCTATGAAGCAGAGGAGCTTCGTAGCAAGACTTTGGCAGTTATCAAGAAGCTGCGTGCTGATTTATTATAAGACACAAAAAAACCTTTATCATAGCTGGAGGTATCTTTCGGGATACCTCTTGTTTTTTAAGAAAATTATGGCAGAAAAAAAACAGAGAATCAATGTGAATATTAACCGAGTCAGCAGGAATGCAGAGGAAAGTCAGTATGTGTTTGACGTGGAGGAAGAATTGAAAAAGCTTCCGAAAAGTCCGGGTGTTTATATCATGCACAACAAAAATGATGATATCCTCTATGTCGGAAAGGCAGTTAGCCTGCATAGCCGTGTGCGGCAGTATTTTCAGACCGGGCATGGACATGGTGGTTCGGCGAAGATTGCGCATATGGTATCGCAGATTGCATATTTTGAATACATTGTGACGGGCTCGGAGATGGAAGCGCTTGTCTTGGAGTGCAATCTAATCAAGGAATACCGACCGAAATACAACACAATGATGACGGATGACAAAGGCTATCCGTATATTCGTGTGACAGTGGAAGAATCATACCCTCGTTTTTTGTACAGCCATACAATGAAACGGGATCATTCCAAGTATTTCGGACCATACACGAATGCGAAGGCTGTCAAGGATATTTTGGAATTGATTAATAAATTGTATCATCTTCGGACCTGCAATAAGCGTCTGCCGCAGGAAATCGGCAAGGACAGACCGTGTCTGTATTATCAGATTGGGCAGTGTATGGCTCCATGCAACGGTTATATCAGTCAGGAGGAATACGGCGAACAGGTGCAGGCTGCACTTTCGTTTTTAAACGGAAATTATAAGGAGATTCTCGCAAAACTGCAGGGGGATATGAAACGTTATGCCGAGGAGATGGAATTTGAAAAGGCAGCGGAAGTTCGGGATTTGATGGAAAGTATTCGCCATATTGAAGATAAACAGCAGATGAATAAAACTTCCGGGGATGACCGGGATGTAATTGCGTGTGCGGCAAATGAAAAAGATATTGTTGTAACAATTTTCTTCGTGCGGGATGGCAAACTGCTTGGCAGAGAACATCACCATATGAACGGAAGCAACCAGGAACGTGTGTCGGAGGTGCTTACTGCATTTATCAAGCAGTATTATTCCGGAACCCCGTATCTGCCAAAGGAGATTCTGGTTCCGGAGATACCGGATGAACAGGAAATACTCGAACATTACCTGAGTGAACGCCGAGGAACAAAAGTACAGATTATTGTTCCACAAAAAGGTGACAAAAAGAAAATCTTAAATCTGGCGGCAGAAAATGCAAGGCTTGTTTTAGTACAGGACATGGAACGCGTGAAGCGCCAGGAAAAACGGACGGTGGGGGCAGCTCAGGAGATTGCGGATATGCTTGGAATTCCGTCTGCAAACCGGATGGAGGCTTTCGATATCTCCAATATATCGGGTGTGCTGTCGGTTGCGTCCATGGTTGTATTCGAACAGGGGAAACCGAAGAAAAATGCATATCGTAAATTCCGTCTTCGAACTGTTACCGGCCCGGATGACTATGCGTCCATGAAGGAAGTTTTATCCAGACGATTTACGGATGAGAAGATGGATGTGATGCCGGATGTGATCATGATGGATGGTGGAAAAGGACAGGTAAATGTTGCACTTATGGTGCTTGACAGTTTAGGGCTTGAGATTCCGGTGTGCGGCATGGTAAAGGATGACAATCACCGTACACGCGGGCTTTATTACAACAACGAGGAAGTCAGCTTCAAAAAGGGGAGTGAAGCGATGCTGATGATTACGGCATTGCAGGATGAGGCACATCGGTTTGCGATTGAATATCACAGACAGCTCCGGAGCAAAAATCAGGTACATTCGGTGCTTGATGAGATACCGGGAGTTGGTGCAAGCCGCAGGAAACAGCTGCTCCTTCATTTCAAGGATATAAAAGCAATACGGGAGGCATCCATGGAAGAGCTTGTCTCGGTGCCGGGCATCCCGGAATCCGTGGCAAGGCAAATCTACACATTTTTCCATGATGAAGAGAAGGATTCATACACTACATTTCAGAACAGGAGATAAGGTATGTTCAGACGATTTTATCCAACGGAATATTATGATAGCACGTATCATATCGATTTTCGTGCGTTTTATGAGAAGGGATATCGGGCAGTGCTGTTTGATGTTGATAATACCCTTGTGGAGCATGATGCGCCTGCCGACAAACGTGCAAAGAAGCTGATGAAGACTTTGAAAGAGATCGGTTTCTCTGTCTGCTTTGTGTCGAACAACGATGAGCAGCGTGTGAAAAGCTTCAATGAGCAGGTGAATTGTACTTATGTGTATAAGGCGGGAAAACCATCGAAGCGCGGGTATGAGGAAGCGATGAAGAAGCTCGGTACGGACAAGTCTAATACGTTATTTGTGGGAGATCAGATATTTACGGATATCTGGGGAGCAAACAATGCAGGGCTTTACAGTATCCTGGTACAGCCGATTGCAAAGCATGAGGAAATTCAAATTGTGCTCAAACGTATTCCGGAGAAGTGGGTGCTTCGTTGTTATTTGAAGAAGCATACGTTGAAGCATGGAGAATAATACGAGAGAACAAAAAGAAAAGACGCATAAGCGTCTTTTCTTTTTGGGTTAATATATCGATTGAATCAATTAAGCAAGCTTGTTTACTGCAAGAGTCAAACGGGAAATCTTGCGGGATGCATTGTTCTTGTGGTAGATACCCTTTGATGCAGCCTTGCTGATTTCGGATGTTGCAACCTTGAGTGCTGCTTCTGCAGCTGCCTTGTCGTTCTCGGCAACAGCAAGCTCAACCTTCTTGATTAAAGTCTTAATCTTTGACTTGATTGCTTTGTTTCTTAAAGTTTTTGTCTCAATAACAAGAATTCTCTTCTTTGCAGATTTGATATTAGCCAAACCAGACACCTCCATAAATAATAAATCATAATATAGTTTTATAATTATCACTTTGGTCAAGACACGAACAACTTATCCACACCACCAGATACGTTGGACCAGTGAAAATTTCCAATTGTGCTCACACACAAACCATAGGATAGCAAAATCCTATTTTTCTGTCAATAGTTTTTTGGCGAAAAACCTAAAAATTCAGTCCACAGAATAGTCTTTTATCATTTTGTCATAATCCTCGATTGGCATCGGTTTCGCAAACAGGAAGCCCTGTCCGATTTCACAATTGATAGAGCGGAGCATGTCTAACTGTTCTACGGTTTCGATTCCTTCGCTAACGACGCGAATGTCAAGGGTGTGTGCCATATCGATGATGCTCTTTAAGATGCTGATAGCATTTTTGTCGTTTGCTGCTGACCGGGCCAAAAAGTCATGGTCGAGCTTGATGACATCAATCGGCAAATCTCGAAGCAGTGTCAGGGATGAATAACCGGTTCCGAAATCGTCCATATTGATAATGAAATCCATGGATTTTAATTTCTTAAGTACCTCTATCATCTGCGCATAATTCTCAGCGAATATGCTTTCCGTGATTTCAAACTCGAGGTAATGATGCGGAATATAGTATTGCTCCACAATTTCCTGTACCCTTGTTACAAAATCAGGATGTGCCAGTGTCACGCGGGACAGGTTTACCGAAAATGGAATGACATAAATATCGGAATCCAAATAACGGCGGATGGATTTACATGCCTGCTCGAGCATAAAACAGTCAATCTGGTAGATAAATCCGTTTTTCTCGAAGGAAGGTATAAATGAAGCCGGCTCCAGGAAGCCCTTTGACGGGGACATCCAGCGGACAAGCAGCTCGCCACCGATAAGGCTCTTTGATACAATATCGTATTTTGGCTGTACATACGCACAGAATTCATTATTTTCAAGTGCACCGTGGATGCTGTTTTCAAGCTGCGCCTCATCCAGAACTTTCTTGTGGTATTCATCGTCGTAAAACGCATAGCTGACGCCGGAAGAGGAATTGATGGACTTTCCTGCCATCATTGCCCGATCTACAAGGCGGTTGATGCTGTAATTGTGCATAGTCTCATCAATAATCAGAATACCGGTTGTAAAATCAACGATAAAGCGATCCTGAATAACAAGACATGCATCGTGAACCTCCGCTTTTATGTTGTTGAAGGTTGCCATAAACTGCTCATCTGCTTTGTAATGAATCAGCATGATATAGGTATCGCTGATGACACGGGCAAATGTTTCGCCTTCCTGCATATATTTGTTTAGTACATCGGCGACAGCCTTTAATGTCTGGTCACCTACTTTGTGTCCGTATGTTTCATTGATGTATTTAAAGTTTTTAATATTGAAGTAGAACATTACATAATCGGTATTCGGATTTTCGTTTAAGATGTCCTGTGCATCTACTTTGAATTTTTCGAAATTTCCGTATCCGGTTATAATATCGCGGTAGGAAGCCTCGGCAATCCGTTTCTCGATATTGATATTTTGTTCCAGTTCTTTTTTGAGCTGTTCCGCCTTCGTTTCCTTGTGCGTGGAAGAAGAAATCAGGAATGCGGTACTTCCGTTGTTCCAGTTAATCGTAGTCATGTATGTATCAAATGGTTCGTTCAGTGTTTTGTTGTGTTTCATGCAGGAAACTGTTGGATTTGTGTCCGAAATCTTGTGCACCGGACAATCCACGCATGGACCGGATTGTTGCTGCATACAACTGTAGCATTTGCTGTTTAAGGAAATGTCCGGGAAGTATTCGCGGGAACATTCGTTAAAATACATGATGTCATAAGTATCCTTGTCAACTACGATCATCGGGTTTTGTACAAGACCAAATGCCTTGATCGTATCATCGCGCAATAAGGACATGCTGCGATTAGCCTGCTTTGTCTTTACGGCTTCACTGAGCAGACAGAAAATCTGTTTAAATGCGGAAAGCGTAGAGCCTGACCATGCTGAATCCTTATCCATGGAATAAAAACAGATATAGCCCGTTCGTTTTCCGTTGGATTTGATTTCGTATTGCATAAGCTTTTGGATACCCTCGGAATGTGGATTCATGCTGGCAGATGTAAGTTTGATGAGGGAAGTGTCCGAGGAATAGGTGATTCCGTCGGTTCCCATAGCAGCAAGCTCTTCAAGTATTGTCGCAGGGGTGTGCTGACGAAGTGCCATATCACTGTTAATCCCTTTTTTACACCATTGGTGTGTACAGTCAACAAAGCTCTTATTGTATCCGTATTCCCATATGTTAATCTTGTCGATGTCAAAGTTTTCTCCGATCATGGACAATGCCTGCTCAATGGCACTGTATGTGTTTGTTGTTGTAAACAAGGTTGAAAGCAGTGTGTCGAGCAGCGGGGCAACATCGGATTTCTTTTCAGTAATCTCCGTACGCGCATTTTCATATTTCCCACGTTCCATGTCATCCACATAGCAGGAGTAGCAGTTCTTTCCGTTCAGCTTCGCCTGATAGAGCGCCGTGTCGGCATTTTCGAGTAATACACTGTAAGGAATCTGCTGGTTGGATGCCGCAATACCAATACTAAGCGTAACCTTGCAGGAGTCTGTTCCAGGGTATAATTCCCGCAGACGGTCTGCAATCAGAACCGCTTTTTCGCATGCAAGCTGCGTATCAAGTACATTTGAGAGGAATACGCAGAATTCGTCGCCGCCCAGACGTCCGGCAATACCGTAATCACCTTTAAATTCCTGAAGGGTCTTTGCGATATCTATGATGACATCATCACCCTTTAAATGTCCGTAGGTATCGTTTATCTTTTTAAAATCGTCTATATCAACGAGCATCAGTACATCGTAGCTGTTGCCGTTCAGTTCGCGCAGTGCTTTTTGAATTTTGTTTTCTGTCGTAGCTTTGTTGTAAAGTCCGGTCATCTGGTCTGTCTCGGCACGCGTGAGAAGTTTTTGCTGCTCAATCTTTTGCGCGTGGATATTTCGAAGCAGACCAACAACACG
>JBJEMZ010000249.1:0-5089 GCA_051879935.1 Wujia sp.
TCACAATTGCAGATATCTATGAGGCCATGACAGCAAACCGTGCTTACCGCGGAGCACTCAGTCCGTTTAAGGTCATCAATATGTTTGAAGAGGACGGCCTCAAAAAATACAATCCGAAATATCTTCTGACCTTTTTAGAGCATGTTGTAAACAGCTATATGAACTGTAAAGTAAAATTGACCAACGGCGAGGAAGGGGACATTGTGTTCATCAACAAAGTACGGCTCTCCAAGCCAATGGTCAAAACAAAAAATAATTTCATTGATTTATCGAAACAGACCGATCTGGGTATCGAAAGTATATTATAGCTTACACTTCTACCTTGATATTGACTTCCTCCATCGCTTCCTGTCTGAAACGCTCGATTTTATCCGGTGTGATAGACGGAAGCTCGTCCATGGAGGATACGCCGAAGCACCGCAGAAAATCTTCTGTCGTTCCAAACAGAATCGGTCTTCCCACTGCGTCTAATCTTCCGACCTCCGTAATCAGATTGTATTCCACAAGGCGATTGATGGCGTGTACGCATGACACACCGCGAATCGCTTCTATCTCCTGTCTCGTAACCGGCTGTTTATATGCTACAATAGACAGCGTCTCCATCAGAGAATCCGTCAGTGAGTGCTTCTTTGGCATATTGACCAGACCGGACAGGATATCATAATATTCATTTTTCGTGCAGAGCTGATACGACTGTTCCAGCTTTACAATCTTGATGCCACGGTCTTCCTCTTCATAGCGAAGCATCATATCCGCAAGCACCTTCTCCAATGTTTTCTCATCGATGGAAAGCACACTCGCCAAATCCTTTATACTTACGGCATCTCCCATAGAGAAAAGCACTGCCTCGATGGCAGCCTCCGTTTTCTTTACACTCTCGTCCATCAATTATCCTCCAATGAATCAATAATGATATCACCGAACAGCTCATCCTGCCGTATCGTAATATCTCCGACCTTCATAAGCTCCAATATAGCCATAAAAGTCACAATAATATTTATCTTGGACGCCTGTACCTCAAGCAGCGTCTTGAAATTAATCCCCTTTAGGCCCCGGATACCGGAACGTATCTCCTCCATCTTGTCCTCGATGCGCACCTCGTCCTTTTCAATCGTTCCGAACTTGCTTCGCACAGGATCTACCCTATCAACCGTCCGCTTCATCACCTGGGAAAATATCTCATTTAACTTCGCCAGTGTCACATCTCCGATGACATCAGCCGGATCAATCTCCTCGCGATATTCCAGAATCTCCTTCGGAATCGTTGCCTGTTTATAGTAATTTTTCTCCGCATCCAGATTCATATCCTTCAATTCAAGCGAAGCATATTTGTACATTTTGTACTCAAGCAGCCGACGCACCAGCTCTGCACGCGGGTCTTCCTCTTCTTCCTCTTCTTTTTCCTCCTTTGGCAAAAGCATCTTTGCCTTAATGGAAATAAGAGTCGCCGCCATAACCAGAAATTCGCTCATGACATCCAGATTTTCTTCCTGCATCCGGTTCAGATAATCCAGATACTGCTCCGTAATCTCAACAATCGGAATATCAAATATATTAAATTTATTCTTGTCAATCAAATGCAGAAGAAGGTCGAGGGGACCTTCAAATGCATTGATTTTAAATTCTAATTTTTCATCCATACCCGTGTATTCTATCATCTTTTATATAATAATGCAAACCATTCCGCCATTGGAATCGTTCACGATTTTTTCCATCGTATCCTGAAGCTTCTGCTGACTTTCCTGCGTGATTTTATTAATCTTAGCAGAAAGACCGTCCTCCACAAGCTGTCTGATTGTCTTTCCGAATATATTGACCTCCCAGATGCCTTCTTTGCTGCCATTATCCTGATTGATATAGGCAATCAGATCCTTCGCCTGTTCCTCCGAGCCGACAATCGGGGCAATCTCCGTCGTGATATTTGCCTTGATTAAATGAATGGATGGTGCCTGTGCCGTGAGTTTTACACCATATTTGTTGCCGGACTTTATCACTTCCGGTGTGCCAAGCTGAATCTCCGATTCCTCCGGTGTGACGGAACCGTATCCGGTCTTAAAGGACTGCAGCAACGCCGCACTTACCTTTTTGCATTGGGATTTTGTGGCTGCAAGCGTCTTGATTGCCTTCATAAATGCATATTCATTTTCAATCGTCTCTCCCATAATCTCAGAAAGCATCGCATAATAGTATTCCGGCTTTAATACCATCTCGATTTCGATTGTGCCATCTGCAAGATTTAAGGTCTGTATCTTGATGGACTCAAGATATTCATCCTCATCAAAACGATAGCTCGCCGCATCCTTCATCTGATACATCTGACTGAAAATCTGATTGGATTTTGCAACTACCTTTGCTTTTACTTCATCCTTTAAGTCCAGTGCCTCGACCCATTTCGGAATCCGGAATGCAACGGACGTAACCGGGAAATCAAGCAAGAGTTCTTCAAATATATGTACGACATCCTGTTTTTTCAGCTGGTCGCAGTTAATCGGAATCACACTCACGCCATAGGTTTTCGACAGCTCTCCTGCAAGCTTTGTGGTTTCCGGTGCGGCAGGCTTCTTTGTGTTTAACACAACGATAAACGGCTTGCCGATGGACTTTAATTCTGAGATTGTCTGGCTTTCCGGCTGTATGTATGCCTCTCTGCCAAGCTCCGATATGGAATCGTCACACGTCACGACGATACCGACGGTCGAATGGTCATAGATTACTTTTTTTGTACCGATTTCCGCTGCTTTTGTAAACGGAATATCATAGTCAAACCAAGGGGTCTTAACGAGCCGTTCCTTTCCGTCCTCCTCATGTCCCTCTGCACCCTGTACCATATAGCCTACACAGTCTATCATCCGGCACTTAAAATGTACACCGTCATCAAAGCTCAGATGTACTGCCTCTTTCGGAATAAATTTCGGTTCGGTTGTCATGACCGTTTTACCGGCAGCAGACTGCGGCAGTTCATCCTGTGCACGTTTCCGGTTGTTCGCATCTGCAATTGCAGGCAGTACCATCAACTCCATAAACCGTTTGATAAAGGTGGATTTTCCGGTTCGCACCGGTCCTACAACGCCGATATAGATTTCCCCGTTCGTACGTGTTTCTATATCCTTATAAATATTCATAGATGCCTCCCCTTTTTTCAGCTACCACATCATTCAATAACTCAATATAATATATGTGACACAATTATTTTTATGCAAAAAGAAAGCCGACGAAATTCTCGTCGGCTTCATCTATACGTTTTATTTCTCCCATGTAAACTGTGCAGACTCTGATGTGCGCATACGGGTAAGAAGCAGCTTCATCCCTTCTGCCGCTGTCAGATCCTCAAACAATAAACGGTTTACAACCGCAACGATCGGCATCTCCACATCGTATTTCTGACTTAATTTATAGGCTGCCTTGGCGGAATATACTCCTTCAACAACCATCTGGACTTCCTCCATCGCTTCCTTATAGGTCTTTCCCTGTCCCATCAGATAACCGGCTTTCCGATTTCGGCTGTGCTTTGATTCACATGTCACAATCAAATCGCCGATACCGGACAATCCGGCAAATGTTTCAAGCTTTCCACCCATCTTTGTACCAAGTCTTGTAATCTCTGCAATTCCTCTCGTGATGATGGCCGCCTTGGCATTGTCTCCGCACCCGAGTCCGTCACCGACACCTGCAGCAAGTGCAATGACATTTTTAAGTGCACCGCCAAGCTCAATTCCGATTACATCCGGACTTGCATAGACACGAAAATAATCATTCATAAACACATCCTGTATCATAAGCGCAGTTGCCTCATCATCTGCACCTGCCACCACCGTGGTCGGCATGCGTTTTCCAACCTCTTCCGCATGACTTGGTCCGGATAAAACGCCAACCTCACAATTCGGGATTTCCTCCTTGATGACCTGCGTCAACGTCTTGAGTGTTTCATCCTCAATCCCCTTTGACACATTGACAATCGTAGTATCCGCTTCTATGTATGGTGCAACCGTCTTTGCTGTACTTCTTACAAACGGAGACGGAACAACCATGACCAGAAGTTCGGCTCCCCGGCATACCTCCTCGGCACTCGTTGTAAAACGAATTGTATCCGGCAGCTTTACTCCCGGCAGCTTCGTCTCATGCTCCCGTTTTGTATCAAGCATCTCAATTTCCTTTGCATCGACAGACCATACAGTCAGGTCGTGCCCGTTGTCCGATAACAGCACTGTCAAAGCCGTACCCCAGCTTCCTGCACCTAAAATACCTATTTTCATATCATACCCTCCAAATTTTTGAAATAAAACGATTTGCAGCAGAAACGATTATGCGCTCTTCTTTGCTCCAAGCTTATTTTCTTCATGATGAAGCAGCCGGACAATATTTGCATGATGACGGATAATTGCCATCAGGCAGATTACACAAACAACAATCACACTCTCCACCATCGCCTCATGGGAAACCGCATCTGCAAGATTGAAGCCATATTTCCCCTGGAAAGCAAAAATCGCATATTCCACCATAAACATCGTTACAATCGTAATGGAACCAAGTGACACATATCTTGTAACCGCTACAATCACAACAAATGCAATCAGACAGCTCACGATGATCACCGGATCTAAAAAACCAACGATGACACCTGCCGTTGTCGCAATACCCTTGCCGCCTTTAAAATGCAGATAAAACGGGAAGTTATGTCCAAGTACCGTGCCAAGTCCCGCATAGGCAAGATAAAGCAATACCGCATCCGGATACAGATGTCCGATGACGATTCTGACAATCACGCTCAGTATAATTGCCTTGAACAAATCTCCTAAGAATACAATCAGCCCCGCTTTTTTTCCAAGCACACGCAGGGCATTTGTCGTGCCTGCATTTCCGCTTCCATGCTCACGGATGTCAATCCCGTTCATGCGTCCGTAGATATAAGAAGTCTGCAACAACCCAAATCCGTATCCTGCAAGCAGGCAAATAAATCTAGCTGGTATCATAATTACTTTTCTTTCCTCTCACGTATAATAAATTTCAGCGGCGTTCCGCGGAAGCCAAACGCCTCCCGTATTTTATTTTCAATATATCTGGTATAGGAAAAATGCATCAATTCCTTATC
>JBJEMZ010000250.1:0-5060 GCA_051879935.1 Wujia sp.
AAGGAACATACTCCGAAGATCAACCGTTCCATTAAGCTTCAATGTAAGAAGCGGAGTTGCGGTTGCCACGCCGTCATATACAAATGCCGTCATATATCTCGAAAATGCCAGCAGTAAGAAGCAACGTGCCGCGAGTGCCGGATTCATGAAGTTTTGTCCAAGTCCGCCAAACAGCTGCTTTACTACGATAATCGCAAATGCGGATCCTAAAACTGCCATCCAGATAGGAAGACTTGGCGGCAGGTTCAGTGCGAGCAGCAAACCGGTCACGACCGCGGAAAAATCTCCGACCGTAACTTTCTTTCCCATACATTTCTGGTACAGCGCCTCAAACCCGACGCAGCTTCCGATACAGACTGCCACAAGCAACGCCGCATACCAGCCGAATATGTACAGTCCAAATGCAGTTGCAGGTACCAAAGCAATCACAACATCAAACATGATATCCGATGTAGTTGCACTACTTCGCACATGCGGTGAAGCAGAAACCTTCAACTTCAAGCTCTGATTTTCCTGTTCCACGTTTCCCACCTCCTATTTCTTTCGACTCGCAAGTATATTTTTTCTCGTTCCCGCGATTGTCTGTGTCAAATGCCGTTTTGCCGGGCACACATAAGAACAACAGCCACATTCGCAGCATTCCATGCCGTTTAGCTTTACAAACTCTTCCAGATTGCCCTGATTGGCAAGTGTCGCAAGCTTGTTCGGCATAACCCGTCCCGGACACACATCCACACATCTGCCGCAACGGATACAGTTGGACGGTTCATACTCTGAAACCTCATCCTTTGTCATACACAAAATCGCAGAGGATGATTTTGTAATCGGAATGTCAAGACTGTATATTGCCTTACCCATCATAGGTCCACCGGCAATGATTTTCTCCGGTTCCTGCTTGAAGCCTCCTGCGGCTTCCACCAGTTCCGCAAAATTTGTTCCCGTCCGCACAAGGAAATTACAAGGATTCTCAATAGCATCACCTGTCACGGTAACAAGTCTCTGAATCAGAGGCTTTCCTTCTCTCACTGCTTCATAAATCGAATACACGGTATCTACATTGTGCACGATACAGCCGGCATCAGCCGGGAGCATTTTGGAATTGATATATCTGCCTGTATTGGCATAAATCAACTGACGTTCCGCCCCCTCCGGATATTTGGTCTTCATCTTGTTGACCCTGATATCCGGATCATCACCAAGCGTCTCTTTAATCTTTTGAATCGCCTTTGGCTTATTGTCCTCAACCGCAATGATACCCTTTGCTTTCGGGAAAATGGCAAGTGCGATTCGAAGTCCCTCTATCACCTTTTCTGTCTCGTCAAGCAGCCGCCTGTAATCCGAGGTCAGATACGGCTCACACTCCGATGCATTGACGATGATGTAATCAATCTCATCTGCATTTTTCGGAGACAGCTTCACGTTTGTCGGGAAACCGGCACCACCCATGCCGACCACTCCGGCATCCTTAATCGCCGTAAGAATCTCATCCTTTGTAAGCTCGGACAACGGCTTTTCATTTTTCTTATATTCGATTGTTTCAAACTGATTATCATTTTCGATGACAATCGAATTCACTTTAGAACCGGATGCGGTAAGTCGTGGCTCCACTGCCTTAACCGTTCCGGATACAGAAGCATGAATATTTGCAGAAACAAATCCACCGGCCTCTCCAATCAGCTGTCCAACCAATACACGATCTCCTTTTTTCACGACCGCCTTCGCCGGAGCACCGATATGCTGACTCAGTGGATACACCATATCTCCCTTTGGGAAATATTCAATTACATCCTTATCCATCGTAAGTTCTTTGCCCTCGTATGGATGAATGCCACCTTTAAAAGTTAGTTTCATCGTACTGACCCCACTTATAAAAATATTTGAATCTATTTTAATACACTGGCGGGATTTTTACAATAAACTATATCGATTTTCACATTTTTTTACGATTTAAATCGGATATTTTTTAAGATAAAAACAGAAAGCAGTCCGATTGCAATTCCGGCAGCCGTCCCCGTCAGAACAAGAACAGCCATATAATAGAAAATCCGGATATTTTCCATGGCAAATACTGCCACAACAATCTGACCGAGATTGTGCGCGACCGCACCTCCGACACTGACCCCTGTCACAGAAAACACCTTACATTTTTTCAAAATCATCATAACAACTATGCTGCAAAACGCACCGGCAAGGCTGTAAAGCAGCACAGCAAAATTACCAAACAACACGCTGGACAATACGATTCTTCCCACACTGATGACGACCGTATCCCGAAGTCCAAGCCGGAACAGTGCCACAATCGTAACCAGATTGGCAAGTCCAAGCTTCACTCCCGGCACTGCCATATGAATCGGGACAAGACTTTCGAGATAAGAAAGCAGCATGGCAAGCGCAATTAAAATCCCACACAATGCAATTCTTCGATTCGGGTTTAATTGCGGTTGATTCCAATTTCGATTCGCTGCTTTTTTCTCTTTCATATTATTTGTTCATTCCCATAATATCATTTTTTTATTTCCACCACCAGCTTATGTGGCAGACAGATGATAGTCTCTCCGGTCTGTTCAATCGGTTTATGTTCGACACATATTTTATCCGGGCAATCTGCACGCTCAATGCTTACGACCCCATCCTTTACGACAATCGTATTCGTTCCGGCATCCTGTGTCAAGGTGTAGCTTCTATTCTCATCAAGCGGAAGCTTTTCCACGGATGTACCATCCACCATGATATCTGCGTAGGCTCCGGGTGTCCGAAACCGATGCAACAGGATAACGCCTGCACATGCAAAAAGTAAAAGCACGGCAATCAATATTATATCTGCTTTTGTTATCCTGTGTTTCCTTTCGTTTTCGGACATTTCCTTCCACCTCGCACACATACTATCGAATCGCATCCTTCATGCTCTTCACATAATCATATACCGGTTCTGCCGCATCCACACCATACTGCGCGATGATTTTTACAATCGCACTTCCGACGATGACGCCATCCGCATACCCTGCCATCTTCGCCGCCTGCTCCGGTGTCGAAATGCCGAAGCCGATGGCACACGGAATATCCTTTGTCTTCTTTACAAGCTCTACCATCTCACCCACATTGGTCGTAATCTCGGTTCTTGTACCGGTTACACCAAGAGACGATACACAATACACAAATCCGTTTGCCTCTTTTGCAATCATGCTGATTCGCTCGTGAGAGGTCGGAGCAATCAGCGAGACAAGGTCAAGACCATACTGCTTACAAATCGGGTCAAACTCTTCCTTTTCCTCAAACGGAATATCCGGCAGTATAAGTCCGTCAATTCCGACTTCCTTACATCTTGCAATAAACTTTTCTGATCCGTAGGAAAATACAACATTGGCATATGTCATAAACACCATTGGTACTTTTACCTTCTTGCGAAGCTTTACCACAAGCTCGAACACTTTATCGGTTGTCACCTTATCCTTCCCATTTAATGCGCGGATATTCGCTTCCTGGATAACCGGACCCTCGGCTGTCGGATCCGAAAACGGAATTCCGAGCTCAATCAGATCTGCGCCGGCTTCCTCCATGGCATATACAACCTTCTCAGTCGTCTCTAAATCCGGATCGCCACATGTAATAAACGGGATAAATGCCTTTCCGTTTTCAAACGCTTTCTTTATATTACTCATGAAGATCCTCCCCTCTGTATCGGGCGATAGCTGCTACATCCTTGTCGCCACGTCCGGAAATGTTAATTACCATAATCTGATCCTTATCCATCTTTGGTGCAAGCTTCATTGCATGTGCCACCGCATGTGCACTCTCAATCGCCGGGATAATACCCTCGATTCTGGACAGATATTCAAATGCCTCTACTGCCTCATCATCTGTAACTGCAACATACTCTGCTCTTCCTGTATCATGCAGATAGGCATGCTCCGGTCCGATACCCGGATAATCAAGTCCTGCCGAAATCGAATATACAGGTGCAATCTGTCCGTAATCATCCTGACAAAAATAGGATTTCATACCATGGAAGATACCCAGTCTTCCTGTGTTAATTGTCGCCGCAGTCTCGTATGTATCAATCCCGCGTCCGGCTGCCTCACAGCCAATCAGGTGGACACTCTTATCCTCGATAAAATGATAAAATGCACCCATAGCATTGGAACCGCCGCCGACACATGCAAGCACGGCATCCGGAAGCCGTCCTTCCTTCTCAAGCAGTTGCTGCTTTATCTCACGGCTGATAACCGATTGAAAATCCCTTACAATCGTCGGGAACGGATACGGTCCCATGACAGAACCAAGCACATAATGGGTATCATCAATCCGGCTTGTCCACTCACGGAATGTCTCTGACACAGCATCCTTTAAGGTTGCCGTACCATTCTCAACCGGATGTACCTTTGCGCCAAGCAGACGCATACGATATACATTTAACGCCTGGCGAATCGTGTCCTCTTTTCCCATAAAGATTTCACATTCCATCCCCATCATGGCTGCAACGGTTGCAGTTGCCACGCCGTGCTGTCCGGCACCGGTCTCTGCAATGACACGGGTCTTTCCCATCCGCTTTGCAAGCAACATCTGTCCGATAACATTGTTAATCTTGTGGGACCCCGTATGATTTAAATCCTCACGCTTTAAATAGATTTTTGCGCCTCCGAGATCTTTACTCATACGCTCCGCATAATAAAGGCGGCTTGGTCTTCCCGCGTACTCATTATACATCTCGGTAAGCTCCCGGTTAAATTCCGGATCATCCTTGTATTTTTTATATGTTTCTTCCAGTTCATTCACGGCATTCATGATTGTTTCCGGCACGTACTGCCCGCCATGAATTCCAAAACGTCCCTTTGACATCTTTTTTCCTCCTAAATACGTTGCTTATAATAATCCATTATATTTTTTACAACACAAACTGCACTTAGCATCTTCTCGCGGTCTTTAATGCCCTCTGTTTCTATTCCACTGCTAATGTCGAGCCCAAAGCTTTGCTGCTTCATCGCTTCAGGCAAGTTTTCAATTGTAAGACCGCCGGCCAGAAAATATGGTTTTCCAAATATGGTCCCATTTTCTTCGGCATC
>JBJEMZ010000251.1:0-5029 GCA_051879935.1 Wujia sp.
CTCTTGTCGCGGATACCATTGACTACATTCAGCAGGGAAGAAATCAGATAATTCAGGCTTCTTGCCATACGTCCAATCTCATCCTTTCGAAGATTGAGCGTCTTCTGCATCTCGCTCTCCGTAAAGTCCATGTCCGCAGCCCTGACCATAAGCTTTGCAGTCTGATTAATCGGCTTCACAAGCATATACGCAGTCCAGTTTCCAACCAGACCGACAAGCACAATCACAACGGCAAACATAATCCATACACGGTTGCTGATTTTATGAATATCCTCAAACACTTCATCGTAATCCGCTGTCACAACAACGATAAAATCCTGTGCATCGTTTACAAATATACCTGCATACTTTTCTGCGCCTTTAAATGTATATTGGATAACCTCATTCTCAACCTTCTCGCCCTTGGAAATCTTCTCAACCGTCTTTGTTACGGCTGCATTTTCCACAGGCTGTCCAATCTTTTCTGTCGTCGGGTGATACAGCATCGTACCATCGGCACCAACTACATAAACATAACTACTTTTTAAACCTTCCACCTGTACACCGGTCAGAATCTTCGCCAGATGCTCACTTGACAATATGATATCCGCCCCCTCGGACTCAAGATCCGCATCGAGCATTGTTCCGTATGCTTTTGCGAGGTCCCGCATGTAGCTTTTGGTTGTACCCTCAATCTCTGATTTTGCACCCGGCAGTAAAAAGAATACTGCCACCACACCTGCAATCACAGCCCAGACTGCCATCGCAATGACGATTTTTGTGCGGATTGATGTAAATAATGTAATCTTCTGTTGTTCCATAGTTCCCTTCCCTCCTGTAACAAAACTCTTTTTTTATTATATCATTTATTATCATTTCTTTCAATGAAATCCGTGTCGCGAAATCCGTGTTTCATAAGCCTATATATTTTACGTTGTATCCGTTTTCTTTTTTCCGAAAGCAAATCCGAAAATCGCTCCGCACACACCTCCGATGATATGTGTAAACTGCGAAACATTATCCTGCTTTGTGAATGCATCCACAAGCTCAGCGCCAAGATAAACAACTACAATCAAAATCATCGTAAGAGGAATCCGGTCATCCACCATACACGATGCGGACGAAAGAATAATGAACATAAACACAATTCCGCTTGCCCCAAGCAACGCCACATGAGGAAAGAACATAATATTGAGCAGTCCGGACACAACTGCCGTCACAACAATCATCCACAACAGTCTTCCGCTTCCGTATTTGTCCTCCAGGATTGGTCCTAACAACAAAAATAAAGTCATATTCCCTGCAAAATGTGCCCAATTTCCATGTCCAAGACTATGTCCGACAAGCCGAATCACAAAAAAGAAGCTGAAATCAGACCGGTATACGGAAAAAAGCAGCCGATTTGACGCTCCTCCCGTAATCTGATTTAAAATCAGCGCAAACAATGAAATAAACGCAAATGTCAGTACAACCGGCGCATTGTAGCTGATGGCCGGGAGCTTTTTCTTTGGTTTACCCGGATTGCTGCCGGTTTGACGATTCATCAGTTGATTGGAATCCATAACACTCCCCCTGTTTAATCATAATATGCAACCTTAATCAGTTCATCAACAGTTGTCGTTCCATCCTCCACAAGCGCAAGTGCACTCTTTTTCAAGGTGCTCATGCCCTGGTTTTGTATCGCATAATCCTTGATTTCCTCAACCGATGCGCCCTTTGTAATCATCTCACGCACATGCTTGTCAATCGAAAGGATTTCATGTATGGAAATACGCCCCTTATATCCGGTGTTATTACACTGCCGACAGCCTTTTGCATGCTTCACCTGCGGGAACCGGACTCCGGCGATGGCTGCTTCGTCATCTGTCATAGGCTCCCACGCCGAACAGAACGGACATACCTTGCGCACAAGACGCTGTGCAACGATACCAACCAGAGAACTCGCAATCATATATGGTTCAACACCCATATCAATCAGACGGACAACCGAGGATGCCGCGTCATTCGTATGGAGTGTGGACAATACCAGGTGTCCAGTGATAGCGGCACGCACCGAAATCGACGCTGTTTCCGCATCACGCGTCTCACCAACCATGATAATATCCGGGTCCTGTCTAAGGAGTGCACGCAGACCGACTTCAAACGTAAGTCCTGCTGTATTATTTACCTGCATCTGATTTAATTTTGCGACGTTTTTCTCAACCGGGTCTTCAATCGTTGAGATATTCACACTTCGTTTGGAGAGCTCCTCCAAAATCATATAAAGCGTTGTTGATTTACCGGAACCGGTCGGTCCGGTCAGATACAGAATACCATTCGGGGACTGTAACATCTTCATGACAAGTGCATAATTCTGCTCTGTCATACCAAACGTTCCGAGATGATCAATCTTTGAATTGTTGGCAAGCAGTCGGAGTACGGCCTTCTCACCAAACACAGTCGGAATCACGGAGACACGGACATTCAAATTTACACCCTCGATGCTGATACGAAAATGCCCATCCTGTGGGATTCTCCGCTCTGCAATATCCAGATCTCCCAGAATCTTGATTCTGGCAATCAGGGAATTATGTATGTTTTTCTGCAGCGTCATGAAATCACAGATAACACCGTCGAGACGCATCCGGACACTTGTCATCGTCTCAAACGGTTCGATATGAATATCTGACGCATTTGCATTATATGCACGTATCAAAATACTGTTAAAGAGGTTGATAATCGGCGTATCATCATCACCCTCCTCAATATTAATTTCAACCGTCTCTGAGGTCTGCGCCGAGCTTGCAGATGCCTTCTGCGCCGCCTGTCTCGCAGAAACCTCCGAATAATAATATTGAATGGAATTTTCAAGCGGTGTCTGCTCACATAAGGAAATGTGAAGCTCCATACCGGCAATCTGTCTTATATCCTCAATTCCATAGAAGTTGAGCGGATCGTTGACAAGCAGATACAGCACATTATCCGTAACCTTATATGCCATCATACAATATTTTTCAGACAATACCTTTGGTATGATTTCAACCGCTTTCACATCGACGCTGATATCCGATATATTGACCAGTTCATAGTTCATGCGCATGCCGAGAGCTTCCAGCATCTGCCGCTCCGTAATATACCCGAGTGCAATCAAAGCACCTCCGAGACGAACGCCCTTATTTTCCTTCTGATATGCAATTGCCTGTCCAATCTGCTCGTCATTGATATATCCAAGCTCCTGCAGCACATCTCCGATACGTATATTTTTGTTATTTCTTATCTCCATAGTTTTTCCTCACGCGGTTTACACACCGTTCTAATATGAATTTGCCATTGACTGATAGGAACCGTATATCGGCTGAATGACTGATATAATGATAAATCCGACAATCACAGCCATAATCACAATCATCACCGGTTCCAGATAGGAAACCAACTTATTAAGTGCAATTTCCGAATCGTATTCCATCTGATTTGCAACGGATACAAGCATGGTATCCAGAGATCCCGTTTCCTCTCCAACTAAGATGGATGCAGAAAGCTTCTTGGTAAACCCATCCACACCCGCGATTGCTTCACTTAGGTTTCCGCCAGCCCTTATATCTGCAATAACTTTGTCAAACTGTCGTTCAATGTAGGAATTTCCGATTGTATTTCTTGCAATCTGCAGGCAGTTTATAATGGATATACCTGCCGAATACAGACTTGATAAAGTCCGGGCAAACCTTGCTGTATAAATAACACGTTTCAGCTTACCGATAACCGGCAGTTTTAATTCCAGCTTATCCTTTCCGTACCGGATCGCCGGTATCGCAGAAAACAGCTTGACCATCATATAAATCACGACCGCTGCAAGCAACAGTACATACCATTTGTTCTTCACGAAATTACTGATTCCAAGCAAAACAGTCGTACTGGCCGGAAGTGTTTCCATCTGCGAAAACAAATCCTGAAATTGTGGGATGACATAACCCATAATAATGGCAACAACAATTACAATCATCACACACAAAATCTTTGGATAGGTCATGGAGCTTTTGACCTTCTGATTGAGACGATATTCCTTGTCATAGTGTGCCGCCATCTGCAGTGCAATCTTGTCTAGATTACCGCTTGTCTCGGCACTCTTCAGCATATTGATAAAAAGTGGAGGAAATGCATCGCCCTGTTCTAACAGCGCATCCGAAAGTGCGATACCGGAACGGACCTGTTTTAAAACCGCTACATATATTTCCCGTTCCTTCGGTTTAATGGACTCGTCCTCCGATATAATTCGAAGCGCCTTCACGAGCGAAACGCCGGCCCCAACGAGCTCTCCGATATTTCTCGCAAACTCAGAGATGACATTTGATTTTAATCGTCTGATGTTTTTGTTATCGATCTGCTGCTTTGCATCTACCAGAAATTTATTTTCCTGTTTCAGGCGCTCGTGCAGATCAAACTCATCATTTGCCTGCATGGTTCCACTTACAATTTTCCCGTTTTCATCCTGCGCCTTGTACTTGTAATAAACCACGGTGTCTCCTCCTTATTTTTTCTTATGTATCTATTATTCCCCGTCGTATTCCAAAATCCGAATCAGATAATCCACATCCCAAGTGTCTCCCTTTTCCGCATCATAACGGTATAAAACACGATAGTGATCCGACGAATAAATAAAGGCGGTAACCGCCCTGTCTTTCCTGCTGTACGACAAAATGGATACATCACAGTCGTGCTCCAGAATCTCATCAAGTCGCGCCTGCACACCTGCGGACATGCCATTTAAAGCCGATGCGTCAAACACCGAGCTTCCCCGTCCGTAATATTCTATCTCCAGCATATCAAATGCCAGCTTTACATTTTTCGCTTCCCGATATGCAATCCTCGCTTCTGTCGTGATACGAAAATACACAAACAGGGGAGCTGCAATCAGAAAAACACATAAAAACACGATAACTGCTGTTTTAATTTTTTTCCTTCGTATTTTTTTCTCTTCATCACCCATAGTGTACTCCCAAATTACTATCCGTTGTGCATTTTTCTCATCCTTTTATTTTAATATATCCGCATGTCTATATCAAGTTTTTATTTA
>JBJEMZ010000252.1:0-5013 GCA_051879935.1 Wujia sp.
GGATTGTAATAATTCTCAAACACAAAGCCTTCGTTCATAAGCTTGTACAAGGTTGGTGTACATTTTTCGCTGATACCATATCCGCAAAGGCTTTCCGCCGTTATAAAAACAACATTATAGCCGGAAAACATGCCTGTATATTCATTTTCCATCGTCGGTTCCCGCTTTGCGCAATAGGCGGACAGATTTTTCAATGATTCATCCTCGGTCCCATGGTACAATGCCACAAAATCAATGGAATCATCCACCTGCGGCTTATACTGTTTCTCCGCCTGTTCCTGCGACATGTCTGCATCCGTTTCTGTTGCCGGGTCCGTCTGCGTCTGCAAAGAAGAATCCGTCTGTTCCTCCGCATCGTCTGTTTCAAGTGTAAATTTTACATCCTTTTTGCCGCCCGAAAGCATCGTCTGTGCATCCCGGATAGTTGTCACACTCACCCCGAGCCGTTTCATCGATAGCTCCAACACATACTGATTATGGAATAGCTGATACGGGGAGTACACGCCCCTGCCATGTACATTTAACAGAAGAACCGAAAGCACTGCCAGGATAATGGTTCCTGCTACACTGATCATATTTTGCTTTACAGTCGGTCTTTGAAAAGATACAACCTTTACATGCAGAAAAACAAGCACTGCTACCGGAAGCAAAAAGGCAAGTATCCACGGAATATTTTCCCGAAGCTTTTCAAATAATACAACCTTGAAATTCATGGCATTTTCCGCACCGCCCACCGACACCAGACTTAAAAAGGTTCCAAATATCCGGTAATAAATAAGCTGTACAATATCGTACACGCAAAAAACAGCAAGACCGATATAGCCGATGATGATATTTCCGATATTTCGAAACAGAACCGTAAACAGTGCAAGCACCATACCAAACACCGCACCGGATAAAATCGGATACAAAATCATACCATCTACCCGCTTATAAACTGCAATATGGAACAATAGCTCAAGGTACATAAGCATAAGAGGAAATGTAAGCATGCGCCAATAGCCCGAGAAGCTCCGTGACGGCTTTTGGGGTTGTTTATCTGTGTGTTTGTTCTTTTCTATTATGCTTTTGTTTTCCGTGTTCTGTGCGTCCATATTCTTTTACCATATACTTCCATCTGATTATATATACAGCGCGTGCCTTTTTCAGCACACCGGCTTTATTATATCGGATTCCAACTTGTTTTTCACTATAAATTATTTTATAATCTTTTGAGTATGAAACGAAGGAGGTTTGTTATGGCTGAGACGTATTCGAGTTTTGCTGCTGTCTATGATGCACTCATGGACAATATTCCGTATGACGAATGGTTTTCGTACCTACACTCATTGCTTGAAGAATATGATATATGCAACGGTCTGATTGCCGAACTTGGCTGTGGAACCGGAACGATGACAGAGCGACTCTCCATGTCCGGCTATGACATGATTGGAATCGACAACTCCCCTGCCATGCTTGACATCGCAAATGAGAAGAAAGAAGAAAACGATTCAGGCACCCTTTATCTTCTTCAGGATATGCGTGAATTTGAGCTCTATGGGACGGTCCGTGCCTGCATCTCGATCTGCGACAGTATCAATTATATAACAAAAACAGATGAGCTTGTGCATGTATTTTCCCTTGTAAATAATTACCTTGACCAAAATGGCATCTTTATCTTTGATTTTCACACGCGCCATTATTATCAGGATATTGTTGCTGATGCAACCATAGCGGAGGACCGGGATGATATCAGCTTTATATGGGACAATTTTTATGACGAGGAAACATTTTTAAACGAACTTTCCTTAAGTCTCTTCCTGAGGGATCCGGAACAGGAAGAGGAAAACATCTATCGTAAATACGAGGAGCTTCATATCCAGAGAGGCTACACATTAAATGAGATGCGTACATGCTTAGAAGCCTCGGGACTGACATTGCTTGCCGCTTATGACGCATTTACACATGAACCGGCGACCGAGCAGTGCGAACGCATCTACATGATTGCACAGGAGACACGTGTGCCTGGCTCTGCAAAGAAGTATCTTGATTAGGAACCATCTTATTATTAGGAGGACAATGAAATGTCAGATTATATGATTCGCGGTATGGCGGCAGACAATCAGGTTCGCTTCTTTGCCTGCAACTCTACCGAAACAGTCGAAAAAGCAAGAATGACACACCAGACAAGCCCTGTTGTAACAAACGCCCTTGGCCGGCTGCTTACAGGCGGACTGCTGATGGGAGCTATGTGCAAAAATGACACCGATAAGCTAACACTGCGTATTCAGTGTCAGGGACCGATTGAGGGCATGCTTGTCACGGCAGATTCGCTTGGACATGTCAAGGGCTATGTCAGCGAACCGGAGGTGCTGCTTCCGGCAGGCGATGTTTCAAAAGCAGTTGATCTTGGTGTATTAAGCGTCATAAAGGATATCGGTTTAAAAGAGCCTTACATCGGTGACACACACCTTGTAAGCGGCACGATTGCCGAGGATCTGACCTACTACTTTGCAACAAGCGACCAGATTCCAAGCTCGGTTGCCCTCGGTGTCCTATTTAATCCAGATACGTCCGTTTCAAACGCAGGCGGATTTATTATCCAGCTTATGCCATTTGCAGAGGATGGTCTGATTGATGCTCTGGAGGCACGTTTGAAGAATTTTTCTTTTACCGCTCTCCTGCAAAAGGGATGTTCCGTAGAAGACTGTATTGAAAAATTATTTGATGGATATGACACAACCATCACCGATACGATGCCGTGCGCCTATGTATGCGACTGCAGCAAGGAGCGTGTCGAACAGGCGGTCATCAGTCTCGGAAGAAAAGAGATTGCCTCCATGATTGAGGATGGGCAGCCGGTGGAGGTTGTATGTGATTTCTGTCGTACCAAGTACACGTTTTCTCCGGAGGAGCTTTTGAATATTTTGACAAAGCGATAAGGAACCCAACTACATTTACTGTTTCCAATGTAACGATAAAGGAGAAAATCTATGAATTTGATTGACCTGCATGTACACTCCAATGCTTCGGATGGCTCTCTCTCCCCGACCGAGGTCGCAGACGAAGCGATACGGATGGGGCTTTCTGCCATTGCACTTACCGACCACGATACCGTCGATGGTGTTGCAGAAATACTTGACTACACAAAGGATAAGCCGCTCGAGGTTGTTCCGGGCATTGAACTTTCCTGTTATTACAACAAACGGGAAATCCATATCCTCGGTTTCTATGTAGACTACGAAAATCCGAAGCTTCAGGAGGAGCTTGCAAAGCTGAAAGCGGCCCGGGAAGAAAGAAATGAAAAGATGATTGCCCTTATGCAGGCAGACGGCCTTCCCGTCACAATGGAGAAGCTTCTGCACGGCAACCCTGACAGTGTCATAACAAGAGCTCATTTTGCAAGAGTCTTAGTTGAGGAAGGTGTCTGCAAGGATAAAGATACTGCCTTTCGCAAATACATCGGCATCGGCTGTAAATATTATCTTCCAAAGCCGCAGGTAACATGCGAAACTGCAATGCGGATTCTCACAACCTACAGCAAGGCAGCATTTCTTGCGCATCCTCTCTTATATCATTTTGGTTATGCGCAGATTGAAGAGCTGCTTGTCTATTTAAAATCTCTTGGTTTAAAAGGTGTGGAGGCATATCATTCTTCCAACAATCGGTTCGAATGTGAAAAGATTCGTTCTCTTGCCGCCAAGCATGGGCTTGCCATCTCCGGCGGCTCCGATTTTCATGGAGTTGTAAAGCCGAACATCCAGATGGGCATCGGACGGGGCGGCATGAAGGTACCGGCAGAGTTGCTCGAGACAATTAAGGAGTTGTAGGATTTACTGTATCGACGTACAGACGCAAAAAGGACGCAGGAAAGAATAAAAAAGAAAATCGATTACTTCCCCGATAATCGTAATCGATTTTCTTTTTTTATTCTTTCCTGCTGTTTAGTGGATAAATATATGATAGATTATTATAAATGCTACATATATCAGGCTCATATACTACTGCACATATTATAAACCAACTTCTTACATATGTCTCGAGCATCCGGTCCATTTACCTTGGGTATTCTACAGTTTCATGATCCCTAGTGTTTGGAGCAGCAAGAGAATCAGGAAGATTGGGGCTATGAATTTTATCATAACCGTAAATAGTGTCTTTCTTCCCATCTTGCATCCACTCTTTTCTACTTCCTCTATAATGGTCTTTGGCTTCAATACCCATCCGACAAGGATACAGGTAAGAAGTGCTACGACCGGCATGAAGCAGTTATTACTGATATAATCCATGATGTCAAGTATCTGGGCTGTTGCTCCGTTCGGAAGCTTTACCTCGAAGTACAGCTTGTTGTAGCCGAGGCAAACGATGACTCCACCGACAAGTGCGCATATACTCTCTATCACACCAGCCTTTGTTCTCGTCATATGGAATGCATCCATAAAGCTTGCAACAATCGCCTCCATGACAGATACCGCACTTGTAATCGCTGCAAATAATACCATCGCAAAAAATACACATCCAATTACATTTCCGACTGCCCCCATCGCATCAAATACCTTCGGCAGTGATACAAACATCAGACTTGGTCCGGAGCTCATACCATCACTACCCATAAATGTATAAACAGCCGGGATAATCATGGCACCTGCAAGAAATGCAACAACTGTATCAAAAATCTCTATCTGATTGATGGATTTTCCGAGATTTGCATCATCCTTAACATAGGAACCATATGCAATCATGATACCCATCGCAACGGACAGACTAAAGAACAACTGTCCAAGTGCATCAATCAGGACACGAAACAATTTTCCAATCGTCATCCCTTCCAGATTCGGAACAAGGTAAACCTTCAACCCCTCCATGCCGGTCCGGACCGTTCCGGTTGCATCCGTACGGGAGATCGTAAGTGAAAAAATCGCTATCGCGATAATCATGACAAGCAATATCGGCATAATAATCTTGGATGAGGATTCAATCCCCTTATTGACACCACGAAAAACGATAAATGCAACAATTGCAAGGAACACAACC
>JBJEMZ010000253.1:0-5003 GCA_051879935.1 Wujia sp.
TATCTGTAAATACGCATTGCAAAACATCACGACCATCATTTAGGGAAAATGCCTGACCATTGCAGAGTACCGTGAGAATAGAACCGCTTTTCGTAACGATTCTGTGCTGTATGCTAATAAGATTGGATATGCTTAACTGATAATTAATCGAGGCGATTACCTCGGTAAAATCTTCTACATATAAAAGATTATCCAGGGTGCAGATTTTTTTGGACAGCTCTCTCGGAGAGTAGCCTGTCATCGTACAAAGTCCCTGATCAAAATCCAGAATACTGTATGGCGCATCTGTCTCCAGGACAAAGGTTGCCACATCATTTCCATTTACAAAATTGCCGGATGCCATCGCTTCACCACCTTCTAAAACACTAGTTTTATTATAGTCGAAAATAAGAGAAGGCGCAAGGAATAAATGGTGCTAAAAATGATGCAGAAAAGAGTACAAAATAGACAGAATCGGGAAATGGTTTCTTTACATTACGGGCTATAAATGGTAAAATGATCAAGCTTATATATTTTTTGTTAGGAAAATAAAAATTAATATGAATCAAGAGTACTATAGAAGGCTTCAGTGGATTGCAAGTCTTTGCATTGCGGTGTTTATCGTTCATTTTGCACTTTGTATGCTGGTTATGAATCGTAGTGTCTATAAACACACGAAAGCAGATTATGCGCAGACGGGGACGGTTGCAATCAGCAAGGCTGAGGCAGAGCTTTATTACGAACAGGTGGTGGATTCATTTTCCTCGTTTTTTAAAGGGGATTATGAGATAGCCGGATATTCTCTGACGGAGACAAATAAGAAACAACTGAATACACTAAAAGGGTATTATCGTTTTGCATGGATTGTTTCCATTGTGTCCTTTGGCTGCGGAGCATATTGTATCGGCAAACTTTGGAGAAGGCGGGAGACGATGCCGCTTTTGTATGGAAGTGCCGGTGGGGCACTTCTTACATCTATTTTTGCATTGCGGATTGTATTATCGGATAAGCCGGTTCTTGGCGGTATCCGAAATATGATATTCCGGGGGGATTACAGTTTCTTTTCGGAGGGGGATTTACTGCGTGATATATTGCCGGCTGCATTTGCGCGGAATCTGGCATTTTATTATCTTGGAATTGTAACAATTGAGATTTTATGTTTTGTGCTGCTCAGGATGGTGATTCGCTTTTCCGGAAGGCCGCACAAATATTAGTAATAAGAATGAGGAGGGTTTACAACATGAACAAACGACTGGAGAACTGGGTAAACTGGGTCTTGTATGATGAGCTTCGGGATGGGAAGCTGAATGCACCGAAGCATCTGCTCGGAAATCATGATTACGGAGAGGGACAGGTTATCACGGTATACAGACCGCATGCCGACCATGTCTATATCACATCTCCGACGGGGAAAAATAAGGAAGAGCTGCACTGGCTGGCAGAGGGGCTTTACGGTATTTATTTCCCAAAGAAGAAATATAAGGACACAAGGTATCGTATCGAGACACTGTATCAGGATCAGACAACGGTTGTGACAGCGGATGCCTACGCATTTCCGTCTCAGATTTCTGATTTTGATACTTATCTGTTTGCAGAGGGGAAAAATTACGACATATATGAGAAGCTTGGCGCACATCCGATGACGATTGATGGCGTGAAAGGAACATACTTTGCAGTCTGGGCACCGAATGCACGTCGTGTGAGTGTGGTCGGCGATTTTAATATGTGGGACGGCGATTTGAACCCGATGCAGATTCAGCAGGTATCGGGCATCTACGAATTGTTTCTTCCGGATGTGGCACCGGGAGCTGTGTACAAATATCAGATTTTGACACGTGACGGAGATATTCTGTATAAGGCAGATCCATACGGAAATCAGTGTCAGGTTCGCCCGGACAATGCGAGTGTGGTTGCAGATCTTAACGGATACAAGTGGAAAGATACTGAATGGATTGAAAACCGTAAGAAGCAGACGAGACAGATGCGCATTAAGCAGCCGATGTCTATCTACGAATGTCATCTTGGCTCCTGGAAGAAGAAAATAGAGGATTCCGATTTCGGATTTTATTCCTACCGCGAGCTGGCAAAGATGCTTGTAGATTATGTGAAGAAGATGGGCTATACCCACATCGAGCTTATGGGTATTGCAGAGTATCCGTTTGATGGTTCCTGGGGTTATCAGGTAACAAATTATTATGCACCGACAAGTCGTTATGGAACGCCGGAGGATTTCATGTATTTTGTAGATTATATGCATGCGCATGGAATCGGGGTTATCCTTGATTGGGTGCCGGCACATTTTCCACGGGATGCGCATGGTCTTGGAAGGTTTGATGGCATGCCGCTTTATGAGCATCCGGATTCAAGACGTGGAGAACATCCGGATTGGGGAACTTATATCTTTGATTTTGGAAGGACAGAGGTTTCAAACTTCCTGACTGCAAATGCGCTTTTCTGGGTTGAGAAGTTCCATATTGATGCACTTCGTGTGGATGCGGTTGCGTCGATGCTGTATCTTGATTACGGAAAACAGTCGGGACAGTGGCTGCCGAATAAAGATGGTGGTAATGAGAATTATGAGGCGATTGAATTGCTGCAAAAGGTCAATACCGTTATGGAGGAAAGAAACCCTGGAGCATATTTGATTGCCGAGGAGTCAACTGCATGGGCAGGAGTAACGGCACCGGCAAGCATGAAGGGACTTGGCTTCCTGTTCAAATGGAACATGGGATGGATGAATGATTTCCTCGAATATATGAAGCTTGATCCGTATTTCCGTTCCTTTAATCATAACCGGCTGACATTTAGTCTGTCCTATACATATTCCGAGAATTATGTGCTTGTAATCTCGCATGATGAGGTTGTGCATCTGAAGTGTTCGATGCTCAACAAGATGCCGGGATATGAGGTTGATAAGTTCGCAAATCTGCGTACAGCATATGGATTTATGTTCGGACATCCGGGCAAGAAGCTGTTGTTTATGGGACAGGAGTTTGCACAGCTTCGCGAGTGGAGTGAGGCGCGGAGTCTGGATTGGTTCCTGCTGGAACAGCCGCTTCACAAGAAGATGCAGAAGTGGGTTGCAGAACTGAATCATATGTACACTACCTACGATGCATGCTACTACAATGACAACGAACAGATTGGTTTCGAGTGGATAAAGGTTGACGATGCGCAGACAAGTATCGTTGCATTTATACGACGGGGTAAGACGACGAAGGATCAGCTTCTGTTTGTCTGCAACTTTGTGCCGGTTGAGCGCAAGGGATATTGGATTGGTGCTCCGTGCCTGACTGAATATGAGGAGATATTAAATTCCGATGCAAAGGAATTCGGCGGTTCCGGCATGACAAACGGTAAGGTGAAGGCATTTGAAGAAAAGTGTGACCGTATGCCATATGCAATCAGCTTAGATATTGCACCGCTTTCCATGATGGTATTTAAGTATGATTATGTAGAGGCACCGGCGAAGAATGCTGCGAAGACTGCAGGGGTGAAGCAGATAACAAAGAAGACAGCAACGGGCGAGAAGAAGACGGCAGCAAAGCCTGCAACGAAAAAACCTGCGAAGGCAAGCGAAAAAAAGACAGAATCGTAATCGGTCGAAATTATGAAAAAGAAAACAGATATCAATAAGAAACGCGGAGGAGTAAAGAAAGCTTTCCTTTATGTATTTACATTTTGCCTTGCGTTTATGCTCCTTGTTCTTCTTGGGTTGACAGGAATCTGCATCTATGTTAAACAAGATGTGAATCCTTATATCCTCTCGGAGGAAGAGGCAGCAGGGCTTGCAGATGTAGACTGCATAATCGTTTTGGGGGCATCTGTAAAGAATGGTGATACGCCGAGTCCGATGCTTCGGGACCGGCTGGATAAAGGGATAGTGCTTTATCAGTCCGGTTGTGCACCGAAGCTTCTGATGAGCGGAGACCATGGAAGTGAATATTATAATGAAGTTGGAGTTATGAAGAAGTACGCGATTTCCGCAGGGGTTGCTTCCGAGGATGTGTTTTTGGATCATGCAGGGTTTTCGACTTACGAAAGCATGTATCGTGCAAAGGAAATCTTTGGGGCGAAGCGGGTGATTATTGTGACGCAGGAGTACCATCTGACGCGGGCTGTCTACAATGCGAGAAAGCTTGGGCTGGATGCCTATGGCGTTGCTGCGGAAAATGTGAAATACAGCGGACAGCTTCCGCGCAATGTCCGGGAGTATCTGGCAATCGGAAAAGACTTTTTTATGACTATTTTAAAGCCGGAGCCGAATCTGCTCGGGAATCCGATTTCCCTGGAGGGAGACGGAAATGTCACAGATGATAAACAGGAGGAATAAAGACGTGAAGATGATTTCATTGGAAGAGGAATTAAAGGGAAATGCATATCCGGGACGCGGTATCGTAATCGGAAAATCCAAGGATGGAAAAAAGGCGGTTACAGCTTATTTCATCATGGGACGAAGCGTTAATTCGCGGAACCGCGTATTTACGGAGACAGAGGATGGCATCCGCACGGAAGCGGCAGATCCGTCCAAGCTGACAGACCCGCACCTGATTATATATGCGCCGGTTCGTGTGCTTGGCAACAAGACAATCGTGACAAATGGTGACCAGACCGATACGATTTACGAGCTGATGGATAAACAGATGACATTTGAACAGTCACTCCGCACACGGGAATATGAGGATGATGCACCGAATTATACGCCGAGAATCTCCGGCATCATGCATGTGGAAAACGGTACCTACAATTATGCGATGTCCATTTTAAAATCAGCAGACGGAAATCCGGACTGCTGCGAGCGATTTACGTATACTTATACGAATCCGCTGGATGGAACCGGACATTTTATCCATACTTATATGGGAGACGGCAATCCACTTCCAAGCTTTGAGGGAGAACCGAAGCTGGTGGAGATTCCGGATGATATGGATGCATTTACGGACATGCTTTGGAATTCCTTAAATGAAGACAACAAGGTTTCACTGTTTGTGCGTTACATCGACATAGAGACCGGTGTTGCAACA
>JBJEMZ010000254.1:0-22825 GCA_051879935.1 Wujia sp.
AGCCGTCGGAACATCTTCAGCACTTATATTTTCTTACTTTGCATCTCTCGTATTCTCGCCGAAAATGCCGAAAAACTAAATCGCATATCATGAAAAAAAGAAGTATCCGGGTAATGTCTCCCAGATACTTCTTTATATATTACTTTTATGGTGTCGGTTCCGGCGTCGGCTCCGGCGTCGGTGCCTGTGTCGTCGTCGGTGCCTGTGTCGTCGTCGGCGCCTGCGTGGTTGTCGGTGCCTGCGTGGTTGTCGGCGCCTGTGTCGTCGGCGTCTGCGTGGTTGGCGGCTGTGGCGTCACTCCCCCTGTTGCTTCAAAGACAACCGAGATACTTCCATTTGCCTGTACATTATTAAATGTGTAACTTGTAACCGCTCCTACACTCTGTCCATTTACTGTTACATCCTTAATCCGGTAACCATTATGCGGGGTAATGAAGAAGGTTACATTTGCCCCCTTTGCCACTGAAACAGTCGGAGATATTGAACCTCCCTCACCGGCAGACGAGGTAAGCGTAATCTCACTCTCCTCCAAAGGTTTGTGGATATCACACTCTTCTTCTGTATATGAATACTCAGAAGCCTCCGGCGCTTCCTTACCATCAGATCCTACCAGCTTCTTATTGCCATTTTCATCTATCTCAACAGTAAATGTTACTTTCTCCGGACATCCGCTGTTTGCAATCTTCTTCGACTCCGTACAAAGCTCAATCGTCGTATGTCCTGCACAACGCTGTGACGGAATATCCGCCTGTGCATAATAATCCGACGATGTCGGACAGCCTTCACCAGGAAGTAAACCGGATATCTTACATACACTGATGGTCGTTATGCCCTCCGGTCTCTCAAAATCAGCCGAGGTATCCTGTCCTTCCAGCTCGACAATCTTGTCCATGATGTCTCTCCACATATACTTATGTGTGTTTGAGCCACCCATATCTACGTTCGAATCATATCCCATCCAGATAGATGCCGTATAATATGGTGTCATACCACAGAACCAAAGGTCATAGTTCGAAGAGGTTGTACCTGTCTTACCTGCTGCAACCATACCGCTTCGTAGTCTTGCAGGTGTTCCGGTACCGCCTGTAACAACCGATTTCATCGCATCAATCAGCTGCCATGCAGTTGTCGCCTTCATCGCTCGATGAGATGTCGGCGTTGTGTTGTCAATGACAACGTTTCCGTCATGATCAATTACCTTGGAATATAAAACCGGTTTATTATATACTCCGCCGTTTGCAATGGATGCATAAGCGGCTGTCATCTCATAGTTCGTAACACCGTAACTGAGTCCTCCAAGGGCACAGGCCTGGGTTTTATCCGTCAAAAGTGCACCGTTTGTGTCAACCTCCTGATCTACAATCGTTGTAAGACCAACCTGAAGCAGATAGTCGTATGCCACCTCCGGCGTGACTTTTGTAATAGCTTTTACGGCAAGTACGTTGATAGAACTCTGAATACCCTTTCGAACCGTACAATATCCGCTATGTCCGCCTCCGGCATTTCGAACTTCGCCTCCGCCGATATACTGATACGGCTCATCGTTAAACGATGTGGCAAGTCCTCCCATACCGGTATCGATGAGCGGCAGGTAAGCTGCCAGTATCTTGAATGTAGAACCCGGCTGACGCTCAGCATCGGTCGCCCGGTTAAAGGCACGGTTTGTCGTCTTTGCTCCTCTTCCTCCAACCATCGCCTTCACATATCCGGTGTGCTGATCGATGACTGTAAATGAGAACTGTGGCTGTGGAGAAACGGAGAATCTCTCATCCACATACGTTCCACCTGTCTCTTCAAGCATAGCATCCCGGAATTCGTTTGCCGCCGCTCGTGCCGCCTCTTCACTCGGATAAATATTGTTATATTTCGAGTTTCCGGTCTGTGCAACATAGTAGTTAATCAGATGTCCAATACTGTAGTTGTGCGTTGTTTCCTTGTCCGGGTCCAGAATCGTAAGCACATAACTAAGACCTACCTTCGTGCTGTTGCTCAGATATTCCGGATCATTAATCACATCATCGCAGATTTTCTGGATATCCTTGTCCTGTACAGAATAAATCGAATATCCGCCTGTGAATATCATATTCTCGGCTTCCGTTTTCGTACAGCCGTACATCTCCATGAAATCCTTCGTCAGCTGGTTTAGGATTGCATCCTCATAATAGGTATTTACATCCTCCTCAGCAAGCTGCACCTCATGCTCTGCGCTGATTCGTGCATACACATCATCGGCAATCGCCTGGTCATACTGCTGCTTCGTGATATATCCCTGCTCTAACATCTTATTCAGCACAGCTTCACGACGCTTAGCATTTTCCTCCGGGTTTGCAACCGGATCATATCGGCTCGGATTCTGTGGAATGGCTGCTACAACTGCCATTTCCGAAATAGTAAGCTCCGTCATGTCTTTACCAAAATATTTTTGGGATGCCGCCTGGATTCCGCTGACGCCCCGTCCAAGATAAATCGTATTCAGATAATACTCGACAATCTCTTCCTTTGTATAACGCTTTTCCAGCTCAATCGCCAGGTACTGCTCCTGAATTTTACGTTCGAGTTTATCCATAAATGTCGTCTCATCTAAACCGACATTGAACACATGGTTTTTAATCAGCTGCTGGGTAAGCGTTGACGCACCTTCGTTAAAGTTACCCGAGGACAAGCCCTTAAATGCGGCACGGAAAATACCGCGCACATCAATTCCGTTATGTGTCCAGAAACGCGCATCCTCAATCGCAACAAAGGCATTTACATAATCCTTTGGAATCTCGTCATAATATACATACACACGGTTTGATTCAATCGTCGCAATCTCCATCTCGATATTCCCGTCTGCATCGTATATATTGGAACGAAATCCCTTCGGTACGATGTTGATTTTGGACGCATCCGGTGCATTGTCCAAAATACCTTTCATCATACCTAATCCCGCACCGGCACACGCAATGACAACCGCAATGATGCCTACGAGCAATATCTTAAATAAGTTAACCAATATCTTTCGACTGTTTCGTTGTGTCTTGGAAACGAGCTTTCTCTGTTTTTTTATCGTCTCCGGTTTTGCATAGCCCATGGAGCTACCTCCCTTTGTTTCTACGTATCAATTCTCAGTTAGACGTTATTATATCAAACTTTCATAATAAATACAAGTTATACGTATTCTAAACATTTTTCATTTCCTCTATTCTTTTTGTCAATTTTTTGGTAAAATAAAAAAGGGTGCTGCGACATAGTCTGTCGTACATGAATCCGCTGCGCAATTCATGAGGCTTACGCCTGCTCCCACAGTATCGTCGCAGTCGGAGGCGAAAGATGAGAGGTTTTGTCGGCATCGGTCAGAGCGACCGTGTGGAAACAGCCATAGAAGAAGCAACGGCAGGTCTGAAGAAAGCAGATTTGCTCGTTTTGATCACACCTTTTGCACAGGCGGAGGAAGCAGCTGCATGCCTCGCCCAGAAATATCCGGGTGTCCCAATGATCGGAACAACCGGAGAAAGCATTGCAAAGGGAAATATTTTGAACAAGAAAATTGTTGTCATCGGTTTTGCCGGTGTCAGCGCTGTCGTAGGTCTGATCGAAAATGTCCGTAAGACACCGGTTTCATCCATGCAGACATTTCTGTCGGATATCGAACAGATTGAGGCGGGAAATTCCAACACAATCTGTATGGAGTTTGTAACAGGCTGTGAGGAACGTGTGATATCAACAGTCAACGCGATATTGAAGGAAGCGGAAATCCCACTCATCGGTGCAAGTGCATACGGGGTACCGCTCGGCGAGAAGCATCTTGTCATCTGCAACGGAAAAATTCACCACCGCTCCTGCGTCTATGCATTTGTGAAAAACAACGGTGGAAAAATCAGATTGTATCGTGAAAATATCTATACCCGTCAGAGCAAGCGCGCACACTTTGCCAACCTTGTCGAGCCGGGTACAAAGACCCTGTTTCAGTTAGACGGCCGACCGGCACTTGAGGTTTACGAGGAAGAAACCGGTATCGCTTTGGAGGAACTTGTATCCAATATGCCAAGGCAGCCACTCGGACGTGCGCTCGGAGATGACACCTGTATCATCCAGACACAATCCGTCGACCGAAACGGCGTCATGTTCAACGGAAAAGCAATTTACGAAAATGACAGCATCTATATTATGAAGCTTGCGGATTACCGGGCTCGGCACGCATCTTTTTTGGAGACGATACAGACGGATTCCGACCGCAACTCTTTTATCCTTGGTTTCGACAGCATCAACCGGCTTCGTCTATTCGCCGAGGACGGTTACTTACAGGATTATGTCTCCTCCTTCTCTCAGGTTGCAAACACTGTTCTGTTTTTAGGAGACGGACAACAATATGAAAACCAGCACATGAACCAGACACTTGTCTGTGCAGTATTCGAATAAAAGCTTTTAGGAGGTACCAATCTTATGTTTAAAAAGAAAGTGGAAACGCATGCGGTTCCGACAGAGACTGCAACCGGGCTTGCATTAAAGCAAAGTCTTACACCAATTACACAGATTACAAAAAGTCTGAAGGAAAACCGCAAATCATTGATATCGGAGGAGATGCAGACGGCAAGCCAGATTTCCGATATTCAGGGCTCCTTTGATACGATATTGGAACAGTCCGACCAGGTTGCATCCGGTATGGACTCCATCAAAGAACAGTTTGGTCATATCGTAGATGTATCCTCGCAGATTGAAACCAGTGTGTCCGGCGTTTTGTCCGCAACCGATCAGGCGAGTGAAAATGTAGACAGCCTGCAGGAGAGCTCCGCAAACGTGATTCATGATTTTGAGCGAGTCATCACAGTACTTACAAAATTCCAGAACAGCTTTGATGAGATTCAGGAGACGATGTCCGGCATCATCGGCATTGCAAATCAGACAAACATGCTGTCCTTAAACGCTTCCATCGAAGCTGCAAGGGCCGGTGAACACGGGCTCGGCTTCGCAGTTGTCGCCACCGAGGTAAGCACACTTTCCGCCGAGATCAAAAAACTGGTTGACACCGTAAATGCAAACATGGCACTCTTACGTGAGGATGCTTCCAATCTGAATGCATCCATGGAAACCGCCAACAAGATGCTGCATCAGGAGCAGGAACAGGTCGTAAAAACAACCGAGCTTTTCGAGAACATCAAGGGCTCTGTAAATGGTATGATTGAAGTGCAACAGCAGATTGCAGATGCAGTTGATAACTGTAACGATTATGCCGACCAGATTCAAAGCGACATCCTGAGTGCAAAGGATGGTTATATCCGTGTATCAGAAACCGTAAACCAGCTATCCGGTGATATCACGCGAAAGAACCAGCTGTATGAGGATATGATTAATCTGCTCGATCAGGTTGATCCAATCGTCGAAGAGATCCAAACAACCCATATCAATATATAATCCGATACATATTTTATAGTAAAAAGAAATGGCTAGGCATAACGCCTAGCCATTTCCTTTGCTGCAGAATCAATCATCGTCTCTAACTCCGGCAGCAAAAATATATTTAAAGGAGGTTTTATGTTTTCTTTTTTCTCTTCTCTCACGCTCTTTTGCAAAAACAAAAGCGTGTCGTCCAGGATCGGAAGCGATTCCTCCCAATCGATTTCACGAATTGCAGAATACGCCTCTTTACAACTCAAAATCCGTTCCGTATCCGGAATATCCAAAGCATATTTCCCGGCAAAATACGGATTCATCCGGTCGTAATCCCCATAATACAATGCTTTTGAGAAAAACATCTCCCTATCATAGATTCGGTTTTGTTCCGTCACCTTCACATATTTCACGGCATTATAATCGGTTTCCGGTTGATGATCCGAATCCAAAAACAAAAAATGTTTATCCCAATACTGTTCTAAAAACAGATTATCCAAATACAAATGCGTATAATACCCAAAGACATAAGGCTCTTGAAGCCGATTCCCATATCGTTCAAGAAACATGGTAAGATTTGGTTTTCGCTCCAAACACTGATAAGTCCTATCATCCCAAAAGTGTGAATTTTTTTTATTCCGTACCATATCCGCTGCCATACTTCCGATATAAAACTGATTCTCATCCAGTCGGCTTAGCGGCATACAATATTTCAAAATCTGTCTGGCACACGCAAGATGAATTACATAGCTTGGCATATCCGGACCTCCGAAAGCAGATTATCATCTAAAAACAGATTCTGTATTGTCGGCATAGAAACAATCTTGGTGTCGTTTTTTTCCTGAACATATACAGGAACATCCGACATCGGTTTCCTCTCAGAAACGCTTTTAAGCTTGTTATGCATCACATCCGACACCGAATAAAATAAAATCCCTTCCAGAACATCCCGGATTTTCTCATCAATATGTTCAGAACACAACAGTTTTTCCTCTGTTGTAGTAAATTCTCGCTTGTAATCAATACATCGAATATAAACATCCGAAGGTGTACCAAGCCGTTTTTTCTCAAATATATCCTGAAATTGCTGCAAGGTTTTCACACGCGCATTTGCTGTGCCATCCACCTCTCCTGACAATACTTCTCCAATTGCCACCGCATATACATAGGTACCTGTTGCCACCTTCAAATTCTGCAAAAAGGAATAAACCGCAAGAGATATGCCCCACATATGCGAAGGAAATACAATTCCAACGCTGCTTCCTCTTAAGCATTCCCCATGATACTCCGTATACTTTTGCACCTTGCAATTTGGCAGGTTTTTCTGTAATTGCTCCATCATAGCCTGCTTTGCATCCATCTTCCACACATGCCCCGATGATACATCAAAATAATCTGACACGTAAAATATATAATTGACGGCTGCCTCTATATCATTTTGTCTTCTTTCCGTATCTATACCCCTCATTGTTTCCTCCTCAGTTTGCATTGCCTTTCTTTATTAAGGAACTGTACAGTGTACGAAAAGCAAACCGTCGATATTCCTCAATCGTCATCCCCATATTTTTTGCAATCTCTTTTTTCTTTCGTTCCGAAATCTGGATAATCCCGCTTAATGAAGACCAGATATACAGGACTGTCGGTCCTATCTCCAAATCTTCTTTTAATACTTTTGTCTTCTGTCCTTTCACAAGAAGCGCCTCTATCATCGAATATAACTCTTGAAGCGTCTCCGGCAATACAATCTCTCCTCTTTTCCGACTGTTTGTTGCCTTATCTTCCAAAATAAAGGATGCAAAATATTTGGGGTATTGCTCACAGAAGCTGACAAGACAATCGCAAAGCTGATAGTAGCTATCCTCAAAGCTGTTATTTGCCTCTATACAAAGAGAAAGCTCTCCAAGCAGAACATCCAAATAATCTACAACTATGGAATTGTATATATCTTCCTTACTCTTAAAATAAACATAAATCGTCGACTTACTGTAGTCTGCCAATACCGCGATGTCATCCATCGTCGTTTCCTGAACTCCCTTTGTCTCAAATAACTCCTTGGCAGCATTCAGTATATTCTCACGATTAAACTGTTCAAGTGCAAGCTTCTTGCGTACTCCCATATATTCTCCCACCGAATACAACTATTAGTGTTATTATACAACTATAGTTTTCTTTTTTCAACTATAATTTTCATTTTTCGACTATAAATTTATAAATTATACTTAAATATTTAATAACAGATTCTAGTTTTGTCATCTATACATATGATATGTTTATCATACTTTTAGTTCGACTCAGGAAAACATATGCTGTTTCGCATGCGGAGCAATATTTTTTTCTCCAGACGACTTACCTGCACCTGGCTGATTCCAAGCGTTTTTGCTACCTCCATCTGCGTTTTATCTTCAAAAAAACGCAGCCGTATTAACTGCTGTTCCTCTTCACTCAAACGTTTCATAGCCTGTCCAATCAGAATTTTATTCATAACATTTTCTGCCGCAGCCTCTGATTCAGCTTCATCAACAAGTCTGTCCATCAGACTGACCTCTGTTCCATCCCCTCCTGCAACAGGCTGTTGGATTGATTCCACCTCTCTGTTTGCCTCTGTCGCCATTACAATATCCTCAACACTAAACCCTGTATATTCTGAAAGTTCACGAATGGTTGCCTCCCGTCCCAGCTTATGAAGCAGCTGCTCCTTTGCAAGACTGATATGATATCCATTCTGTTTTAATATTCTGGATACCTTAATTGCTCCATTATCACGAAGAAAACGTTTAATCTCTCCTGAAATAAGCGGCACGGCATATGTGGAAAACTGCACACCAAATCGACTTTCAAATCGATCGACTGCTTTAAGCAGACCAATGCAGCCAATCTGATAGAGCTCCTCTAAATCATATCCCCGATTTGTAAAACGTCTGGCAATACTCCATACAAGTCCTGTATTATCTGAAACTATTTTCTCTTTTGCCGCCTTACTCCCCATTTGCGCCTGTTGAAATAGTTCCCATTCATTCATTTATTCATAATGCGGTGCCGGTGCACCAATCTCCTTCCACATTTTTACAATCGTTCCTTCTCCAACAGACGATAAAACCTCTATCTTATCCATGAAAGCTTCCATAAACGAAAAACCCATACCTGAGCGTTCTTCCTGCGGTTTCGTTGTAAATAAAGGTTCCATCGCCTGTTTTACATTCTCAATTCCAACACCTTTATCCCGTATTTCTATGTACACGGATCTTCCATCTACAATCGTATGTATGACTATCTTTCCGGGACCATTTTCGTACCCGTGAATAATCGAGTTTGTTACCGCCTCCGAAACTGCAGTCTTGATATCCGACACCTCTTCCAGTGTCGGATTTGTAGATGTAATAAACGATGCAACAATCATACGGGCAAAACTTTCGTTTTTTGCCATGCTGTCAAACTCCACAATCATTTCGTTTGCGTTATTCATAATATCCTCCTTTTAACATCTCTTTTTTTACGGATTCCATAGAATCCATTTTCTTGACAATCTGATAGATGCCTGACATCCTTAGTACGCGGTCTATCGTATCATTGACACAAACTGCATACACGTTTCCTCCCATGTCATGCACCTTACGAAACCGACCAGTTATCAATCCGATTCCTGAACTGTCCATAAATTCCGTCTTTGAAAAATCAAAGATCAGATATCTGATTTTTTCCATTTCAAATATCTGCTCGGTTTTCCGCTTAATCATGTCCGCGGCAAAATGATCAAGCTCCTCCGGCAGATAATAAACAAGAACCCCGTTTCCTGTCTCATATAACATGTTTTACCTCCTTAATTTTGCAAGCCTGTCCATAACACAAAAAAAGAAAGTGAATTAAAATCCACTTTCTTTCGTATTTCAAATAACAAATTGTTATTCTTTATCTATCATATTTTGAATATCTACATCCGACATACCGGATACAACATTGGAATAATCCGGCATATTTTCACCGCCTGCTGCCCCACCGTTTTGGAGTTCATCCACCTGTTTTGCAAGCATTTCCACCTCATCATTTAAACTGTTTATCATGGAATTTTTTCCAGCCAATTCTTCACTGTATGTCTTGATGAGCTGTTCGTTTTCCTGACGAAGCTTTTTTCTTTGTCCCGGTAAAACCAAAAAACAGAAAAGAAGCATTCCAAGTACAAGTCCAAGTATTACATAAAGTCCCGAATATCTTGCAAAGCTAACCTGTCCAAATTGACCGGTACGTACAACACTTGTATTTTTCTTTGCAGAAATCTCTTGAATCAGACCTTTCTTTTCCACCTTTTTCGGTGCCGTCCCGTCCTCTGTAACAACGATTTCTTCCATGTAATCCTCATCTAACAACCCATCGTTTTCAATTGCCTGATTACGCATCTCTATGATATTTTCTTCCGTCTCACCCATTCCACGCAGATAATGTACCGCAAGAGAATTTGCCTTATCAATTTTTAACACACGACGCAAGGTTACCCGCGCCTTTTCATAGTTATCGGTACCGATATAAAGCAATGCAAGCAAAAGATATCCCTTTACAAAGTGCGGATTATCCGATAACGCACTTTTCAGCTGCAAAATTGCCAGATCATAGTCCTCGCTGTGTGCATAGCCTATCGCCATATTGTATTTTCGTGCCAGCTGGTCAACACTTTCCAAACGGGCAGGATCTTTTTTCAGTTCTTTCAAATATTTTGTGGCAATGTTATTTTCCTGCTGATAATTGATACTCATAACCCATTCACTCATGGCTTGTACAGCTTCACCCATCTCATAGTATATGAGCCCAAGCAGATTGCGTGACTGAATGTTACGCTTGTTATAGCGAAGGGACTGCAAAAGCGATTCAATCGCTCCGGACAAATCACGTGCGGATGCCCGGTCATATCCAATATTATAATAATAATTGGATGTATTCTCCGCTTTTTTCAGCATAGATATCGGCAGATAACATGCAGAACAATATCCGTTTTTACGAACCTGCGCCTTGCAATGCGGGCACAGAACCGGTCGCATCATTGTCGCCATCTTATCTTCTCCTTGTACGCACAGATACCGCATTGTCTAAAATACTGCCTGTATTTCTTAAGTCTTCCGTCATCTGCAACACAATATCACTGATATCCTTCAAATCATTGTTGTATATTGCCTCTTCCGCCTGATTCACTTCCGGAATCGGTGAAAAACGCTTCAATTCTTCTTCGAAATTTATCATACGGACGCCTCCCATATGTCTTTAATCTTACCTGTCAAATATAATGAGCCAACAGCGTATAACACACTATCCCCTGCACAGGCAGCCGTGTACGCCTGCCTGAAACATGTCTCAATATCATCTTCTGCATATATCGAAACGGACTTCTTCTGCTTTTTTGCATACTTTCGAAACAACGCAGCAACATAGTTTGAAGAGATTGCCCGATCCGAATCAAGTGAAGTCACATAAACAGCCTCCACATCCAGATTGGAAATCAGATATGCAATCATCGACTCATAATCTTTATCCCCTGAAACCGCAAACAAAAGCATCTTACGGCTATCCGTATTTCCTGCATTGACACTTTCTACAAACCGTTCCATCGCACTTTGATTGTGCGCCCCATCTACAATCAAATGTTCTGAAAGCTTTTCCATACGTCCAGGCCAGTAAAACGAATCAAGAGCCTGCTGTACTTTTTCCTGTGAAATATCACATGACAACAGTCTGCGGCATGCCTCGATTGCGGTAACGGCATTGTCAACCTGGTAAGTGGCCACATCCCCAAGTCTCAAACCATTGTAAATATAATAGCGATTGCGCATAGAAAAATCAATGGTTTTATCTGTAATTTCATCGATAATATACTCCATGTTTGCGACATTTATTGCTTCTGCTGCAAGTGACTTTGCACGAGCTGCAACGACATCATCTGCTAAAGAGCTACCCGTGTTATATACAACCGGAACACCGGTCTTTATAATTCCCGCCTTTTCTCCGGCAATCGCAGGTATTGTATCCCCCAGATATTTTGTATGATCAAGTCCAATTTCCGTGATGACAGTCAGTACCGGAAAAAGAATATTTGTGGCGTCAAGTCTCCCTCCAAGGCCGGTTTCATATACAACATAATCAAGCTCCTGTGTTGCAAAATACAATGCTCCCATTGCAAACAGAAATTCAAAATAAGAAAGATGCTGTCCTCCTTCTTTCACCGCCTCCTCGCAGGCAGAACGCACCTGCGCATAACATTGTACAAACTCATCCTCCGTTATACCTTCGATACGCTCCATAATGGAAACAAGGTGCGGAGATGTAAAGCTTCGCACGCGATATCCGCACTGTCTTAAAATCGCGCAGATAAACTGTACGGTCGATCCCTTGCCGTTTGTTCCGGCAACATGAATCGCCTTATGCTTTAAATGGGGATTCCCCAGCTTCTCCATAATAAAAATTAGATTTTCATTGCCTGATTTATTTCTCCCATCCACATTTAATCCAAACATGGAAATGCGATTGATATATTGTTCTGCCTCATTAAAACTGTTATTCATTGTGCTCTGCCCTTCTTTGTCAGTCTATTTTATCGATTATCCACCTTTTCCGGATATAAATCATGATGTACAAGACGGTCATATGCAACCTTCTCCCAATTCGTTCCCGGTCGACCGTAGTTACAATAAGGGTCAATCGAAATACCACCGCGGGGGGTAAATTTCCCCCAGACTTCAATGTATTTCGGATCCATAAGTGCAATCAGATCATTCATAATAATATTAACGCAGTCCTCATGAAAATCCCCATGATTCCGAAAACTGAACAGATATAGTTTGAGGGATTTGCTTTCCACCATACGAACATCCGGCACATAGGATATATAGATGGTCGCAAAATCCGGCTGTCCGGTTATCGGACATAAGCTTGTAAATTCCGGACAGTTAAATTTGACAAAATAATCACGTTCCGGATGCTTATTCACAAATGTCTCCAATATATCCGCCGAATAATCGGACGGATAGGAAACATGCTGATTGCCTAAGAGTGATATTCCTTTTGTTTCTTCCTCTGTTCTCGCCATATTCCTTTACCTCTGGTTTATCTTTCCGGTAATTACGCAATTACCTAAAATATTTTAATTTCTTTACCTAGGTGGAAGGAATAGATGATCTGTTCCTTCACTTTGTCCCCGGTCAGTTGTTCAATAATTTCTGCATAAGTGGCAAGCTGTGCCTTATAACGCCCCAGTAAGGTCTCCTCGTCTGCCACATCCGTCTTATAGTCCATAAGAACAACCTCGCCGCCCTCATAAAAATATGCATCAATGATTCCCTGTACGAGCAGTACCTCGTCACTGTCAATATCATACACCTCGGATACCGGAACGCATGCCGAGAACTGTCTTTCTTTATATAGCAGTCCCATTGATGCCGCCTCTATCATACGGCATCCAAGCTTCGATTGCAACATTTTCGTAATTTTTCCAGCCGAGATAGCGGAAATCTCGCGTTCATCCATAATCTGTTCCTGCTTAAGTTTTTCTTTCTGACATCTTACAAATTCATAGATGTCACTGTTGTTTTTTATCTGTTCAAACGGTAGCAGCTCCATAAACTTATGCACGATTGTTCCACGCTCGGCTCCGGTAAGCCTGCCCGGTTCCTCCGGTTGTTCCTGTGCACGCTCATCCGGCATCTGTTCATATTCCCCGGAAATATCAAATGCCTCTCCGTCAAATGCTTTCATCTTCTTAATATCCGAAACTGACAGCTTGCCGGAAAGCTCTGTGAGCCGTTCATACGGATACCTGTATGAAAAGCTTGCATAATTTTTATCGTAAAATGTATCCGGCTTCACATCCTCTGCCAGACGTCTGATATCTGCCATGGCAAGTTGTTTTATCACTTCCGGCTTCTCCATTTTACAAAGTACGGTTTCCTGATTGCAGATACAGGTATGAATCCTGTCTCCAATATGAAAGGCTTCTGCAAGACGGTCATATCGCTGCATACAGGCAATCACATGCTGCAGATAGCTGTTTGCATTACTCCTAACATTATATGGCAGGAGTATCGCAGATGTATTCCGTAAATAGGCATATTTATCATACAAATTTGCTATATCCGGAACAGCTGCCGTCAGTATAAGCTTCTCTTTTGCGCGGGTCATGGCAACATACAGAACGCGGAGATTTTCTGCTGTCATCTCCTCATCCTCCAAATGTGCATAGATACTTCGCAATGCTGTATTATGCTTGTAACGCCCTTCCGGATGCATCGACATAGCCGCGAGATAATAATCCGGATGCACCATCACATTATCATTTAACTCCATGCGGTTGAAACGTTTCCCAAGTCCGGCGGTAAACACAATCGGAAATTCAAGTCCTTTACTCTTATGAATACTCATGATACGGACAACATTTGCATCCTCGGCCAGCACACTTGCCTCTCCGTCATCCCGCTCAATCAGTTTCAGTTTGTCAACATACCGAAGGAAATGGAACAATCCCTTGTAATACCCATTTTCAAATTGAATCGCCTTTTCCAACAGCATATCAATATTCGATCTCCGGATGTCCCCTGCCGGCATGGCAGTTGCATATTCATAATAACCCGTCAGCATCAGAAGTTCCCAGATTAAATCCGAAACCGACAAAGATTGTTTATCCCGCTTTAACTGCTCGATGATTCCTACAACCTTTTCCAGCTTTTTCCCGATTTCACTTTCACAGCAGTCTGCAATGTAATACTCACATATATCATACAGACAAAGCTTCTCTTTTACTTTATTTCGCACATATCCGCACACCTCAGTCAATTCCGATTCATCCAGATTTCCGAGTGGTGACAGCAAAACCGCTGACAGAGGAATATCCTGCCTGCTATTATCCACAACTGCCAGCATAGACAAAATAATCTGTATCTCAACCGCCTGAAAGTACCCCTGTGTCTTTTCCAAATAGACCGGTATCCCCTGGGAAGTGAGTGCATTATACAGACTCTCTCCATACCCCTTCAGGCTACGTGCCAGAATCACAATATCCCGGTATTTTGCAATGCGGTACCCCTGCATATCTTCATCATAGACAGACATCCCGGTTTTCTCATCTGTAAGCTCTCTAATACGATTTGCAATCATCAGCCCCTCAAGAGTATCTTTGTCGGGATTTTGAAATGTTTCCAGCATCTCATCGGTGAGATTGCCTTTGTCACCTGTATCCACAAGCAGCAATTCCACATCGTCCGCAACGATTACATCGTCCTCTGCTTCCTCAAACATCTTTCCCGGCACAAGCGCCTGTTTCTCGTCATATGTGATACCACCCAAGTCTTCCCCCATAAGCTGATAAAAGAAGAAATTGATTACATCCAAACAGACTGCACGGGAACGGAAATTGTGGTTTAACTCGATTTTTATTTCATTTCCTGTATCATGAAACCGATTATATTTTTTTACAAATATTTCCGGTCTTGCCATTCGGAACCGGTATATACTCTGCTTGACATCCCCTACCATAAACATATTGTAATCGCCGCGATATTTCCCGGACACCGCCATCAGGATATCCTCCTGCAGATAATTACTGTCCTGGTATTCATCGATATAAATCTCCTCATAACGTGCAGCAATACTTTTCCCGATTTCCGTCGGAACTGCAAAGCCGTCTTCATCATAACCGGCACACACAAGCTTAAACGCCATATGGGAAATATCTGAAAATTCAAGCAGCTTCCGCTTCTTTTTTTCTTCCATATAGAGATTGACAAATTCTTCTGTCAAATCAAGCAACGGAAGCAGATAAGCACGCTGCCATTTTATATCCGAAAGCAAATCCTCCGCACTCCCTGCAAAACAGTCAACCTTGGAAAAATCATCCTTATACTCTTTTCTAAGCTGTTTGCATCGTTCTGATAATTCCTTATCTCCGGTAAATTTTTTGCGTGAAAGAGTTGCCCACTTCTCGGAAAGTGCCGTTCTCATGTTCTCATAATTGTCAGCCTGTTTTATCCTCTGAAGCTTTTCCATGTCCGCTTCAAACTGTGTCTTATAATGCTCCGGTCCATCCGACTGTTCACACATTTCCACACAAAGAGACACAAGCTCCATTGCAGCCTCTGCCTTCCGGTGCAGGATTGCAAGCATACCCTGCATCCAGGAAGCCCCATCCATATCCGCAACTGTCTCTAAACAAAGTGCCTGCCTTGCCTCCTGCAAAAAACGATCCGGGTTTGGAACACTTGCCATCTGACGGTATATTTTTTCCAAAATATCCCTCAGATTATCGTCCCTTTTTCCATCACAAAACAAATCTAACAGACGTTCAAAATCCGTCACATTCTCTGTCTGCCCAATCTCCTTATATTTCCGGTCAAACAATTCTGTCATCACATCATACCGAAGCATATCCATCATGCCCGGATCTCCGATGCTTGCAGACGGATCAAGCTCCAAAAAACTAAAATATTCTTTTACAATGTTCAGGCAAAAGCTGTCGATTGTTGTGATATCCGCACTTTGCAGCAACACATTCTGTCTTGCAAGATGCTCCGATTCCGGTTGCATCTCAAGTGCCTGCTCCAGCTTTGCCATCAGCTTCTCTTTCATCTGTGCTGCTGCCGCCTTCGTAAATGTCACAACCAAAAAAGATGTAATATCAACCGGATGTTCCGTGTCCGTAATCTTCTGAAAAATCCGTTCCACTAAGGTTGCCGTCTTTCCGGATCCCGCTGCCGCCGATACAAGAATTGTCTTTCCACGTTCTTCAATTACTCGTTGCTGTTTTTCTGTCCACGCCATGTCTGTGACATAACCTCCAATAATTTCCCGCGCTCTTTCGCACTATGCTTTGTATAATGATATCTGTTTTTTCCATACTTCTCATCAAATCGACACACATCCCGATAAGCACAATAATCACACGCTGTTCTTTCTCCATCCTTTTCCGGATTTTTTGGTATAATGCCTCTCTTGATATCCGCAGCAAGTGCTCCCGCTTTATAGGCTGCATACCCAATTGCAGTATCCATCACTTCCTTATCTTCGGAACCAACACCTTTATATTCCAGCGTTTTCTCACGCACCTGCTCTGCTTCCTCCAACGTATCTGCTTTCACGTACGGATCCTGCATATGATAGTAAAACATAGCATCCGGAAGTACCGTATAACAATCCTTATCCTGTCTGCCTCTGTTTTGATCTTTACTTACAAGCTCCGTCATTACCTCCGTGTAAATGGCAAGCTGCAATTCCAATCCCTCGTAAAGCTTTCCGATATCAAAGTCGTGTGCTCCTGATTTGTAATCAATTACCCGGAGATAAATTGTATGTGTTTCCGGATTGATACAGATATCTCCACGGTCAACTACTCCCGTAAGATTTATCGTCTGCCCGGTATCTCCGATTGGAATATCCTTTTTAAATGCATACTCAAAATATCGTGGCTCATAGGCATCATCCATCATGGTCTGAAGTTTCTTCATCGTCCGTTTTCCGACACGAAGCAGCATTTTCTCCAAAATCGCAAACTGTCCTTCCTCCAGATCCTGATTTTCATATTCTCTTTTAAAATTTTCTTTTATAAAACGCTCAGCCAGCGCATCTCTTGTTGTATCATCTATATTTTTCCAATCGTTAGCCATATGATCTCTTACATAGCAAAAGGTCTGTTCCATCGCTCCATGCAGAATTGTACCAACATTGCGATTGTCAATCCCATGAATATCCCGTTCCTTTAAGCGCAATACATAGCGAAGAAAAAACGCATAGGCACACTGTGCATACTGCTCCAGCTTTGAAACAGACATTGCCATATCCTGCAGAGAAATCAGTTTTGCAACGGAGGAATTTAGCTGTTTTGGTATGTTGTGGTACTGCATTGCCTGCTCCATGCGTAGAAGCTTCTCCGGCTCCGCCTCCTTCAAAAACAGCTTATATAACTGAAGCGTCTCCTTTTCATGTGTCATATTACCACAGAGAAGCTCCTGTAATCCGACAACCAGTGTCTCAAATCCTGTTTTTCCTGTAATTAGAACATCTTCGATATTCTGTCCGTTTTTCTCGCGCAAAGAAGGGAAAATACGCTTTATCCGTTCCAATATATACGATGGACGCATCGCTTCATTCGCCGCACTCATATTCACATAAGACAGATATAGACGTTCCTTCGGTTTTGTCATATTTTGATAAAGATAAAACTGTTCCGTGTAGCTGTTTACACGCTCCGTCGGCGCCATATGTACTCCAAATGATGCCAGACGTTCTTTCTCCCTGTCATTAATAATCTGCCCACGCTGTTCGCGTTTCGGAATCACACCATCATTGACCCCAACGATAAAAAGCGTTCGAATTTCCGAAAGTCTCGTACGCGTGATATCGCCTACCATAACCATATCAAGAGTCGGCGGTACCATGCCAAGGCTGATATCCTTCATGCCGACACGAAATAGCTCCTCAAACTCGGAAACATCCACTTTATCCTCCGGCATAATTTCAAGCATTTTGTCAAAAAGTTCACAAATCTTTATATAAAGGCCCGGTGTCTCCTTAAAAAGCTCCTCATAGGATAGCTTTTGCATCCATGCATAGATCTCACCGACAAAAACGGAAACCTTCTTTTTTCCACCGGAAAGTGCTTTGTAAAATGGCTGCAAAATATCCATAACCTGTACCCGAAGCTCTTCCATCGTATCGTCATCCCCGTTTAAAAAGGGCTGACTCCAGCTTCGAATACCTTTTCTTCCTTTGGCAAGCACGTAATTTTCAAGCAATTCGATTTCTGACTGTTCCATTGTCCGACAAACGCCCGATTTTAAAAATGCAAATACACTGTCATAACTGAAGTTTTCGCTTACAACGCGCAAACAATGCAAAATCGCATCCACACATGGATGATTCTTTACCGGTTTTGTCATATCCACAAAATACGGAATCTCATAAAGCGGGAAAATACGGTCTGCAAAATCCCCGGTCTGCTCCAGATTTCCACTTACAACCGCAATATCTTTATATCGGTATCCCTTCTCCATTACAAGCTTTCGAATCGTCCTCGCAACACCGGTCAACTCACAATTTGGATTATCATATACCGTTATGCTGATTGCATCCTGTTTATTGCTCCATATCTGATACGGATACCGAAACAGATTCTGTTCCAAATGATGCAGCGGATGGGTTTCTTCCCACCGGATGCCCCCTTCTTTTCCCATAAAAATATGCGGATTTACACAAACTCTTGCACGCTCTGCCGTCGTAAGCAGCCCGTTGATTGTCTGCTTTGTAAGTGCAAACAGCGCATGCTCCGGCACATGTTTTTTACAAAAAGATGCATAGTCAATCGTAAGTAGGACTGTCACCTTTTTCGCTCGCCGTAAAAGTGCCTCCAAAAGCTTCAACTGTATCGGGGTAAAACCGGTAAAGCCATCCAGAACAATCTCACTATCTGCAATCAGTTCCGACCGATTGACCGCTTCCGTCAGAAGCTCCAGCATCTGCTCCGCAACAATAAACGCATCTCCCTTTTTTTGTTCAAATGCCTGAAATATTACAAGCATATCCTGCAATTTTTCTGATAAAACGAAATCCTCGCCTACATCCGCCAGTTTGGATAGTGCCTGCTTCAGATTTTCTCTTGGCACATCATACTGATACAATTCCGACATCAGTGATTTCGTTTCGTCTATAAAACCTGCCTTATCCAGACTGTTGCCATACAGGTGTAACTCCTCCCGATGCTCAACAGCAGCCTGTCTGAGCAGCATGGATTTTCCAAAATCCTCCAGCACTCTTGCAGGCTTGATATGCAGCTCATCAAATATTCGGTATGCCAGTCGGTTAAAACCGATTACATCAATCTGAAAGCTTCCTTTTCTTTCATGTTTCATTGCAATCCGCCTCTGAATTGCAAGTGAATACTGCTCCGGTACAAGCAATATATAATTTGCCTTTGGATTTTCCATCGACTGCTTTATTATTTCATCGTAAATATATTCTGATTTTCCTGCGCCACTCGGTCCTAAAACCAACTGTAAAGCCATAAAAACCTCCGTAAGTTAACTCAAGCCGGAAGCACCTTACTTCCGGCCTGTATTTACTGATATTAATTTTTCGTAAACAGCTTATTCTTTACCATCTCAATATCCGGATACCAAACACCGCGAATCTTCACAAAATCAAGTTCAACCTCCATATAGGATATAGGAATGCCGGATGCATTAAGCATCTTACCGCGAAGTCCAAGCTTCAAGGTCACACCATCCTTCGCATCAACCGTTTCAATGTGTTCCATCTGTACACGGTCATTGAATGCAGCAATCTCTGTATCCGACCATTTTGTTTGTTTGATAATCGTAATTGTCGTATACTCCGTCTCTTCAACCAGCGGCAATATATCCTGCACAAACGCTCTGTTTGCTGTTATGTATTCCGGAACAAGTGACAGAAGCTTTTCTTCATCATTCTCATTTACCGCTTCTTGAAATACGTCCAGTGCTTCCTGATATGTCTCCGGTCCCTTCGGCTTCAGGATAACATTCGCAAACAGATAATAAATTCCAAATCCAATGGCTGCTACAATGGCCAGCTTAATGAGAATACCAAAAAACTTACCAATTCCGCTGGATGCATTTGAGCCGGAATGCGATGGTTTATTCTCTTTTATATCTTCTTTTGTTAGTTCGACAGGTTCTGTACCTCCGACACTGTTTCCATCATAGATATCTCCGTAATCATCCGTCGGGCTGAACGCCTTCGCCTTCACCGCTTTCTTTCCATTTTCACCCTTTAACGAAAGACTTGTCTTCATCTTGACAATCGGTTTTCCGCAATTGGAGCAGACGGTAAGCCCCTCTTGAATTTTTGCTCCACATGATTCACATACAGCCATATTACTACCCCTTCCTTTTGTATCTTTTTTGTAATAATACCTAATCCATATATAAAATCAGTATATCGCACCACAGCCAAATATTCAAGGTTTTTATACGTTTTGTATCACACAGATATAGTATTTACTGTGCCGTCACTGTCTGTGTGTAAGAACCACATGTGACCGTGTAAACCTCACCACTTATAAGCTCGGGACCGCTAAAGATTACAACTCCATAGGATAATTCCGGTTCCCATGTAAGAATGCTCTGCCCATCTGAATCTGTAATGTCAATTATGGTTTGTGCAGACTGATTTTCCACATTTACAGTAATAACACCCTGTGCAGAATCTGAAAATGTCTGTGCCATGGAAGATGCTCCGGTTCCGATAAACGTACCTCCGCTTATGGTTCCTCCTGTATCGTAGTCAAGGGTTGCCGTATCTCCCTGGGTCGGTCCACACACTGTTGTATAACCACCTGTTATGGATAAACTGCCGTTTGCATCGATCCCGTCTCCTCCGGCTGTAATACCGATTGTTCCACCGGATATCACAACTTTGCAGCCGGAATCTCTACCACCGGTTCCTCCTGCCGCATTAAATCCGTCATCTCTTGCAATGAGTGTGATTTCTCCACCTGAAATCTCTACACTGAGTCCTTCGAGTCCTTCATAACAGCCCGCTATATTTATTTTTCCATCCGTAACAGACAATGTTTCCTCCGCATGTATTGCATCATCACCGGATGTAATTTCAAAACTTCCACCATTTACCATCACATTCACATTGGAATGAAGAGCATCATCCTCCGTACAGAGCGCATATGTTCCGCCTCCAATGATCAACATATTCCCCGCTTTGATTCCTTTCGTGCTCACGCTGTCCGCATCCGTTCCGGTTTCTGTCTCCGAGAACACATCCTGTGGGATATCTCCATCCGGGCGCTGCATACCTCCATGCCCTCCCATGTTTCCTGCCTGCTGCGTCATGCCGTTTTGCATATCTTCAATTGCAACAGCCTCACTGCCGGCTCCGGTCTTTATATTATATTGTCCATCTATTAGCTGCACATCCGTGGCTCCGCTAATGCCATCTCCTTCTGCTGTTATATCAAAGTTTCCGCTTTGAATATAGACACCTCCAAGTGTTTCGTCATCGTCGTTTTCAGCATGAATGCCGTCCTTTCCAACCTCCATCTGAAAACTTGCATTTGCTATACAAACTTCATCCTTTCCGGCAAGTCCGTGTCCCGCACAGGTGATAACATAGCTTCCACTTGTGATTCTCAAAGAATCCTTCGAGACGATTCCATGCCCTGCTGTGGAAGAGACATGCAGGGTGCCGGAACCATTCAAAGTGATATCATCTTTTGAAAAGATAACCGCATCGATATTATTATCATCAATTGCAGTAAATTCCCCGCCATTTGATAGCGTATTTTCCGTATCTGCAGCCATCGTCACAAACACCTTATCTGCCTGACGCACATAGATTGCTGCGGACGAAGAGCTCTGTATCGTGACACCGTCTAAGACAAGCTGTATCTTATCGGTATCCTCAGCATCCACAATGACCATGCCATCGTCAAGTTCACCGGACAGGATATAGATTCCCTCGTCTGTGATTGTAACCGTCCCATCATTGATATAAACCGACTCCGAGTCACAGGAAGCAGTTGTCCCATTCAATGTGATAACCGCACTTTCGCTTTCATCATATCCAACCTCAAAATCCCTGTCGGAAAACCAGTCGGATGCAGTCAGATTTTCCACATCTGCTCCGGTGGCAAGTGCATCCGTTACAGCTTCTGACGCATCTTCCCCGTTTTGTGTCGCTTGTGTGCTATCCGTCTTACCTCCACAGGCTGTCAACGAAAACAGCATCGAAAAAATGAGCATCGAAACGATTCCTCTTTTGAGCATTATATTGTATTTCATGTACCATTTATTTCCCATAGCATGCACACTCCTTCCCGGCATAATAAACCCTTATATTTTGAAACTATAGCTCCGTCACCATGGTATCCTGTTTTGATACACAGATTTCCAGATTGCCGTTTCGACAGCGAAGCTTATCAATCATTTCCTTTTCCTTCGCAAGATCCTTCAGTGTCAGATCGTAAGTGATACGAAACAGACTGCCCATATTGGTCGTCTTCACGCGCACGAGTTCAAAGCCGGTCGTATATTCTTTCAGAATCGGCTCAAATACATCCGTATAATCCAGATTCTCCGGAATTGTGATATTTAATGTTTTATAAAGTGCTGCGTTTTTCCTGCATCCAAAATCAAAGAGGCTATATACAATACTGCATATACACATCACTACAGTAAACAAAAGCGCAAAGGCAAGATAACCCATACCGATGATCAGGCCTGACCCCATCGCCATAAACAGCATCGTAATCTCCTTGGCCGTGCCGGGAACACTCCGAAACCGTACAAGGCTGAATGCGCCTGCAACCGCAACCCCGGCTCCTACATTTCCGTTTACCATCATGATTACAACACAGACCACCGCCGGCAAAAGTGCCAGTGTCACAAGAAAACTCTTTGTGTAACGGGAACGATATGTATAGCCCACTATCAAAATCAGACCGCAC
>JBJEMZ010000255.1:0-4982 GCA_051879935.1 Wujia sp.
TCCGGTATCAAATGCATTTACAATTATGATTGATTACGCGCACAATGCGATGGCCCTGGAAAGTCTTCTGACTGCGCTTCGTGCCTACAATCCGAAACGACTTGTAGCATTGTTTGGGTGTGGAGGAAATCGTTCCCGTGACCGTCGGTTTGAGATGGGTGAGGTTTCCGGCAACCTGGCGGATTTTACGATTATAACGAGCGATAACCCAAGAAATGAGGAACCGCAGGCAATCATAGATGATATTCGGACCGGCATGGAGAAGACGAGTGGATGTTATATCGAGATTCCGGATCGCAAGGAAGCGATTCGCTATGCGATTATGAATGGAAAAGAGGGGGATGTCATCGTGCTTGCAGGAAAGGGGCACGAGGATTATCAGGAAATATGCGGTGTAAAGCACCATATGGATGAGCGGGATTTAATTCGTGAGATTTTGGAGGAAGAGGATGTCACAAAAATATGCGGATATAATAATCGATATTTCGCATAGTGCGATAGACCGGGTGTTTCAGTACCGGATACCGGAAACGCTGCTTTCGCAGGTTCAAATCGGCTGTCTGGTAACAGTACCGTTTGGGAATCATAATTCGGCGAGACACGGATATGTAATCGGTATTACAGAGACACCGTCCTACGATGTGGAACGCATCAAAGAGATTATGGATGTACCGGAAAAAAGTCTGGCAATCGAAGGCAAGCTGATTCAGCTTGCAGCCTGGATGCGCGAAGCATACGGAACAACGATGAATCAGGCGTTGCAGACAGTGATGCCTGTCAAGCGGACGGTGAGGAAAACGGCGCAGAAGGTGGAGGAACCGGAGCTTTCCATTCACCGTGAAACACCGGTTGTATTAAATGCCCGGCAACAGCAGCTTGTGGATGAATTCATCCGGGATTATCACGCAGACAGACACAATACCTATCTTCTGCATGGCATCACAGGAAGCGGGAAGACGGAAGTGTATATAAACTGTATCAAGGAGATTATCAAGGATGGAGGGCAGGCGATTATTCTGATACCGGAGATTTCGCTCACACTCCAGACAGTTGCACGGTTTCGGGAGCATTTCGGTTCCCGGGTCGCCTTCGTCAATTCCAAGCAGAGCAAGGGAGAAAAGTATGAGCAGTTCCGGAAGGCAAGGGAAAAGGAAGTGGATGTTGTAATCGGTCCGCGCTCGGCTTTGTTTACTCCGTGTTCCGATCTTAAGCTGATTGTCGTGGACGAGGAGCATGATTCAGCGTTTAAAAGCGAACAATCCCCTAAGTATCATGCAAGGGATGTTGCAATGAGACGTGCCGAGCTTGAAGGGGCGAGTGTCATATTAGGTTCTGCCACACCGAGCGTGGAAAGCTACGCCAAAGCAGAAAAAGGCATCTATCGTCTGTGGGAGCTCGACATCCGACCGGAGGGAAGTGTGCTTCCGGAAGTTTCCGTGGTTGATTTGCGGGAAGAATTACGGCTTGGAAACAGAAGTATTATCAGCAAGCGGTTGTATGATGAAATTGCCGAAAGACTTGAAAAAAAGGAACAGATGATGCTGTTTATGAACCGGCGTGGGTTTAACAGCTTTGTATCCTGCAGAGCCTGCGGAGAGGCTATCCGCTGCCCGAAATGCGATGTGGCGCTGACCTATCACAAGCAAAGTCCTATCCGTGACAGACAGCTTGTGTGTCATTACTGTGGATATGCAAGACCGATGCCTTCTGTGTGTCCATCCTGTAAATCACGTATGATAGCAGGATTTGGGACAGGCACGGAGAAGGTGGAACAGGAGATACACCGATTGTTTCCGGATATACGGACGCTTCGGATGGACCGGGATACGACGGAGAGAAAAGGAGCCGGTGCAAGAATCCTGAAGCAGTTTGCGGAAGGAAAGGCGGATATGCTGATCGGGACGCAGATGATTGTCAAGGGACATGATTATGGCAATGTCACATTGGTTGGCGTTGTGCTTGCGGATCTTTCCCTATTTGCAAATGACTATCTTGCCGGAGAACGTACCTTTGATCTGCTGACACAGGCAGCGGGGCGTGCCGGGCGCGCTGAAAAAAAAGGGACGGTTGTGATACAGACATACCAACCGGAGCATTACGCGGTAAAGGCTGCGGCCGAGCAGGATTATAAGAGCTTTTTTGATATGGAAATGACATACAGACGTGTATTACGGTATCCGCCTGTATATGATATGATGCAGATACTTGTGACAGGACAGTCGAAGGAAAAGGTGGAAGCCTATGCAAAAGTATTGTGTGAAAAGCTAAAAGAAAAGAGCGTGTCCATGCAGTACGAAAAGACGAGGATTATCGGACCGAGTGAGGCAGCAATCGGAAAAATTAACGAGGAATACCGATATGTTATATATATAAAGTCACAGGGCTTAGGTGCGATTTATACATTGCGGGATGTGGCGGAAGCTTATGCATGTGAGGGTATAACCGTGAGTGTGGATATCAATCCGATGACGATAAATTGATGACAAAAAATAGGTATAATATAAAGGAACTTAATAAATATACGATTTTGGAATTGGATTTTCAAAAATCAGGATGGAGGTTATTATGGCAATTCGAAAAATACGACATGACGGAGATGACATCTTAAGAAAGGTGTGTAAGCCGATTGAGAAGATGACTCCGCGGATACAGACTCTGATTGAGGATATGTATGAAACGATGTATGAGGCAAACGGCGTCGGGCTTGCCGCACCGCAGGTTGGAATTTTAAAGCGTGTGGTCGTGATTGACATCGGAGATGACAATGCATATACGCTTATCAACCCGGAAATTATCGAGGCAGACGGCGAGCAGACAGGAGAGGAAGGGTGCTTAAGTCTGCCTGGACTTCAGGGCACTGTAACACGTCCGAATCATGTAATCTGCCGCGCGCAAAATGAGGAGATGGAGGTTTACACCATTGAGGCAGAGGGATTGCTTGCACGTGCAATCTGCCATGAGCTTGATCATCTTGACGGTATTTTGTACAAGGATAAGGTGGAGGATGGACTCTACAAGGTAGAACAGGTTGATCCGGATGCATAATAGAAAAAAGATGCAACGAATACCACGACAGGAGGATATATATGAAGATTATTTATATGGGAACACCGGAGTTTGCGGTATCAGCATTAGAAGCAATTGTTCAGGCAGGTCATGAAGTGCTTGCGGTTGTGACACAGCCGGATAAACCACAGGGCAGAAGCAAAAAATTAGTTCCACCCCCGGTCAAGATAAAGGCACAGGAATATGGAATCCCGGTTTATCAGCCTGAAAAAATAAGAGAAGAAAGCATGGTTTCCGTATTGCGTGATTATGAACCGGATGTCATGGTTGTGGCTGCATACGGACAGCTCCTGCCGGAGAGCATCTTAAATATTGCACCGTATGGATGTATCAATATCCATGCATCCCTGCTTCCGAAATATCGCGGGGCTGCACCGATTGAACGTGCGATTATCGACGGAGAAACAGTGACCGGTGTCACCACCATGTATATGGAAAAGGGCTTGGATACCGGAGATATGATTGACAAAGTGGAAGTGGAAATCACACCGGAGGATACCGGAAAGACACTGCATGATAAGCTGGCAGTGGCAGGTGCTGATTTAATTATAAAGACGCTGGATGCGCTTTGGAACAAAACGGCAGTGAGAACCAAACAGAATGATGCAGAGAGCTGTTATGCATCCATGCTGAAAAAGGATATGGGACGACTGGATTTCACACAGCCGGCTGATGTTTTGGAACGGCTTGTCCGGGGGCTTATTCCGTGGCCGTGTGCATTCACAACGATCGACGGAAAGACCGTGAAATTGTATAAGACGGAAATAAAAAGGATTGATGCGGCTTACCTGCAGGCGGTACAGGAAAAGGCCGGGCAGGAACTTACATTTGCGCCGGGCGAAATACTGGAAGTTACAAAAAAATATTTTGTCATTGCGTGTGGTGAGGATGCACTTTTAATCCGGGAGCTTCAGCCGGAAGGGAAGAAGGCGATGGATGCCGCATCCTATCTGAATGGAAATAAATTGGAAGCAGGTATGAAGGTAGGTTAAAACGTGGATGCAAGAGACGTAGCGCTTTCCGTATTGATGGATGTGGAATGTAATCACGCATTTTCTAACCAGGCAATCGGAACGGCACTCAAGAAAAATCAGTTTTCGGACAAGGCGGAACGCGCTTTTCTGACGAGACTGACAGAGGGAACAATTGAATATCGAATCAAGCTGGATTACGTGATCAATCAGTTTTCAAAAACGAAAATTCAAAAGTGCAAGCCTTTGATTGCATGTCTTCTTCGCATGGGCTGCTATCAGATTTTGTATATGGACAGTGTGCCGGATTCGGCTGCCTGCAATGAGAGTGTAAAGCTTGCGAAAAAACACGGCTTTTCCGGATTGTCCGGATTTGTGAATGGTGTTTTGCGGACGGTTGTAAGAAATAAAAATGAAATCGTATATCCGGATATGGAAAAGCAGCCTGTTTTGGCACGTTCCGTTTTATATTCGACTCCTGAGTGGCTTGTAAAAAAACTGCTTTCTGATTACGGGGAACAGGCGGATACGATTCTTAGCGCATCCTTTGAAGACCGGATGACATGTATCCGGTTAAATCGTGCCTGCATAGAGGAAAATGGAGATACTGAAGAAAGCTATGTTGATAAAATGAAACAGGCGGGAATCCATGTGCAGACGGGGTATTATGATCCGGATGCACGACTGATATCCGGCTATGATTTCATTCATAAGATTCCGGGATATCGTCAGGGCTGTTTTACGGTTCAGGATGAAAGCTCCATGGCAGCAGTCCGGGCTGTAGCGATAAAGCCGGGAGACTTTGTTATGGATGTGTGCGCGGCACCGGGCGGAAAAACGACTGCCGCAGCGGGATATGCAGGGATAACAGGACGCGTGCTTTCCATGGATATGGCGGAGGATAAGCTTGAGAAGATAGCGGAGAATGTCAGCAGGCAGCAGCTT
>JBJEMZ010000256.1:0-4970 GCA_051879935.1 Wujia sp.
AAGTGAATGATTTAGGATGGTTCCGACGACCTGCCGCCGAGTGAAACGAGGGGGCAATACTTGTGTTTAGGAGGAAGTGAAGGAATGGTAAAGGTATTAGAACGTGCATGGAACGGATTTGGATATGCGGTTGCAATCAATCTGTTGCTTTATTTTATTGTTATGAGTATTACGGGGAATCTGCCGCTGGTTCCATCTTACCGGGACTATGTTGGAAATGAAGCATTTGCAATTATGCTTCAGCTTGTACTGGTAGGATTGATGAGCGCGGTGTTTGCAGGTGGATCCGTCATTTTTGATGAATCGAGAGTCGGACTGTTGTGGCAGAGTTTGCTGTATTTGATTATAACCAGTGTTGTGTGGATTCCGGTTTTCGGATTCTGCTTCGGACTGTTTGTTTACAGACAGACGATGATTTCTTTTTCGCTCAGCTACATCGGCACCTATGTAATCTGCTGGCTTGTAGCATATCGCACAAGCAGAAAAGAAGTGGAGGCCATCAATATGAGACTGGCTGAACTCCGAGAAACTGCCGCCGAGTGAAACGAGAGGCGATACCCGATGAATAGCTATAATTATGCATGCAATACATTTTAAGGAGGATGGATATGGGAAAAGCAATCGAAGTCAAAAATCTTGTAAAAAAATATGGAACAAAGGAAGCGGTAAAGGGTATCAGCTTCGAGGTGCAGGATGGAGAGATTTTTTCGCTCCTGGGTGTGAACGGTGCCGGAAAAACCACGACGATAAAAATGCTGTGTGGACTTGCAAAGCCTACGAGTGGAAGTGCATCTGTCTATAGTCATGACGTGGATGCGGAAATCGAAGAAGTGAAAAAAATCGTGAACGTGTCTCCGCAGGAGACCAGTGTGGCACCAAAGCTTACTGTGAAGGAAAATCTGGAGTTTATGGCAGGCATTTATGGTGCGGATAAAGAAACGCAGAAGAAAAAGGCCGCGGAAATGATAGAGATGTTTGGCATGGAGGAAGTGAAAAATCAGAAAGCAAAGACATTGTCCGGCGGCTGGCAGAGAAAATTAAGTATTGCTATGGCTTTGATTACGGAGCCAAAGCTTCTGTTTTTAGACGAGCCGACACTTGGTCTGGACGTGCTTGCGAGACGGGATATGTGGCAGGCGATTGAAAAAATGAAAGGCAATCTTACCATTATTCTGACGACGCATTATATGGAGGAGGCCGAGAACTTATCCGATCATGTGGCTGTTATGGTGGACGGAACGATTCGTGCACAGGGAACCGTGGAGGAATTGAAGAGCCAAAATGATGCGGAGAGTCTGGAAGATGCATTTGTAAAAATAGCAGAAGCTGCGAAATAGAAAACGGAATCACAATAACAATCGAAATGAGAATTAAAACAAGAAAAGAGGAATGGATATGAGAGGAATAGTATTTGCAAAAAGAACCGCAAAGGAGATTTTACGGGATCCGTTAAGTTATATCTTTTGTCTGGGATTTCCAATTGTGATGTTACTTGTTATGACACTTGTCAATAACAGCATACCAAAACAGGCGGCAATGACGATTTTTGAGCCGGAGAACCTGGTACCGGGCATTGCTTATTTTGGGTTATCCTTCGTAATGATTTTTATCAGCATACAGCTTGCCGGTGACAGAACCACTTCCCTTCTTATGAGAATGCATGCATCACCGATGAAGGCTTTTGATTATATTTTAGGTTATACCCTTCCGGCACTTTTAATCTCTGTACTTCAGGTATGCATTACATATACAGTTGGCTGTGTGGTGGCAGTAGCCAGTGGAAAAGCGCTTGCTATGGATGCTGTACTTTTTGGAATTGTGAAGCTTGTTCCAAGCATGCTCGTATTTATTGCGCTGGGACTCATCGTTGGAACGGTATTTAATGAAAAGGCAGCTCCGGGGCTTTGTTCTATCGTGGTAACAGTTTCCGGTATGCTCGGCGGAGTGTGGATGCCGGTGGATAATCTTGGAGGTGTGTTATTAAAAATTTGTAAATGCATGCCTTTCTATCATGGTGTGTATGCCGCAAGATATGCAGAGTGTGGTACTTCCCTGCTGATTACGATTGGGTTTGCGGTGGTATTTTACGTATTGTCGGTTCTGCTGATCGGTGTGAAATGGAAGAAGGATGTGGCGTAATACAAGGCAGACGCAGGTTGAAGGAGTAAGATAATAGTTATACACATCATTAAAGTTATAAAAAAGAAAGCAAAACCATATAAAAAAGGTCTCTTATGCTGTAAGTTATTAGAAAAGCACAGGTATTTGGAGTAAAGGAAATACTTGGAAGACAGGAGGAACGAAGTATGAATTTTGGGTATTTTGATGATACAGCAAGAGAGTATGTAATAACTAATCCTAAGACACCTGCACCATGGGCGAATTATCTTGGCTCACCAGAATATGGTGCTGTTATTTCTAACAATGCAGGTGGATACAGCTTTGCAAAATCAGGAGCAAACGGAAGAATTTTAAGATATGTTTTCAATAACTTTGACCAGCCGGGACGTTATATTTATCTTAGAGATAATGATAGCAAGGATTATTGGTCAGCTTCATGGCAGCCTGTCGGAAAGGATTTAGAAGAATATAAGAGTGAGTGTCATCATGGTACTGCATATTCCAGATTTATTGCAGAATATAGCAAGATTCATTCAGAGGCTTTGTACTATGTTCCGCTTGACAAGTCTTATGAAGTATGGAATTTAAAGGTAACAAATAATGATTCAGTTGAAAGGAAGTTAACTATTACAGGTTACGCTGAGTTTACGAATAACAGTAATTATGAGCAGGATCAGGTGAATCTTCAGTATTCGTTGTTTATTACAAGAACATCCTTTGTGGATAACAGAATCAGACAGACGGTTCATGGAAATCTTGATGCATTGCCGGAGGGCGAGTATGTAGATAATAAGAGAGCAACTGACAGAGTATTTGCCCTTGTTGGTTCACCGGTGTCATCATACTGCGGTGATAAAGAAAAGTTTATCGGAAGATACAACAGTTATGGCAATCCTGTTGGTGTTACTGAGGGTGACCTTTCAAATGAGCTTAGCTACAATGAAAATTCCTGTGGGGCCCTTTCCACAGTGCTTACACTTGCTCCGAATGAGACAAAGGAAATCGCATTTATCCTTGGCATGAAGGAAAATGATGAAATAGTGCAAATATTAGATGGTTACAAGGACGTGGCAGCGACATGTGAGAACGAGCTTAACAGTTTGAAGGAGTACTGGCACGGAAAACTTTCACATTTCCAGGTTAAGACTCCTAGTGCTGAGTTTAACACAATGATTAACACATGGAATGCTTACAATTGCTTTATGACGTTTATTTGGTCAAGAGCTGCTTCCTTTATTTACTGTGGTCTTAGAAATGGTTATGGATACAGAGATACCGTTCAGGATATTCAGGGTGTGATTCATCTTGCACCGGAAATGGCTGTAGATAAGATTCGGTTTATGTTATCTGCACAGGTAGATAATGGTGGTGGACTTCCGCTTGTTAAGTTTACCCATAATGCAGGTCATGAGGATACTCCGGATGATGCTTCCTATGTTAAGGAGACAGGTCATCCGGCATACAGAGCAGATGATGCATTATGGTTATTCCCAACAGTATATAAGTATATTGCAGAGTCAGGCAATCTTTCGTTTATTGATGAGGTTATTCCTTATGCAAACAAGGATGAGGGAACCGTTTACAATCACCTTCAAAGAGCAATACAGTTCTCTCTTGAGCATCTTGGAATTCACGGTATGCCTGCAGGTTTGTATGCTGACTGGAACGACTGCTTAAGACTTGGAAAGGATGGAGAATCATCATTCGTGGCATTGCAGTTCTATCTTGCAATGTCAATCTTAAGAGAGTTCGCAGAGTACAAGAAGGATGAGGAATATATCAAATTTTTGGATGAAAACCAAAAGAAGCTTGGGGAAAAGATTGAAGAGCTTTGCTGGAATGAAGATAGATTCATAAGAGGATTTACAGAAAAGGGTGAGGTTATCGGTAAGAGAACTGATCCGGAAGCTAATATGTGGCTGAATCCACAGAGTTGGTCTGTAATCAGTGGTTTTGCTTCAGATGAGCAGGCAGATCTTGCGCTTGATAATGTATATAAATACCTGAATACGGAGTTTGGTGCGGTACTTATGGATCCGCCATATCATGAGCATGCATTTGATGGCGCCCTTGCAGTAATATATAATCAGGGTGTTAAGGAAAATGCAGGTATTTTCTCGCAGTCACAGGGTTGGATCATCCTTGCAGAAGCATTGCGTGGACATGGTGAAAGAGCATTTATGTATTTTATGGAAAATGCTCCTGCAGCACAAAATGACAAGGCAGAAGTAAGAAAACTTGAGCCATATTGCTATGGTCAGTTTACCGAAGGAAAGGCAAGTCCGCATTTTGGACGTTCTCATGTACATTGGTTAACAGGTACAGCATCAACAGTCATGGTTGGTTGTGTTGAGGGTATTATGGGAATGAGACCGGACTTCTATGGACTTAAGGTTTCTCCATCTATTCCATCATCATGGGATGGTTTTGAAATCGAAAAGGATTTCAGAGGCAAGCATCTCCATATCGTTGTTAAGAATGAGGGACACGTTGAAAGTGGTGTCAAGAAGCTTCTTGTAAATGGCAGGGAAGTGGAAGGAAATTATATTCCGGAGGAAATTATGACTGAGAATACAGAGGTTGTATTGTATATGTCATAATCACCTTTAACCGAGGAGAAAAGAGACGACTATTTAGCGATTGAGAATAATGTTGCAAGTCCGTAACGATAAAGTTCCTCATTGATGGCATCTATATCAAAGTTTTTGTTATTGATATAGGTCGCGATGATGATATCGCGTGTGTCTTTTACATATAGGTCACGATGACCATAGACCTCCAGCATCCGTCTTGTGGATTTCCGGTCCATCTTTGCAGCAATGCATAAGATGAGCAGGACATCCCGGGAC
>JBJEMZ010000257.1:0-4962 GCA_051879935.1 Wujia sp.
ATTTCACACAGATTGAAAAATTGTTTTTTATAGTCCCTGTGATACTGTCGCAAAACATCCGCGATATACATCTCAGAATACGGCTGCATAAATGTCTGTTCAAGCAACAGATTATCGAGATATTTATAGACAGCATCGATGCCTGTCGCACCCACGACGGGACACACCGTCTGATAATCCATCGAAATAATCGTATCCTGCGGCGCATACATGGCAGAGTAATATTTGAAAAATCCGGGGACGGCAATTCGAACCGTATCCCGATAGTTTTCATTTCCAAAATCACGAAATTCCGTCATCAAAAGTGCATACATCTCCTTTGCCTTCTGCACCTTATCCAGAACCTTCTGATACCCAAGCGCATAAACTTCTGACACATTCTGCCTATCGGTCAAAGATAAGGCATGCTCCTCCTCCGACTCTCCGACTTCCTCGATACAATAAATAACTGCCCCCATGAGTTTTGCTGCCTGCTCATAGGTGATTGAGCTGCTTTCCCCGGAGGTAAAACGCTCAGAAAGTTTTGCCACAAGCGGCAACAGCTCCTCCATCCGGTATTTAGTCTTCATCATCCGGACACCCCCCGAACCAATTTTTTGTCCCTGTTCGTATCTCCCTTGCAAATTTCTCCAGATACGTATCCTCTAGATAGTCAAGCGAACCCTGACATTCCCCATCAAACGCCTCTTTCATGCGTTCAATCAGCTCATCATCCGTCCATACATCCATGGATTCATTTTTGTACAGGTAAAAAATATCCTGCAGACGCGCAATCGTCTCAGCATACTCATCCTGTCCGATATAATCTGAATCACAAAATGCCAGTATCAGCTTTTCCAATACTCCCTTTCCAAACTCCACACGCTGCTGCTCTTTTAAGCTGCGTGTTCTCTCCCGCACCAGCATCACCGCATCCTGCTCCGACAGGCTGAGTCCAAACCGCTCTGTATAGCGATTCGTATCCACCACCCGTGCAATCTGGTTTTGCTCTGACAGCATCAGCATAAAATCCTTTTCCATCCGCATATTCCCCCCTTCGTTTTGCCTCCTGTTTCTCTATGGTTTTTCAATTATAATGCAGACAGAAAACCCTTACCAGCCTTGATTTTTTAACGATTTTGTGGTAATATAATGGCAGAAAAAAGAAGATATCTCCATTTCTTTCATGGAAATATCTTCTTTTAGTTTATATGAACTATGATTATGTATGAATCGGTTCCATGTCGTATTTCCCCGTCTTCATCTTTTCCTCAAAGACGGCCTTCGGAAGAGGTTTGTCAAACAAAAATCCCTGCACGACATTACAATCCATCCCCTTCAGATATTTTACCTGTTCCCAATTTTCCACGCCTTCTGCCACCACATCCATGTGAAGCTCACACGCCATCCGTATAATGTTTGATAAGACAATCCGGTCGTTTTCCTCTATATTATTCAAAAACGTCCGATCAAGCTTCAATACGTCCACCGGGAAAAATCGAAGCAGATTCAACGACGAATACCCTGTTCCAAAATCATCGATTGAAAGTGCCACCTGATGTTTCTTCATCTTCTTCATGAATTCTATAATCTGGTTGGTCTCCGACTCCTCAACAGTCTCCGTGAGCTCTAACTCAATGTATTTACTTTCCATCTCATATTTCCCAAGGATGTTCAAAATATCCTCTGCAAGATTCGGATTGGCAAGATGCTTTCTTGACAGATTCACGGATATGCGAACCGGCTCCATACCCATTTTAAGCCACTGCCTGATATCTTTGCACACCTGTTCCAGAATATAAAAATCCAATGTGCAAATCATCCCATTTCTCTCCAATGCCGGAACAAATTCAATCGGTGCAATCAGTTTTCCGTCACATTCCATGCGAGCAAGAGCCTCCGCTCCTACAATCCGGTATGTATCGGTTTCCACTTTCGGCTGATAATATGCTTTAAACAAGCCTTTGCGAATTGCCTCCGGAAAGCTGCTTGCAACCTGTCTTTCCTTATACATCTGCAACCGTATTTCATCCGTTGCAAATACATAAGGCTTCTTCACAACATGTCTCGCAATGTCCAACGCTGTTGCACATTCGCCGATGACCATCCCGCAATGCTCGATGTTCTCATCAATTTCATACACACCGGCAACTGCATGCACCTTTACGGGAGTCTTTTTTCCTCCCAGCATACCGTATGTTTCTATCTCCGAAATATAATTGAGAAATTCATAGGTACGCTCTTTCAAAATCAGAGCAACAAAGTTATCTCCACCAAGTCTGCCGACACATTCATCTCCCACCAGGAACTTTACCAATTCCTGCGAATACCTCTGAATAATCGTATCCGTTTCATCAGACCCAAACCGCTTGTTGACCAGACTAAAACAGGAGAGGTTCAGATAAAAGGCACAATATTTCGCTATTTCCTTCTTCTGCAGCAATTCATTCGCATAAGCCAGAAATCCTCCGGAATTCGGAAGTCCCGTGAGACTGTCCGTAAGCGAAAGCTTTTTTACATGGTTTATGAGTCTCCATCTGCCACAGTGAAAGAACAGAATCTCAAAAATCGTATCCAGTTCTCTTACAGCCTCTTCTGAATACACCTCTGTCCCCTTTACACAATGCAGAAAATAATCAACCGTTCCACCTTCACCTGTGTGAAACTGTCTGTGGTACCGCGATTCATCCTCTATATCCGCTTCCCTTTCAAACATCACATACTCTTTGTGATCTCCACCTCTTGTATAAACAGAAGAAGGAGCAACAAAATGCATGAGAATCTTTCCAATATGATATCTCCCTGCAATCATTCCGAACGCTTTTTGCGAACTTAAATCCGAATTATCCGATTCGGACAATACCTGTACAAATTCAATCAAACAATCTCCGAAATTCATATTTGTACCATCTCCTCCGAGTTCCATAACACCCACACTTCCCCCTATAACACCTTTTCCATCGTATCTTCGATACTTATCAATGGAATTATTTTACCCTTTTTACGCATGAAAAGCAACGACTGGTTTCCAACAATTTGATATTTATGTCTAAATTTGTTATCCTCCGAGTGTAACATCCTGCCTGCCGTACCATTCCAATGCACGCTCAAAATCCGCATCTGTATAGTCCGGCCACAAATGTTCTTCCACGAAGAAATCCGCATACACAGACTGAATCGGCAAAAAACCGGACAGTCTCCGCATGCCGCCCCACCGAATAATCATGTCGATTCTGGAAATATCACTCGAATACGGTTTTCCATCCACTTCCATATGGGACAAATCCCACTGCCATCCATAGTTTACTAAGAAATTCAACCGGATTCCCCCACCATTTATCTGCGTCCGCTTTGTATACGCAAGCAGTTCCTTTGGAAAGCATTTTGACTGTGTATCTCCAATCACAAGCAGATCAGCACCCTCTTTTGTCAACATCTCGACTGCCTTTACGCATGCAGCCTGAAAAGCCTGAAACTGTTCCGCCGGCCGTTTACAGTTATCCACCGTAAATCCATAATATGTGACTTCCTTTATCCCCTTTTTCTTTGCCATCCTAAGAAGCTTCAGTCCCGGCTCCAGCCCGTAATCATATCCATCCTGTTTTTTCATTCCGTTTTCAACCGCCCATCTTCGATTGCCATCCGGAATGATGCCGATATGTTCCGGCGTCTGTTTACTCATACTCATCACCTCATGAGGAGTATTACCATCCGGGTGCCCGCCTATTCGCAGCCGGCTATTAATCTGTGTTTTGCGTACAATTTGCCGCATCGATGGCAATTACAAGCAACAGCCCAGCCAGTTCATCCGCAGGATTCAGTATGTCAATCACATAGGTATCGCCCCAGTTCAGCCACTCCTTGCGGATATGCGCCACCGGTCCGGCTCCGTACACATCATAATCCCAGCCGAGAAAATCACCCTGTACACTCCAGCCCATATAATCGACTTCGTATTTCGGGCGAAACAGGGAGAATTTTTTCATAATTTTTCCCTGTAGAAATCCGTTTACTTCGATTTCAAATGTGGGAAACAAAGTCAAAAGACGTTCCCGAATCAATCCAATCTCATTTCCTGCCCGGTCGTATATATGTAACCGGTGTCCAAGCGATAAAAACTCCGCCTTTACAAAATACTTCGGATTCCCGAACTCATCATACACATCATAGGTATCCGTCCACGAAAACACCCTCTGTTTTATCAATAACTGCATACACTACCTCCCTACACTTCCCCTGTGTAAAATAAAACGCAGCAGTCCGAATATATCAGACTGCCGCGTTTATAAGTCTACTGTTTATTTTCTTTATTCAGGTCATCCATTTTCGAAACAAGGTTCATCTGATACTGTGCCATATAGTAGGAATTCAGTTTGATATTGTACTCCAGCATCTGCATCTTTTCGTAGATTTCACAAGCAACCAAAAGAATGATAGCCGGTATCAGCCTCGCAACCGCGGAAAGCCAATACTCAAATCCACCGGAAAAGGTAATCCCTGTCTCTAAAATATTTGTGAACTGCCAGATGACATACACAAGATAAACAATCATAAATAACACGGTAAATATTTCTAACGGATTGTCAAGCAGGGAGAATGTATGCTCCTTATATCCACTCTCCTCGTAATCCTCCTCCATGTATTCTTTGATTTCCTCTGCGTCCGTCTCTTTGCCTTCCTGCTCCTGTATCTCTTCTGTCTTTGTCTCCTTCGCCATCCTGCTACCTCCCATTTTATATGTATTGTCCCATTTGCCATCGGGCACAAAGGTGCAAATCATGCACACTGTTATATATAAATTAACATATACCGGGAAGATTTACAACGTTATTTATTATCAAAAAGATTTCGGCTTATCCCACACTTTTAATCGGGTTCCAATGTCATGAATCAAAGCATAACAATAACACTCATACGCCCATGCAACGTCCTCAATCGGCATGCCCTCTAAGGACACCAGAATAATCTCATCCTCGGATTCCC
>JBJEMZ010000258.1:0-4932 GCA_051879935.1 Wujia sp.
GCAGCCGGCATCTCCGGATCGTAATCATATGGATGGTAAGCATATGTATCCTTTACCGTGTTGACAATCTGTTCATCTTCACGTACAGTGCCTTCTACTGTCGTAACATCCTTTGACAATTCGATATATGTACGTCCGGCGAGGAACAGTGTCTTTGCCTGTGCCAGATTTAAGTTTGACTGCTCACCGTTTACGATAATCGCACTACTGTTATAGTGTCCACGATTCTCAATCGTTGTATTACCGTAAGAATCTGTTACTTCAACCTGGAAGTTTTTCACATCTACAACCGGTGTGAAGACACGCTCATCTTTCTCTGTGCTGTCGCCATAGCCATAATAGCTACCACTCAACTGCATATCTGCTCCGGCTGCATTTACTTCCATGTCATCCTTTACATAGACATCCGCCTTTAAGATAGCCTCTGCACCTTCATACTTTGTAACAGTCGTGCCATCTGTCTGCGTTTCCTCTTTCACTGTGCTGTAACCATCCAACACAATGTTATCTGCCCAGATTTCAGCCTTGGCCGTCTGGTTTCCGCTCTTACCGTAGATAGAGAGGCTACCCTTGTCCATGACTGCCACGGTACCCGGTACAATTACGGTGTCTGCAAGAATTGATACCTGAGAACCATTTACGTAAAAGCCTGAGTACTTACTCTTGATTGTTGCACCATCATAATAATCATTCCGACCTGCAACTTCGTTGACTCCCTTCAGCGTTGCATACTTATTATAATATGTGTAATCAGAGGAAGTCTTTTCTGCTTTTGCATTTTTGGATGTTACGCTACCATGTGTGTACAGATTACTCAAATCAACCTTCTCGTCATCCTCTTTTGTAATCTCATAAGGAATATCACTGGAATATTTCTTTGTACTGTCACTTACGTTTTCATCCCATGTACTTTCATTGTACTGTTTGTTATAATAGTCTGATGCTGCGTAGATATTTCCGGCTATTGTAAGCGGAACAGTCGGCTGATCTACCTCAACACCCATATCTGCAACAAGTGCATATTTAAAGATATTCGGATCTTTATCATTCATGGAGTCAAACAACACCGCGAAATCCGGTTCACCTACGACGATGTCCGTTGTAATGCTCTGTGTAAACACTCCGTTTGCAGAGGAACGATTGTACTCAACCGTACGCACAAGCTTGATGTTCCGAATAATCTTTCCTACGTTGTTACCCTCTTCATCCTTGTAATCCTCTACGAACATACGATCTGCATCAAGCGTAACAGAATCATTTGATATGTAGGATTCAAGCTTGGTCGCGAGATCCGCCGTACTTACTGCGAAGAACGGGTTGTTTTGAAGCTGACGATAGAATTCTCGCGAGAACATCGCCTGCGCTTCATCCTGTGTCTTTGTTACATAACGCTGATTAATAATATCATACTCTACCATGTTTTCCACTGTGTAGATGTATGCTGTCTGCAGGTCTGTCACGGTCTGTGAGCCAACGCCTGCATAAATCTCATTTAATGCCTGCTCCACATAATAAAAGTTATCACGGGAGTTCAGTTCCTGTAATTTCAACCGGTAAGACTGAACCGCAGCCGCAAGCAATGCACCTACGATAATACCGATAAACGCAATCGCAGCGATTACCATAACTACACTGGAGCCGACATTGTTTTTTAGTTTTTTCAGAATCTGTTTGATTTTCTTCAACTAATTTGCCCCCTTTGCTCCAGACAGCCGGACCTCGTTCAAACCTGCCTTTTCCGGTGTCAATCTTACTGTAATCGTATACAATCGCTCTGATTCACGCGTATCCTCGCTCAATGTATACAACACCCTCATGCCTTCCAACATGGTAGTACCGTCACCAACCGGTCTCTCTACCACATAGCTTGTACCGAGTGCATACTTTGGATATACTGCATCGGTCTCTCTTGCCGCATTCTGTGCTGTCTCTTTCTCGCCCTTTACAAATTTGAACTTATCCTCGTATGCATCAGATACAAACTGGCTGTTTGCTTCGTTTGTCTCATATCCGGATACATCCAGGTTCGTAAAGATAAATAAACGCTTATGCTCGCTGTCATTTACCAACTCATCGTCTTCGTTCACACGAATTCTTGTATTGTTCTCTTTACTTGCAAGATGAATCTTTACCTTTTTATCTCCGTTTTTCGTCGTTGTATAGGTGTAATAATCCGGCTTGCCGGCAACAAGAACCTTGTTGCCACTTGCGTTTTCCTCTTCATGCTTATAATAATCATCCAGACTTGCACCGGCATTCTGCTGATCTCTGTACGGCTTGTACAGATAAAGCTTGCACTCATCCACATAATTATCGAAGAGGATATAGTCGTTATCATTATACACAACATCTGCACTATCTCCGGAGATGCAATACGGCTGATACTCAAAATAAATCTCCGGCGCATCCTCCGTAAAGAATTTTTGGCTGAATACGGTGTAAGTTACCATATCCCGATAGGTCTCACTCTTTGAACCGTCGGTACTTGACAGGCTGTAGCTGTAATCATAATACACATCTACTTTTACAATATAGCAGTCCTTACCTGTCGTTGCATCCGTCTGCTTGTCTGTATAAATCTTTATCAGACGCTGTGAGGAGCTGAGTGTATCCTGAGACAGAATAGACTCGTTATCTACATTGACAAGTGCCTGCTGCCAGGAATCATAATCAAGCTCACGCAGATGCTCCATCGCTTTGGAAAAAAGTGCTGTAAACGCCTGGGAATCATAGCTTGATGTTCCACCCATAATCAATGCAACACTGTTTTTATCCAAATCATGCATATTACCAAGATTTACATCATTCGGGTTTTCCACGTAGCTGACCGGGGTGCCGTCTTTGTTTGTATCCGTACATACAATACCCTTGATAAAGCCATCATCATCGTACTCTACGATTGTCCCCTCATTTGTAAGCTCAAAATTGCCACCAACATTTGCCAACTCCGTTTTCGTCAAACCATAAGCAACCTTATAATGGTCAGAAGCACCCTCCCCACCGTAGGCACGCACCTTGTTTGACAAATCATCCAAAACAACAACGTTGGAGTACTTATCTCTTTTTGCTCCGATTAAGGTCTCTCCCAATTCGTATACATATGCATTGTATGATATCGTAGCGATTGGAGTTCCATCCGACATATACAGCGTTACCGGCATATCCGCCTTGATAACCGGCGCTCCAAAAGCAATCTCCAGTTCTTTTTTCGTGTAGGACTGGAACGCTTCCACCTCATAAACCGCCGTCTCATTCGCCTGTTGAAGTGCTTTTGCCTTCCGGCTTGTCTCCAGCGTGTTTGAGAACTGTTGGATAATCGGAGTTAAAAGAATCGACAATATGGCAATGGCGAAGATGATTTCAACCAAACTGAAACCCTTATTATTATTTTTTGCCATAAACCTCATCCTCTCTTAGTATACCTTTACAGTACCTGTCTTGCTGCCTAAGGCAAATCTAGGAGCGCTGCTGTCATCATCAGCAACCTTCACGAATACTGCAACGTCCGTGTCATTAACTACATTCAACTTGATTCCATTCTTGTCATCACTGTCTACACGCTTGGATGACTCTACATAGATTGTAAGTTCCTTATCACTAAGCTCAAATGAATAAGAATCATCACCAAGTGTCACCGTTACCTGATTCTTACCATCTTCCTCTGCAATTTTCAAATCAACTGTCTCAATACTGTTTGCTGTACTTGAAACACGATTGCTGCCTGCACTTACGATGATACCATCGGAGCTATCACCGTTTGCATTGTTCAAACCAACAAGAATATCATGATCATCTGCAATACCTGCGCCATTATCCGCATCATGTCCGGAGGATGAAACAACTGCAGCGCCATCGCCGCCAAGGAAGAGATTATCTACTCCTTCCGGTACATCTACATCCACTGTATCTGCTTCGCGTCCGCCACCGGTTACACAGTATGCATTTAATGATACAGTTCCTGAATAAAGATCTGTTACAGAATCATAGTTGATATTGATAGCGGAAATATTCATTCTGTACTTGTATGCCATGATATAATCCATGAAGTCCTTCAAGCCTTCGTAGGATCCCTGATACTGAATCGGGAATGCGGCTGTCATACACTGATAACCATCTGCTACCGGAGTATTATCTCCATCAGTTCCGGTTGTGCTTGCAACTGCAGCACCAAGGCTGTAGAATGTCTCCGGCTGTCCAAGGCCTACAGAATTTACACCAAACTGAAGATTCCCCTCATCCTTTTCTACACCCTTGATAAACATAACAGAAATCTCCTGATCAAGAGTTGCCGGGAAGTAAGCAAGACGCTCTTCAAACAATCCGTTTAATCTTTCTGTCTCCGCGATGTACATATCACGATCTTTTTCTTTTGCCTTTAAGTCATCGTAACGAACCTGCAGGGTATCTACCTCTGACTGGATAGACTCTGCATCCTCAATATTTGTTTTAAATACATATAAATATGTAAGGCCCAGTATTGCAACTGCAGCTAAAAATAATAGTATTTTAATATTTGTTTTGCTCATATCTCACAATCCTCCCTTACTCTTCCTCTGCCTCAGTATCTGTTGTCTCTGCTGTCTCCTCAGCTGCTTCATTTGCAATCAGTGGATCCTCCAACATCGGTACATAATTAACAGTTACTGAAAACTCATATGTAACATCGCCCTGTTCATTTCTCTTCGAGATGCTTGCTACATATGCATTGTCAACACAATCAATCGTCTTCAGCTGCATGATGAAGTCTGCAATCGCATCATAGCTTGTTGATACGCAAGGCATCGAAACACCCTCATTGGTTGAAGAGAATGACTTGATGTAAATGCTTGACGGAATCTTTGCCTCGAGTTCAGAGATGAACTGTCTTGCATTCTCATTCATCTGGTAGGTTGTGTAATACATGCTCTCAATGTCAATGTACTGTGCTGACGA
>JBJEMZ010000259.1:0-8196 GCA_051879935.1 Wujia sp.
GTGGCATCGGCATTCCCTGCGGACGCATGTTATTCATAACGCCAACTCTATTTACACGTACATCTTTTCCCTGAGTATCAGAAGGCTGCGTATCCGCATTTCTGCGAATTCCGTCCTCTTTCGTATAAAACAGACCAATTGACTCCATTTGCGAATCAACAAGATCTTTCAATTTCAGATTTGAATAATTATCGATATTAATCACGGATAATATCTTCGCTACATAATTATCCTTATCAGCATCATCAAAGCGCATACGAGATATTATGCTTCTGAAGAAGTCAGGAATTTCAGACTGTGCCAATGCTCCCTGTTTTACCGGAACCATAATGCACTTCACTGTGAAGCGTTCCGGATCAACATATATAAAGTTTGTATCACGCACAAGATAACTAATCTGAACACCTGACGCTCCGATTTCAAATGCGCAGAGCAATCCCTTTATAATCGCCAGTACTTCTGGTTTTTTCAAAGTGCGCTTCAAGATTACCTCTAACGTAGTATCTTCATGAACATATGAGGTAATACTTCTCTTTCCATCCTCATCCTTATACTGGAATGGTACAATATTCCCAAGCTGTGCCACTTTATCGGACACCCTGTCATCGTAAGCATCTGCTGCCCCCAGCTGATATTGCACAAGTGTCATTCCATTTTGTTTTGTAACATTGAGTTCTATCCCCTTCATACGCTACCTCCTACTTTACATGCTTTTGATGGTTTATCGTATTTTAAATGTAAATTCCTCGTCCGCAAGTCGCACCAGAGAATCGTGTGTCAAAATTTCCTCCGCACCTTCCTCCAGCATCTTTCCGTTTACATATGTATGATTTGTGGACTTGTTATCTTTAATATAACATACGCCGTCTCGCTGTGTTATAATTGCATGCTGTCTGCTAATTGCGCCATTTCCACCCACTGTATAATCAACGCCTCGCGTTGCCTTTCCAATTTTAAAAGTCGGCTTGTTTAACATGATCCGTTCCTCTGTACTCACACGAATCAGATATGGCAAAGCCTTCGGTACGCTTGGAGTGCTTACAGAGCTTACTGCCTCCTTTACCAGATCTCCGACTGATTTATTTAAAATGGACGTACTCTTTGCTTTTTTATCTTCCTTCTTATCTTCCCTTTTCTCAATATTCATATCATCGTAGATATCTTCGATGACCGGAACAGCAATTTGCTCAGTCTCGCCATTTGCTGCCTCTTCAGTTGCTGCATTTGCTTCTGCTGCCTCTGCCTCCATCTCAGCCTCTGTCTGCTGAATAATTGCCGCACGGTTTACCTTTACTACGTTACGCTTTACAACCGGCGGTTTGCTATCCAGAAACTGATCCAAATCTTCTAACGTCTGAATATTTTTGGAAGGTGCTATACTCTGTTTTGCAGATGGAACTTCGCCTACAAGCTCCTTGATACGATCTTTGATCAGATTGATGTCAGATTCCTTTTTCTGCGTTTTTAACTGCAGCTTCTCATCTTCATTTTCTTTGGTATTCTTTTTCTCTGTTCCTGCCTGCTTTTCGAATTCCGTCGGCTCTTCCGGTGCTATCTCCGGAACTTCTTCGGATTCCGCCGGCTCTTCCGGTACTATCTCCGGAACTTCTTCGGATTTCGTCTGTTCTTCCGGTGTCGTATTTTCCTCCTCGACAGCCGGTTCTGCCTCACGCTCCGGAATATCCTCCACCGTTGCCTTCATCCCTGCCGGAAGAATACTCTCTAACTCTTCCTCTTCCGCTGCATCTGTTGTTTCTTCCTCTGTTTCTTCTTCCTCGTCATCTCCAATTTCCGGAAGCGGTTCATCATCTCCGCTCTCCAAACCATTCATAATATCATTAATACCCTCTGCCGGTACACTTTCTTCCTGCGCGTTTACAACTTCAACGCCATCCGCATCAATCGCACCCGCCTCATCAAAACTGATTCCGGCTTCCTCCATAAGTGCTTCAGTAAGCCCTATCAAACCACGGAGATTAAAATTCGAACCATTTATGTAAGTCAAAAGTTTTCCAACATAATTCAAATCTTCTTCCACATCATACTGCATATTTGCAAGCAATTGTCGAATAAAACTCTTGAACTCCAATGACAGAGCCCCTTTGCTTTCAATCGGGACGCAGAGAAACCGAACCGTACGTTTTTCTGTATTTACATAGATAAAATTTCTATTTAATAGAACATACGAAAGTGGGATTGCCTGTTCCTTAAGAGAAATCATTCCCTGCGCAATATTCCGCAGCAACAACAGTACACTTTCACAGTTCTGTTCTTCTTTCAAATACTCCTCTAACGAAAGTTTTCCTGTAATTTGGTATGTCAGATAATCATAATCATCGTCTTCTTCATATATAATATCAATCAATTCTTCCGGTGCATTATCCTGGCAATAATCCAAAATATCTTCATCCAGTTCACATTCCTCTCCCATTGTGTATGTCAGATATTTCTCATCACCAATATTACGCGCTTTAAAATGAAACGTTCTCATAATGTCCCTCCTAACATTTTATTCCTGTGTCTCCCGACCATTATCGGATTCACCGGTTCATTCCTCCGTGGAGTCTCCGGAAACACCATTTGGTCCGCCAATAATCTGCGTATCCACATGCTCTTCATATGTCTCTGTAAATATATGAGTACCTGCACTTTCATCTCCAACATGATAATACATGTAATTATGCTCTGTAGGATATAACACAGCATTGATGCAGGCAATTCCCGGATTGCAAATCGGTCCAACCGGCAATCCTGTATTTTTATAGGTGTTGTATGGAGAATCAATCTCCAAATCCTCATATAAAACCTGACTTTGATCATACATACCATCCGTGAGCGGATATAAAACAGTCGGACACATCTGCAACGGCATATCTGCCCTGAGACGATTGTTAATAACTCCCGCTATGATTGGACGTTCTTCATCTACCTTTGCCTCACGTTCCACAATCGAAGCCCTTGTTACAACATCATATGCTGTATATCCAAGCTCCGCAGCGCGATCCTGCATGTCCTGTGTATAATAATTTTCAAATGTATCAAGCATCCATGCCACAAGCGATTCCGCAGTTGTATCTTCATAGATATCATAAGTTGCCGGGAATAAAAATCCCTGTACCGCATACTTTACGTCTGCCCCTGCCGGAACTGTCTCCAAATATGGGAAATCTGTTTTCGTTACCGACTTCGCCGCATTCAGAAATTCCGTTGCTGTACAAATCCCCTGTTCCTCACAACGCGCAGCAATCATCTCCACCGTAAAGCCTTCCGGTACAACCAGATAATCAATCGGTGCATCTTCCTCAAATGTCGGGCTCATCGCAGCCATCATCTCAAGCGTCGTCATGCCTGTATTTAATGTGTATGTCCCTCCATGTAATTTCCCACGGTATTCCGAATCCTGCAAACGTTTTGTAAATGCTCTCGGATACTGAATCAATCCTTTTTCTTTTAAAATCTCGGCAATCTGTTTTACCGATGCTCCTTCCGGAATCGTGACTACAACATCTTCTCCCGTTGTAGACTCTGTTCCCTTATATTCATCCATATATGCGTCATAATATGTTCGCACATGCTTATATGACAAATTTGCCAGCGCTAACACTGCAACAATTAATATTATACCTTTTATTACTCTAACTACCCTATTCGCCACAACTAGTACCTCTTCTCACTTTGGTTTACATAAGTTTCCAAAAAATTACACACTTGAAGTAATTTTACATTAATGTTATTATACTACCATCTTTTTTATAAAAATACAAGAAAGGATGATAAATTTGAGTAATCCAATTGTTACAATGACAATGGAATCCGGAGACGTCATGACATTTGAACTTTATCCGGATATCGCACCGAATACGGTTAGGAACTTTATTTCACTCATCAAGAAAGGATTTTACGACGGATTGACATTCCACCGCGTAATCAGTGGTTTTATGATTCAGGGTGGCTGTCCTGACGGAAACGGAACCGGCGGACCGGGTTATTCCATCCACGGAGAATTCGCCGAAAACGGTTTCCAAAATAGCTTAAAGCACGAACCGGGTGTACTTTCTATGGCCCGTTCCATGATGCCAAACTCAGCAGGTTCCCAGTTCTTCATTATGCACAAGACAAGTCCGCATCTCGACGGAAGCTACGCAGCCTTCGGGAAAATAAAAGACGGCATGGATGTTGTTGACAAGATTGCATCTACACCGACAGATTATATGGACCATCCGTACGAAGAGCAAAGAATCAAGACCGTCACAGTTGACACACTTGGTGTTGACTATGATGAACCGGAGAAGATGTAACGCATCCAATCAAAGCAAAAAGGCCGCAGGACAAAAATTTCCAAGTCCATGCGACCTTTTTATTTATAGTTCGTTTTTCGAATTACAACCGTCTTTCTGCGTCCTTAACATCTGCATAGCCATACAGGCGTGCCGTGTTGTCCATAATCTCATACGCCAGATTGCCGCCCTTTGCGGCAAGTTCTGTCACAAACCGTCCGTAAAGCACAAATGTCCGCTCCGAATAGGTTCCGATTTCTCCACGCAGATACGTCTCATACGATGTGTTGTATGCACTGTCTTCACTCGTATGAATCGATCTCGCATTCGCTGCCATCTTTGGATATTCTTTCGCAAATGCTTCCATCCAATCTACCTGAATCCGTATGATTTCCTCCGCAATCGCCGTGCGCTCCGCACTTCGTTTCGGAAGCTGTTCCTCGAGTTCCGCGTATTTTTCCGGTGCCGTGCTCTGCATCATACGGGCATATTTTTCCATGATCAGATTCCAGCCCCGCGCCTTTGCATCGTTTAAATCCGCAAGATAGCTTTCGAGCAGTTCATTGGTCCAGGTCATATACTGGCTCTTTCGCATGATGGAAAATGTATTCCAGTCGTCCTGACAGTCAGCTCTTCCGCCCTCATTGTTTACCTTGTCAAACTGTTTCCATTCCGCTTCTACAATCTCGGCAATCTTCTCTTCTCTGTCAAACGAATCATCTTTGCCCCATTCATATACACGTCCTGAATTATTTGCATCCATATCGGTGATATCCTGTTTTACTTCTTCCGCTTCATTTGCGGCCTGTTTCAAATCATTCACATATTCTGCATAATTTGCTTCCATCTCGGCATCATCCACGCCGCCGAAATCCCCCTGATTTACACGGTTCATCAGATTCTGTGCATGCACATCCATAAAGGTTTCCGTTCCCTTCACGACGCCCTGCATTTTAAGCTCCATCAGGATATATTCCGCGATATCCTCAAAACAGGCAATGACCTCATCCCGGTAATTTACCTCATATGCATTGTAGTTTCTACCCTCCCATGCGATCGCCTGAAGTGGCAGCACGGCGATTTTATCCAGAATCGGCGCCACACTGTCCATAAGCGTAAGTCCGTTCATTCCCTTTCGCATCCATTTATAATATGGTGCATACTTCTGATTTAGGAGATACACGATTTCCATCGTATATTCCATGCCCTTTGCCACACACAAATTCGCAGCCACGTAATCCTTACGTGCCATCATCCTCGCATAATTGCTCTGTGCTGTCTGCGCAAATCCGTGCAGCTTCTCGGCAAGCCGCATCATCCAGATATTGGTCGGGTAATATTCAAGCAGACTTTCCCGCACCTTCGTAAATGACCCCGCATCATCGCGGAACACCGCACCATTTGTGGCTGTAGCAAGCTTATCCTCCGTAATCTGCATCCAGTATTCCGGCAATATATATCGATCATCCTCGGTTCTTGACAGCTTTACGCCAAGCAGGGATTCATAAAATCCACGAATCGAAGATACGCCTCTCCGACCGGCAATTTTTTTGCTGACACTCTGAGGAATCTCAATTCCGTTTTCCCTTAGAAACTGTTCGCCAAAATCAACCAGAAGCTGTTCATAGGAACGCTGCAGCATCATACCGATACTTCGGTAATCCTCCTCCGAAAGCCACAGACAGAATCCAAGCTCGAAATCATGGTCTTTGGAGATTTCATCCTCATATCCAAAGCAGTCCGACCCTTCCCCAACAAGTCCCACTGCAATTCTCGCCTCGTAATCGCCAAACTCCTCATGAAGCATCTTCACGCCGTAAGTTTCATAAAACCTGCGGCAGACCGATATCCAGCTTGTATCCTCTTCCTCCGGGCTCCTCGCCGAGAGCGTGTCTACATAGATATCGTCCATCGAGTTAGCCGGATCCTCATGCATATCGGTTGCCCGATTAGCAGTGGCTGTCTGCGCATTCCCCGCTCCACTTCCGGCAAGTACCTCCATGTTGTATTTATATTCAAAGCCATTTCCGCCCTGTCTGCTGCTTCCCGACTGTTCCGGCTGTGCAAACGCGGAATCACGTTTTTTGAGTTCTTCCGCCTTTATATTTGCCTGTTCATAACGCTCGGCAACCCGCTCATACGCCTCTGTTTTTCCCACATGCTTTTCTAATTCTTCCATCGCCTGCGCATAATAGCCTGCCGCCTGCACATAGTCCTCTTTCAGATACAGCGCATCTCCCATCGTCGACAATGCAGCACTGTAATGGAAATCCCGTTTTCCGTCCCACTCGAAAATGCGCAGCGCCCTCTGCAGATAGGAAAGCGCCTCGTCGTACAATGCGGCAGCCGCCGTTTCATCCATCCGTTGTCCGTCCGCACCGGTTGTTTCTCCACTTGCTATCCGAAGCAGCGTACCTGCAAGGTTACAGCGTGTCGTCGCCTGCTGAATCAGTGCATGCTCATGCAGATCGACAATGGCAAGCGCACGTCGAAGCATCTCCTCCGCCTTCCGAAACTCACCGGTCTCCTGATACAACAAGCTCCAGTTATTATATAATCCGGCGAAGTTAAAATCTCCTGCCGGAAGCTTTTCCCGATAGATGACCTCAACCCGTTCAAACAGATTCTGGGATTTCATAAAATAGCCAAATGCCCGGTATGCATTTGCCACATTGAGCAGGGATGTCGCATAATCCACCGTTCCCTCCAGACCGAGCTTTACGAGCATATCTTCCACTTCCGCGCAGTAAATCAATCCCTTCTGATTCTGGCTTGTATCCCTGCAAAAGCTCATCATCTCATTCATCAGGGAAAGTGCAGCTCCAAAATCCCTCTCGTCCATGGCAAGTTCAATCTTGCTTGTCAGAAAATCCTCTATCTCCTCGAGGGAATGTGTACCAAACATATTATCATAATCCATCAGAACCTGATTAATATCCATCTAAAAATCCTCCTTTGCAGATATTAAATCGCTTGCATCTTGTCCACGATGCGTCCCCGCACCAGCTTTGCAATCTGACTTGTTGTCATGCCACTGTATTCCTCCGGATAGATTGCCGGCAGGAAATGCACCTGCGTATGTACCTTCCGAAGCGAGTTGATTTCAAACGGTTTATACGAATCCACCAGCAGCACCGGCACAATCGGGCTTTTCGCACGCACGGCACATTGAAATGCCCCCGGCATAAATTCCTTCACCGCGTTGCGATTGTGGAAGTATCCCCCCTCCGGAAAGACGATATAACGCCGTCCTTCTCTTACCTCAGACGCCACTGTGTTAATCGCGTTAACCTGACTTTTGATGTCACTCTTATCAATCCGGCACCCTTTCACAAGTGTTATGAATTGATCGACAATCACCATATGCGACCGCTTTTCGTCCATCATGACCGTACACGGCTTCTTGTGCGCATCCATAATCCCGAGGGCATCGTATTTTCCCTGATGATTCGGGAACATGACGTAGCCACAGTCCTTCGGCAGATTCTCCACGCCGGTTACGCTTGTTGTGATGCGTCCGTTCCGTTTCATGATGCGAATCACCCGGAGCGCCACCCGGTAACGATCTTCCTCCGAGTACGCATCTGCGTGTCTCTCTATATAATCCCCTTTCACCAGATAATAAATTATAAATGGCAGGGAAATAATAATCACATACCAGAATCTAAGCATATTTCATCTCCTAAAAAAACAGTAAAAGAGCCTTTTTCAAGACTCTTTTACTTTACCACCTATCACGGATGGTTTGCAAGGCTTTTTACACATTTGCCTTAGACTTATAATACTCTTCAAACAAAGCGTTTGCCGCATCCAATGTCTGGCCGCTTATTTCCGGCAGTTCCTTGCCCCATGCTTCCTTCGCCTGTCCGAAGCCTTTCTCCATTGCTGCCTGCATCTCACGCATCTTATCCACATCATC
>JBJEMZ010000259.1:8296-12923 GCA_051879935.1 Wujia sp.
CTGCCGGCTCTCCTGGTCTGCTTTTAACTGTTGCACCAGTGCCGCACGCTCCTCCTTACTCATCTTATTCACGGAATACGGCTTTGTCTGGCTGTCCGCCTCGCTCTTTTCATACACAGCGTCCTTCGCCTGTACTTCACTTGCCTTTTCCTGTGTTTTCTCCTGTGTCTTGGCCGTCTTATAATTGCCAAAATCCTCGGCTGCGGTCTGCATGCCTGCAATCACATTTACGTTCATGCTCATGTTTTTCGTCTCCTTCCTTAGAATATTTCGGCACCTCCTTGTGCCACCTGCCTGTAAAAAGGATATGGTTCGCCATATCTAAATATTATATCGGTATATAGCTGATTTTGTTTAACCCCTGACTACTCAAACGGACGAATCCGATATGTCACACCAAGGGAATCACAGATTTCCTGACAGCGTGCTTCCTCTTGTTCCGTAAGTGTTGTCGAAACCGTGCTTAATACAACATGCGGTACGTACTTTTTCACATTTCCCGCAAATGTCAGCATCGCCTCATAGGACTGCTCACCAAATCTGCTTCTTACAATCTCCTGATACCGCTTTGCGTCCGGCGTGTTCAGGCTGATGGATATCGTATCCACAAGCCCGGCAAACTTCGGTGTCACGTCCTCGTTCCAGATTAAGTTTGCAAGCCCGTTTGTATTGACCCGGATCGGCTTTCCAAATTGCTTCTTAACAAACGCAGCCACCTCTAACAATGCATCCAGCCGCTCCGTCGGTTCCCCGAACCCGCAAAATACGATTTCATCAAAGCTTGCAACATCAAACTTGTCGAACTCCGAAATCACCTCTTCCACTGACGGTTCATGAGAAAGCCACAGAGACGAATCATCCCCGGTTACATTTTCTTTTGTCTGCCGCAGGCAGAATGTGCATGCACAGGGGCAACGATTCGTCAGATTGACATATAAATTGTCATGCACCTTATATAAGATGGTCATTTCTTTTTTTACTTCTTTGTTCATGATATACTCTCCTGATTAGCTCTAGATTATATGAATATGCTTCATCCGCATGATGTCGCTTTATGAAGTTATCACTCGCTCGTAAGCCGCACATTGCTGTCGAACATCTTGTTGTATCCAAGCCACTCCGTCTTATCGCTATTTGATTTTATTACCTCCGTAAAAGTCTGAAGCTTCGCATCAAGATTATCCGCATGCGCCAGTGCCAGCGCCTCAATCAGAGCCGGTTTTTTCGGCGAACCGTATTCGAGCTCCCCATGATGTGACAGGATGCAATGTTTGAGCTCATTTGCAAGCTTGACCGGGAAATCCGGAATCTCCCGGATTTTATCTGCAATCATCATCGTTCCCATCACGATATGTCCAACCAGCTGTCCTTCGTCGGTATAATCATTTTCCGGAAATGACGATATTTCATCCACCTTTCCGATATCGTGGCAGATTGCAGCCGTCACAAGCAGGTCATGATTGACCGCCGGATAATTGGATGCGATGTATTCGCAGAGCTTTGCAACCGACAGAGAATGTTCCAAAAGTCCTCCGATAAATCCATGATGAATGGATTTTGCCGCCGAATGGTTTTTGAATTTCTCAACAAAAGCTTTGTCTTCCACAAACATTTTTTTCAAAAGCGCATTCAGATATTTGTTTTGAACACTGTCAATCAATGCAAGCAATTCGCCATACATTGTATCGATATTCTTATCCGAGCATGGCATATAGTCGGAGACATTATATTCTCCCTCATCTGCCACGCGCACTCTTTTGACATTCAACTGCAAAGCACCATTAAAGCTCACAACCTGCGCATCAACCCGTATGTAATTCATCGGTTCAAAATGTGCAATCGCATTATTTAATTCCCAGATTTTCGCATCGATGATGCCTGTCTTGTCCTGCAGCTGCATGGAGTAATAGGTTTTTCCCGCCTTTGTCTTCGCAATTACTTTATTTTTACAGAGATAAATTTCCGATATCATCTCTCCGTCACGCAATTCTTTTATATAATATTTCATAATTGTCCTCCGCATATTATTGGTCAATCATTCACTTCGTTCATGATGGTTCCTCCTATATATAACACTTATGGGGAGTTTTCGCAAGCCGATGATGACTTTGGCACAAATTCCACTTGGCAATATAAACTTTTACAACTATAATCAATCTATGAACTATTAGTCATCACACAACCACAACAAAATAAGCAGAAAATATAAAGAAACACACAGGTATACAAACATGAACAAACGAAGCTTACGAATATTAGAATACAACAAAATACTTTCCATGGTGGCGGAATACGCAAACTCTCCGATGGCAAAACGCCGGGTTGACCGCATGAAGCCACAACGGGACATCGATACAATTCGCACATTGCAGGAGGAAACCCACGATGCACTTAACCGGCTGAACCGGCACGGCAACATCAGCTTTACCGGACTGACCGATATCGGTGCATCCATCAAGCGTCTGGAGGTACAGGGTACGCTCACATGCGCGGAACTGCTCGATGTCGCAGCAGTGCTTCGGGTTGCAAAATCCGTGAAGCAGTACGGCGACGGTTCCGATTTGACGGAAGCGCTCCAAAGCAGGAATCAGGAAACAGTTTCCGAGACAACATTCGACTCCCTGACCGAGCGGTTCAACATGCTTGTCCCGCTGGAACATATATCCTCCGAAATCAGCCGGTGTATTCTTGCAGAAAATGAATACGCAGACGATGCAAGCTCGGCGCTTAAATCCATCCGCCGGGAAATCAAGCAGACAAATGTCAAGCTCCATCAGCAGCTGGACAAAATCGTAAAGAGCGACGCAAACAAAGATCGTCTGCAGGAAAATCTGATCACCATGCGAAATGGCAGATACTGCATCCCGGTCAAGCAGGAATACCGTTCAAGTTTTCCGGGCATGATTCACGATCAGTCGTCAACCGGCTCGACACTCTTTATCGAACCGATGGAGGTCGTCAACCTGAACAATCACATCAAGGAACTCGCAAACGAAGAGCTTCTTGAGATTGAAAATATACTGGAATCGTTAAGCTCCCTTGCCGCAGCATGCGTGTCAGACATCGCGTATGACCTCGAGCTTTTGACGGAACTTGACTTTATATTTGCAAAGGCAAAATACGCAAGAGCAACCCGCAGTACACAACCGGTTTTCAATACGGATGGTATCATTGACATCAAGCAGGGGCGGCATCCGCTCCTCGAGAAGCACACCGTTGTCCCGGTGGATCTGCGTCTCGGCGATGGCTACAATCTCCTGATTGTGACAGGACCGAACACCGGTGGCAAAACCGTCTCCCTAAAGACTCTGGGATTATTTTCCCTGATGGGGCAGGCAGGTCTTCATATACCTGCCATGGAAGAATCGAGACTTGCCGTGTTTGAGGATATTTTTGCAGATATCGGTGATGAGCAGAGCATCGAGCAAAATCTGTCTACATTTTCCTCACACATGAGCAATATCGTCTATATTGTGAACCATGCGGGGCCAAACACCCTGTGTCTGTTTGACGAGCCCGGCGGCGGCACCGACCCTGTCGAGGGCGCGGCACTTGCCGTCTCCATCTTAAACTATCTGAAAGACATGGGCGCGCGCTGTATGGCAACGACACATTACAGTGAACTAAAAACATATGCGCTCTCTACGGACGGCGTTGAAAATGCATCGTGCGAATTTGACGTTGCAACACTCCGGCCGACCTATCGACTGACAATCGGTATTCCGGGCAAATCGAATGCATTTGCGATTGCAAGCAAGCTCGGGCTTCCGGACTATATCATCTCCTCCGCAAAGGAACAAATCGACAGCGATGCGGTAGACATGGAAACGCTGCTCGCAGATTTGGAAGCAAGCAAGCGCTCCATTGAGGAAGACGAACGCGCCATCGAAGCCTACAAAGCGGAAATCTGTTCACTCAAAGAGAGCTTGAAAACAAAGGAAGAAAATCTGGATACGAAGAAGGCAGAAATTCTGCAAAAAGCCAGAGATGAGGCACGCGAGCTTATCGAAGAGGCAAAGGAAGTCGCCGACCGGACAATCCGGGACTACAACAAATGGCGCACCAATCCAAACAAAGCAGACATGCGCGAAATGGAAGAAAAACGAGGCGCACTGCGCGATAAGCTAAAAGGCTACGACAAGGCCGGTGCCGGAAGCGCAAAAAAACAGACTTCCAACCACAAGGCGTCTGATTTCCATATCGGAGACACCGTTCAGGTTATCAGTCTGAACACCAGAGGAACCATCACCAAACTCCCGGACAACAAGGGCATTGCCGGTGTTCAGATGGGAATTTTAAACTCTATGCTGCCAATCAGCGATCTGCTTATTATTCCGGAGCAGACCGTCACAGTAAATGGTTCTGCCGCCGTCAAGCATGCAGGAGTAAAGAAAGGCGGCGACCACACAGCCATCAACAAATCCATGCATTTTTCACCGGAATTAAATGTCATGGGAAAAACCGTTGACGAGGCAACTTTCGAAATCGACAAATACTTAGACGATGCAGTGCTGGCACATATGAGCCGTGTCACCATTATTCACGGCAAAGGTACCGGTGCGCTTCGAAAGGGAATACACGAATATTTGAAAAAGCACCCGCTTGTACAATCCTTCCGTGCCGGAGA
>JBJEMZ010000259.1:13023-22484 GCA_051879935.1 Wujia sp.
TAAAGCTTGGTGCAGATGATTATATGGTAAAGCCCTTTGATTCCAACGAGCTTGTTGCCAGAGTCAAGGCCGTATTACGCCGTACCGTCATAAATCCGATGCAGTCTGCAAATATCAGTGAAGTCACAGACCATCAGGGCGAGTTTGTCGAGTACGATGGGTTGCTCATCAATATGACCAACTATAGTGTGACACTGGATGGTGAATCTGTTGAGATGCCCCCAAAGGAGCTGGAACTTTTATATTTTCTTGCCAAACGTCCAAATCAGGTATTTACGCGAGATCAGTTACTTGACCGGCTATGGGACTACGAGTACGCCGGTGATTCCCGAACGGTTGATGTGCATATCAAACGATTACGGGAAAAATTGAATGAAAATCATAACTGGGCAATTTCTACTGTCTGGGGAAAGGGATACAAATTTGAGGTAAAGTAACATGCGGCTGAAACATTCTCTGTTTGATAAAATATTTATAAGCTTTCTCGTCCTGTTCGCCGCCACATTCGGTTTCATCGTCATATACTCCTCTCGGGTTACCCGAAACATGCTTGTGGAAGAGCGAACGGAGGTATTGACAAACGAAGCCTTTCTGATTGCTGACCAGACAATTGCCGGTTATATGCAGGGACTATATTCTGAAGACGCTCTGCCCGATATCCTGCGCTATTACAGTACGGCTTTAAACGCAAGCATATGGGTCACAGATGAGAAAGGCATCATCTACGGATTTGCAAATGCAAACGGCCATCCCGGCAATCCAAAAAACATTTTCCTGGTTGACCCCGATTTCGACTTGTACACAGCACAATCATTTAATGGCACATTCTTTGACACGTTTGATGTGGATGTTATATCGGTTGCAATTCCAATTCGCTTTAATGACACACCGGCCGGTATGATTCTGATCCACTCTACAGTAGAGCAATTACGGGATATACAACAGGATATTCTGAAGCTGATTTACATTCCGTTCCTGGTCATTATAATTATATCGTTTTTCCTGCTTGGTATTGTCTCGGGTAAAATCATGCGCCCGATTCGAAAAATCAATACAGTTGCAGAACAGTATTCCACAGGAAATTTTGACACTCCGATGGACATCCATTCAGACGATGAAATCGGACAGCTTGCGTCAACCCTTGAATACATGGCCTCGGAGCTTTCCAAGCTTGACGATTATCGCCGTGCATTCATCTCCAACATCTCGCACGACTTCCGTTCACCGCTTACTTCCATCAAAGGCTATATCGAAGCGATTCTGGATGGGACAATCCCGGTTGAAATGCAGGACCGTTACCTGAAAATCGTAGTGGAACAGACAAATCGTCTGTCGAAACTTACGTCCAGTCTTTTGGAATTAAATGATTATGATTCGTATGGCATCTGGCTTATGTTCAAGGATTTTGACATCGTCGAGCTTATCTTAAGTGCCATCAACTCCTTTGAGGGCAGATGCATTGAGAAGGGAATCTCACTCCGGTTGAACAATCACACAGAAAATTCTATGGTTCACGCGGATAAAACAAAGATTGAACAGGTTATTTACAATCTGCTTGATAATGCTATAAAATTTACACCAAACGGAAAATCAATTTACGTGACACTGACCGAAAAACATGATAAAATATTCGTGTCTGTAAAAGATGAGGGGTGCGGAATCCCAAAGGATTCCTTAAATCGTGTATGGGTACGTTTTTACAAGGCCGACCACTCCCGTGGTAAAGACAAACAGGGAACCGGACTCGGACTTGCAATCACAAAAGAAATCATCAAAGCCCATAACGAAAATATCAATGTTGTGAGCACAGAGGGTGTCGGAAGTGAATTTACCTTCTCACTCTCAAAGGCGAACATCGAAAAGGAGGTATGATAATGTTTTCCATCAACAACTTATTTGACAATGCCAACATGCTGTGTATTAACCAGCTTGGACAGTACCGCGTGTACGAGCATCAGAAGGATATGTCCGTTTCCGCAGCAAATGCAGAAACCGCATATTTCTCAGCCGAGATGAATGTACGTCGCAGACAGGTGCTGGTTGAGCTCAATAACACAAGCTGCAAGCTGCAGGCAGGCGCCATGCAGTGGACTCTCGGAAATGTCTCCATGCAGTCAGGCGTAAGTGTAGGAAACTTCCTGGGTAAAGCAGTCGGTGCTGCTGTAACCGGAGAGACAATGGCAAAACCTGAATATTCCGGTCAGGGTTTTGTCATGCTCGAGCCAACCTACAAACACATTTTACTGGTAGATGTTGCACAGTGGGGACAGCTTGTTTTAGAAGACGGTTTGTTCTTAGCCTGTGACAGCACGCTGCAGCACAAGGTTGTCAGCCGTAAAAGCTTATCCTCTGCCGTACTTGGCGGAGAAGGTTTGTTCAACTTAAGCCTTATGGGACAGGGAATCGCTGTACTTGAAAGCCCGGTTCCTCAGCAGGAGCTTGTCATGTTCAATCTTCAGGATGATGAGGTGAAGATTGACGGCAATATGGCAATTGCATGGTCCGGAAGCCTTGACTTTACAGTTGAGAAGTCCTCTAAGAGCTTGATTGGTTCTGCTGTTTCCGGAGAAGGTCTTGTCAATGTTTACCGTGGTACCGGTTCCATCCTCATGGCACCAACCGCTAAATAGGGAGGAGGGACACATAAATGGTAGCTCAAAGCTTACTTAACAACAGCAACATTCAGGTGACAGCTGCATTAGGCGGCATGCAGGTTTTAGAGTATGTGCAGGATATGAGTGTCAGTACATATACCGCAAAGATGCAGTATTATATGTCCAGAATGAACGTAAATAAACGCCAGCTTCTCTTAAATCTGAATGGCAACGGATACACAGTTCAGGCAGGTGCCATGCAGTGGACTGCCGGACAGGTACAGATGGAAAGCGGTGTAAAAGGCGTCGGCGGATTCCTTAAAAATATGGCAAAAGCGGCTGTTACAAGCGAAAGCATCGCAAAGCCGATTTATACCGGCTATGGTCAGGTTATGTTAGAGCCGACCTACCGCCATATCTTACTTACCAACCTTGAAGAATGGGGTGGTAGCGTTGTATTAGATGACGGTCTCTTTCTCGCCTGTGATAATACAGTTCAGCAAAAGGTAGTTGCAAGAAGCAACCTGTCTTCCGCTGTTTTTGGCGGTGAGGGCCTGTTTAACTTAAGTCTGAACGGTACCGGAATCTGTGCACTTGAAAGTATTGTTCCTCGCAGTGAGATTATAGAAGTTGTACTGAACAACGATACAATGCGCATCGATGGCAACATGGCAATTGCATGGTCTTCTTCTCTGGAGTTTACAGTTGAAAAATCCTCCAAGAGCCTGATTGGTTCCGCTGTCTCCGGCGAAGGTCTTGTCAATGTTTACCGCGGTACCGGTAAGATTTGGATGGCTCCTGTACTTACATCCGGAGGTTCTGCCGGTGAGAGCAGCGTGCAAAATGCAAATGAGACTGCTTCCGAAGGAAAAACCGGTTCTGCTGCCGCAAGGAATGACACAATCAGCAAGATGGAGAAGCTTGGAAGCTTCTTAGATAAGTTCAATTCATAATTGCCGACAGCTGCAAATGTACGCAGAAATTTATGGACGAAAAATGCCTGCCCTGATTCCGTTTATGAAATCAGGGCAGGCATATCCATTTTACTGTCCCGCGTCCTTCATCTCCTGGCGACGACGCTTCATGCCCGCAAGCACAGTCTGCCTTGCCTCTATCGCCTGTTCCTTTGTCGCATCCGGAACATCTTTTAATACATAGTCCATTCCCAGCTTCTCGTATTTTGCTTTACCCATGGAGTGATAAGGAAGCACATCCAGCGCTTTAATATGCATGAACTGTCCGATAAAATAACCAAGGCGATCCAGATATTCCGGATTCAATGTAATCCCCGGAACAAGTACATGCCGTATCCAGATTTCTTTTTCCTTCTCATCCAAATACTTCAAAAAATCAAATATATTATCACATGGCTGGCTTGTCAGTTTTTTGTGCTCCTCCGGATCAATATGCTTGATATCAAGCATAATCAAATCCGTCACTTTCATCAAGCGGTCATACTTCGCAAGAATTTCCGGAACATTTCTTCGAAACATAATACCGGATGTATCCAGACACGTATGAATCCCCTTTGCCTTTGCCGCTTCAAAAAGCTCAATCAAAAAATCAATCTGTACTAATGGTTCACCACCAGTTACGGTAATCCCGCCACTATGATAAAACTCTTTGTTTCTGTCATATTCCGCCAAAACCTCTTCCACAGACATGTCCTTTGCACCTTCCTGTGTCCATGTATCCGGATTATGACAATACTGGCAACGCATTGGACAGCCTTTCACAAACACAACAAACCGTGTTCCCGGTCCATCCACCGTTCCAAACGTCTCGATTGAATGTATCTTTCCGTTCATCTTCTATCTCCTTTAATAATATAAGGGTTGCCTACATCGCATAGACAACCCTTATTATATGCAAGCTTATATACTATATACTCACGAGAACTCCGCATCATGCAAAATCGCCTACGGCGATGATGCGGAGCTACATACTACACAACCAGCTTCGCTGTTTGTGAGCGTTCGCCGCTCGTCATGAATAAGCTTCGCTTACTCTGACTCGCTTGCGCTCACTACATAGCTTCGTGGAATGTACGTGAAATAACGTCAGCCTGCTGCTCCGGTGTAAGCTTGATGAAGTTTACAGCGTATCCGGATACACGGATTGTAAGCTGTGGATAGTTCTCCGGATGCTTCTGAGCGTCCAAAAGAGTCTCTCTGTTGTATACGTTAACGTTGAGGTGGTATCCACCTTTCTCTACATAACCATCAAGCATGTTAACCAGGTTATCAATCTGCTGTGTACTAGCCATTTTTATAATCCTCCTATCTAAATAATTCAATATTATTGATTCTTTCGAACTAACCGATTCGATTAGTCCTCTTCAAATGCATCGTCGATTCCCTCATGCAATGTCGGAACGGCACATGCCAGATTTCCTTTGGCACAATCCAGGCAACCAAGTGTCTCCACAGAATCGCCTTCCTGGTCCGGGTCATAGGACACAGTAATGTGTCCATGACCATTTTCGACCATACCGTCTAACATAGCGACAAGATCATCAACTTTATCGAGTCCGTCGTTCATATTAAACACCTCTTAGAACTCTTCGTTTAAACTGATTAGTCTAACTTCAAATCTACATCAAGGTCGCCGGCAAATACCTGATCTTCTTTACCAAGTGCACCAGGGATGATAGAGAATGTATTGGAGATACCATCTCTAGAATCCTGGAACGGAAGCTTAGCAACAGATGAAAGGGATGCTACTGCACCGTGTGAATCTCTACCATGAAGTGGGTTAGCACCCGGAGCAAATGGCTGACCTTTCTTTCTACCACAAGGTGTATCACCTGTGTTCTTACCGTATGTTACGTTTGATGTAATTGTAAGGATTGACATTGTAGGAAGACCATTTCTGTATACATGGTGCTTTCTAAGCTTATGCATAAATGTTGAAACGATACTTGCAGCAATGCTGTCTACTCTGTCATCGTTGTTACCATACTTAGGGAAATCGCCCTCTGTCTCATAAGATGTAACGATACCCTGCTCATTTCTGATACACTTAACCTTTGCATACTTGATAGCAGAAAGTGAATCTGCTACTACTGAAAGTCCTGCAAGACCTGTAGCGAAGAATCTCTGTACATCTCTGTCATGGAGAGCCATCTGGATTCTCTCGTATGCATACTTATCATGCATGTAGTGAATGATGTTCAGTGCGCTTACATAAACCTTAGCAAGCCACTCCATCATGTCGTCGAATTTCTCCATTACATCGTCGAAGTCAAGGTAATCACCTGTAACCGGTCTGTACTTCGGTCCTACCTGTACACCTGTACACTCATCAACACCACCGTTGATAGCATAAAGGAGACACTTAGCAAGATTTGCTCTTGCACCGAAGAACTGCATATCCTTACCAATTCTCATGGATGATACGCAACAAGCGATACCGTAGTCATCACCATTGATTGGTCTCATCAAATCGTCATTCTCGTACTGGATTGAAGATGACTTGATAGACATCTTAGCACAGTACTGCTTCCAGTTGATTGGAAGGTTCTTTGCCCAAAGAACTGTCAGGTTCGGCTCCGGTGATGTACCAAGGTTGTCAAGTGTGTGGAGGTAACGGAAGCTCATCTTTGTTACAAGTGTACGTCCGTCAACGCCCATACCACCAAGTGACTCTGTAACCCATACAGGATCACCAGCGAAGATTGAATTGTACTCAGGTGTTCTTGCGAACTTAACGCAACGCAGCTTCATAATGAAGTGATCAACAAACTCCTGAATCTCATCCTCAGTAAATGTGCCGTTCTTTAAGTCTCTCTCAGCGTAGATATCAAGGAATGTAGCTGTACGTCCAAGTGACATAGCAGCACCGTTCTGCTCCTTAACTGCGCCAAGGTAACCAAAATATACTGCCTGGATAGCTTCCTGAACATTCTTAGCAGGCTTTGTGATATCACAGCCATAAGAAGCTGCCATCTTAGCCAATTCACCAAGTGCACGGATCTGCTCAGCAATCTCTTCCTTGCCTCTGATTACATCATCTGTATAAACCTCTCCAAAAGATTCCTTCTGGATCTTCTTGTCTTCAATCAGGAAATCTGTACCATAAAGAGCCACTCTTCTGTAGTCACCGATGATACGTCCACGACCGTAAGCATCCGGAAGGCCTGTGATGATGTGGTTTGTACGACATCTTCTGATTTCAGCATCATACACATCAAATACACCTGCATTATGTGTCTTTCTGTGTGTTGTGAAGAACTCTACGATTTCAGGATCTACCTTGTATCCGTTGTCCTCACAAGCCTTCATAGCCATACGGATACCGCCGTATACATTCATACCTCTCTTGAAAGGCTTATCTGTCTGGAAACCAACGATCTTCTCTTTGCTCTTGTCAAGGTATCCAGGGCCATGAGATGTAAGTGTTGATACAACCTTTGTATCCATATCAAGAACGCCGCCTGCTTCTCTCTCCTTCTTAGAAAGATCGAGAACCATCTGCCACAAATCCTTTGTATCCTGTGTAGGGTCAGCCAGGAATGTATCATCACCTTCATATGGTGTGTAGTTCTTCTGAATAAAGTCACGAACCTCTACCTCTTTCTGCCACTTACCCGGTACAAAGCCTTCCCAGCCTTCTGCGTCCAGTGAGTTCAACTTCAATAAAATTGCCATTGTGTGTTACTCCTCCTTTTTCTGCGCTTTTCCGCGCGAATCTTCTTGTTAATTTTCAGAAATTCAGGCAACCTTCTCCGTGCAAAAATGCCCTTTTTTCTGAGGCTGATTCTATTATAAAATTTTCTTGTATACACGTCAACGAATTATTCCCATTTTTTTGTACTTTTTTCGATACACAAATTGTATACAATGTACAATTTCAAATCAGATGGGTTTCGAAGCTGAAAATCAGCCGTCAAGCCACCTGTCAAATGTTTATTTCAGCTCAGCTAAACCTTTTTTGCATGCGAGTTGCGGGCAGGTTGTAGATGATTTTGCGGGCAGGTTGCAAGCTGGGCACGAGAAGTTTGCGGGCGAGGTTGCGGACAATTTTGTCCGTGGAGAACATCCAACCGTCTCCCACGGACGATTTGCTGCCGGAATCTCTTGAAATTTCATTCTGCCCGCTCATTTTTGTCCGTGGAGAACATGCAACTCTCTCCTACGGAAGATTTGTTGTCAGAATCTCATTAAATTTCATTCTGCTCGCTCATTTTTGTCCGTGGGGAACATTCAACTCTCTCCCACGGACGATTTGCTGCCGGAATCTAATTAAAAAACATTCTGCTCGCTCATTTTTGTCCGTGGAGAACATTCAACTCTCTCCTACGGAAGATTTGCTGTCGGAATCTCTTGAAATTTCATTCTGCTCGCTCATTTTTGTCCGTGAGGAACATTCAACTCTCTCCTACGGACAATTATCCTTCGGGGACTCGCATAACAAGATTTATGCTTATTTATAATGTGTGAATTTTCTGTGATAAATACCGATGAAGTATTTACGCAACAAATTACATATGGTAGATTTTAGCATATAGTAGATATCCAAATTCCAAGTATCGATCATCTACATTTTTCGGAGTCTTGATTTATTCAAAAATCATTATCCAAAATAAAAAATTATAGAAAGAAGCGTGAATATGTACACTCAGGATGCAAAACAACAACTACAGTTTTTAAATCAGTCAATAAAAAAATACGAACAGATCATCAAGAACTTACCTGCCGGAGAACTTCAATGCTTTAAAAACGGGCACTCCTTCAAATATTTTGTAACAGATGGAAAGAAAGCTAAATATCTTCCCAAAGGAGAAAGAAATACTGCCGAAAAGCTAGCTTTGAAAAAATACTATGAATCATGCATATTTGATTGCCTACAGGAAAAGAAGATTTTAGAACAGTTCCTGGCAAAGTCAAATAAGTTAATCGGAAAGGCAAAACAACTGCTGGAACCAACTTCAAATTATCAGAGGATTCTTGCCCATGCACTCACACCTGATAATTGGGCAAATGAGCCGTATGAATCCAATACATATTGTCCGGAGAATCTAATACATAATACACTCTGCGGCATTCATGTGCGTTCCAAATCAGAGACAATCATTGCAAACACACTTTTTACAAACAACATTCCTTTTCGATACGAAAATCCATTGCAAATCAACGGAACAACTATCTTCCCTGATTTCACAATTCAAAATCCCAAAACGAACAAACTATGTTATTGGGAACATTTTGGTTTGATGGATGATGATGATTACCGGGAGAGTGCCATCAATAAGATAAACATGTACTGTAAAAATGATATCATCCCGGACGTAAATCTTATTTTGACTTACGAAACACAAAAACATCCACTAGATTCCAGCTGGGTACAGCAGTTAATCTCCAGAAACTTTATGTGAAATTGATTTTGTCCGTGGAGAACATCCAACTGTCTCCCACGGACGATTTGCTGCCGGAATCTCTTGAAATTTCATTCTGCCCGCTCATTTTTGTCCGTGGAGAACATGCAACTCTCTCCTACGGAAGATTTGTTGTCAGAATCTCATTAAATTTCATTCTGCTCGCTCATTTTTGTCCGTGGGGAACATTCAACTCTCTCCCACGGACGATTTGCTGCCGGAATCTAATTAAAAAACATTCTGCTCGCTCATTTTTGTCCGTGGAGAACATGCAACTCTCTCCTACGGAAGATTTGCTGCCAAAGAAGCTAAGTACCAACAACCAACACTGCCAACAACCACCACCAACCCCTAACAGCAACACCTCAGACAGCCAAAACCAAAACCAACAATCGAGTAGGTTATCACCTACTCGATGTGCAATCAATGACATCTTGCCTATCGGCTCGATGAACATTGGCCGTCATATAGAAATTTGTGCAAGCACAATT